>JACMML010000348.1 GCA_014379105.1 Phycisphaerae bacterium
AGGACGACCGCCAGCAGGATCAGGTTCAGCACGACCGACACACCCGCCACCGCCAGCATCGTGATCACCGTCGGGTTCTGCCAGACCGACGGCACGCTGTGGGTCGTGCCGGGGTCGATGTCGACGGTCTGGGCGTGGTGTTCGAGTTTCTCGAACGAGTCGAGATCGACCGCGCGTCGGGCGTGCTTGGGGGCGTGGCCGGCGCGGACCAGCTGGAGGTCTTCGAGGAAGTCTTCGGTGCTCTGATATCGCTCATCGCGGTTTTTGGACATGGTGACTTCGATGATCTCGCTGATGCCGCTGGAGAGCGCGGCGTTGATGTGGTCCGGCGGCACCAGCGGCTCGCGCAAGTGCTTGTGCATCACCGCACTCGGCGATTCGCCATCAAAAGGCGGCCGACCGGTGATGAGGTGATAGAGCGTGGCGCCCAGTGAGTAGATGTCGGCCCGGAAATCAATATCCAGATCGCCGCGGATCTGCTCGGGGCTGATGTAATAAGGCGTGCCATACGCCTTGCCCGCCTCGGTCTCGGCCGCGTGCTTGTCATCGACCTCGCGCGCGAGGCCCAGGTCGGTGAGCTTCGCGTCGTTGGTCGGTGTGAGGAGAATGTTCTTCGGTTTGACGTCGCGGTGGATCAGACCTTTGCGATGGGCATGCGCCAGCGCGTCGGCCATCTTCACGCCGATATCCAGCGCTTCTTCTTCGGTGAAATTACGTCCCTCGCCCACTGGTGGCGGCTGCATGATGTCGTAGAGCGTGCGGCCTTCGACATATTCCATCACGAAGTAATGAATCTGGTCCGGCGTCGAGCCAACGTCGATGGCTTGCACGATGTTATTATGCGAAAGCCGCGCCGCAGCGCGGCCTTCCTTATAGAACCGCTCGACGAATTCCGGACTCTCGCCGCTCTTCTTCGGAAGCACCTTGATCGCCACGATGCGGTCGAGCGAGACCTGCTTGCCCTTATAGACCGTCGCCATCGCGCCCTTGCCGAGCTTGCTGATCAGCACGTAGCCGGGGATCTGGCTGTTCTTGCGCTCGTCCATCTGCCGGCGGATGCGCTTGGCCTGGTGCGCGGTGATGAAACCGTGCTCGACCAGCAAATCCGCGAGCGAACGCTGGTTCGGATCAGACGCCTGCTTGGCCTGCTCGCGGCAGAATTCGATCTCAGTTTTGGTCGCCAATCCAGTATCAACAACCACGCGGCCAATCTCGGTATCGACGTTGGATGAGAGTCCAAACGTACCAGTCTCGGAGTTGGCGCTGCGTTGCGTCATAGTGGTGTGTACGGGCCTCGATCAAACCTAGATGTGGCAAGGAGATATGTCAAGAAAAATGGTCTGTCAACTCAGGTGCGCATACGGCTGATAACGCGCGTCTGCAACGATGGCAATGATTTGACAGGTCGGCGGACAAACCTGATAGTATCGACCCCGATTATGGTAGCCGTAGCTCAGTTGGTAGAGCGCCAGGTTGTGGTCCTGGACGTCGCGGGTTCGAGTCCCGTCGGTTACCCTTTCTTAGATCAGTGGAGAGTGAATATGTAGAGAGTTGAGAGGGCGGATGCCCGTCTTCCTTTCCACTCGCCACTTTTCACTCTCCACTTTTCAATGCTTACCAAGCGCATTATCCCCTGTCTGGACGTCGATCGCGGCCGCGTGGTTAAAGGGGTTAAGTTCTTTGACCATGTCGATGCCGGCGACCCGGTCGAACAGGCGCGCCGGTACCAGGATCAGGGCGCCGATGAGCTGGTGTTTTACGACATCACCGCCAGTTCAGAGGGCCGCGGAATCATGGCGGACGTGGTGCAGCGCGTGGTGGAGCAATGCTTTATGCCGCTGACAGTGGGCGGAGGGATACGCACCCTCGACGATGCGACACGCCTGATCCAGGCGGGCGCTGAGAAGGTGTCGATCAACTCCTCGGCCGTGAAGAACCCCGATCTGCTCAGTCAGATCGCGGCCAAGTTCGGGCGCTGCGCGACGGTCCTCGGGCTCGATGCCAACCGCGTCACCCGGGACGGCCGCGAGGTGTGGGAAGTCTTCGTCAACGGCGGGCGCACACCGACCGGGGTGATGGTCATGGACTGGATCAAAGAGGCCGAATCCCGCGGGGCCGGTGAGATCGTGCTCAACGTGATGAACGCCGACGGCACCAAGGAAGGGTATGACCTGGAGATGACCGCCGCGGTCAGCGACGCGGTGAAAATCCCCGTCGTCGCGTCCGGCGGGGCGGGCTCGCCGCACGATATCCTCGCGGTTCTTACCGACGGACACGCCGACGCCGCGCTGGCGGCGAGCATTTTTCACTTCAACGAATACACGGTCGGAAGCGTCAAGCAATTCTTGAGCGAGCACAACGTCGCGGTGCGATTGGTCTGATGCGTCGCGCGTTTTGCAAGTTGTGCCTTCAACATGTTTCCGTCCACGAATCGCAGATGAACGGGTTAGTGACTCACCTCAAACTCCAGCTTGTGCTTGAACACATGCTCAAACCACGCAAGCTTCTTGCGCGCGGCCCATAGCTCGAGCTGAATATCGACATTACTGCTGATGCCCAGCTGGATGACCTTCTTATCCACGCGGCACTTGACGTTCTGCACCGCCGACGCGTGGCTGCGGTCCAGGCCGTCGGCGATCCTCAGTAGCGCCGCGCCGACATTCACCACCGCCCGCGCCGTCAAAGGTAGCTGCGCATATCCCTTATCGGCTTTGGCCGGCGGCTTTTTGCGATGGTAGCGGGCGATGTTGGCGATAATCGAGATTTCGACCTCGTTGAACCCGCGCAAGTCGCCGTTGAGAATCAGGTACTCGCTGTGGCGATGGTGCCGCTTGGGGGCGATGTGCCAGCCGATGTCGTGCAGCATCGCGCCGTACTCGATGATCTCGCGATCGCGCGCCGCCAGCTTGTGCAGGCCGGCGAGGTCGTCGAATAGTTTGAGCGTCAGCCGGGCGACTTGCGTACTGTGCGCCTGGTGCCAATTGCACCGCCGCGCCAGATCGAGCACCGATCGGCGGCGCGGGTCGGGGATATTTTTGCGAATCGCCAGGTCCGGAAGATGGCGCGACAAATAATCGCCCAGAATTCCCTCGCGCAGCGCGGCGTTGCACAAATCGATCCGCTGGATACCCAGCATCTGCATCACCGTAGAGACCAGCACCACGCCGGCCACGATCTGCTCCTTGCGGTGATCATCCAGCCCGCGGAGCTGCGCCCGCTCTTCGGCGTTGGTGCGGACCAGGCGCTTGCAGAGTCGCTCGACGCTGCTTGAATCAATAACGCCGGCTTCGCCGCCTTCGGCGCGGCAAAGACCCGCGATGTTTTCAAGCGTGCCGCTGGTGCCGATGCACGATACCGGACGCAGCGCCTTGATCTTCTTCAACAGCGGCTCGAGTTCCTGCTCGTAGTGCTGACGCAGTTTGCCGATATCCGTCTTGCTGATTGGGTCGCTTTTGACGAACTGCGCGGTCATGCGCGCGGCCCCGAGCTTGCGGCTCTCCAGCAGCTTGGCGTCATCATCATTCCCGACGATGAACTCCACGCTCCCGCCGCCGATATCGATCATCAGGTGCGGCCGGCGCCCCAGGCGCATCGCGCTGCGGATGCCGAGGTAGATCAGCCGCGCTTCCTCGCGGGCCGAAACCACTTTCACATACAGCTTCAAATCGCGCTTAATCCGCTCGATCAGGTCGCCGCCGTTGCGCGCCTCGCGGATGGCGCTGGTCGCGACAGCGATGATCTTTTCCGCCTCGCGCTGCCTGGCCGCCTGTTGCATGCGGGCGAGTGACGCGACGCACCGGTCCATCGCCTCGCGCGACAGCGCCTTGGACGGGAAGCTGATGCGCCCCAGACCGACCATCTCCTTGACGCGCCACAGCGTGGTCACCGCGCCGTCCGGATCGGCCTGGGCGACGATCATGTGCACGCTGTTAGACCCGACATCGATCGCGGCCAGCCGGACTGATCCGACCTCCTTCGAAACCGCTGCGGATTGGATGACGCTCTTGTCCATGTACTGCCGAATCTAAACGCCCGACGGCGAGATTGAAACTGGTGCGTGCTGGCACGACCCGAGTTACTTCGCCATTTCCTTCGCTAAAGCGTCGGCCCAGACGGCGATGTCGAAGGAGGATAATCCGTCAATGCAGCGGACCGTGCCTGCGGATACACTGCTTGTCGGTCGAGAGCCGCGCGTTTGCCGGCCCGGCCGCTTAACGGCCTTACGTTAAGAGGACAGAAACCGCAATTTAAAATTCTTGTCTAAAAGGAGACACTGATGAAAATGGTTCTTCATGTAAAACTTCCTCATGAGCAGTTCAATGCCGCCGTCAGAGATGGCACGGTCGGGAACAAACTGAACCGTATCCTTGATGAAACGAAGCCGGAAGCGGTCTATTTCACAGAATATGGCGGACGGCGTGGGGCTATCATCATTGTTGAAGTGGGCGATTCATCGAAAATTCCAATGTACGCCGAGCCATGGTTCCTCACGTTCAACGCGGACGTGGAATTCCACCCTGTCATGACTCCCGACGACTTGAAAAATGCCGGGCTCGATGCATTGGGCAAGAAGTGGGCGTGACCCCGACAAACCATCCGCCGCAGTGGAACATGGCTATGCTTTATCGACATGGCTATTCAGCAGTGGACTATCATCAAGCTTGTTGGGCCAGCCGCTGAGGAAGCCGCGTCGCGATTCGAGCGATGGTGGCAGGTTCGTCGCTCAAAGAACCCGACTTGTTTTACGCAGAACGATTAGCGTCCCACCGGGCGGCGCGCGGTGGCGAGCTATTTTGTCCGCGTGGAAGAGCATCGATGGGAGATGCCG
>JACMML010000349.1 GCA_014379105.1 Phycisphaerae bacterium
CCGCTTTGCTCAAAGCAGCCATCAGCGCCGCCAGCGCGCTTATCCTTATACTGCTGGGTGCGGCGCTTTATCGGCAGCTGGCGCCGACGGCCTAATCCCAGGTCGCCAGCGGCGGGAGGCTCATGAGAATCGCATCGATATTCCCGCCCGTCTTCAGCCCGAACAAGGTGCCGCGATCGTAAACGAGGTTGAATTCGGCATAGCGGCCGCGCCAGTTTAGCTGTGACGCGCGATCCGCCTCGTTGAACGGCGTGTCCATCCGGCGGCGGACGATCTTCGGATAAATGTCGAGAAAAGCCTCGCCGACCGCTTGGGTGAAGGCAAAGTTGCTATCGAAATCCCCTTCGAGGTGATCGTAAAAGATCCCGCCCACGCCGCGATGGACGCCTCTGTGCGGAATCCAGAAATAATCTTCGGCCCATTTCTTGAACCGCTCATAATGCCCCGCGTCGTGGGCGTCGCACGCCAGCTTTAGTCGGGCGTGAAAGTCGGAAGTGTCTTCATCATAAGGTAGCGGCGGGTTGAGATCGGCACCACCACCAAACCAGCGCTTTTGTGTAACGAGGAAGCGCGTGTTCATGTGGACCGCAGGTACGTGAGGGTTTGCCATGTGGGCGACAAGACTTATGCCTGTTGCGAAGAATCGCGGATCGTCACCCGCGCCGTGAATCGTTTTGCTGAACTCCCCCGAAAACTCTCCGCCGACAGTTGAAACGTTGACTCCAACCTTTTCGAACACTCGGCCTTTCATCAAACCCTGTACACCGCCGCCGCCGTTGCCCTCCGCGTCATCGTCGCGATTCCAGGGCGAATAACGGAAACTGGCATCGCTTCCGGCTTCACGCTCGATCGTTTCGAACTCGGTGCAAATCCTGTCCCGCAAGCTTTCGAACCAGTTGCGGGCCTTGGTCTGCTGGGAGTCGAGCTGGATCATGCGGGCAGTTGTCCTGTCTGGCGAAGCGCTTCGGCAAGCGCGATGCCCGTTGCGACCGAGATGTTCAAGGAACGAACCTCAGGGCTGAGCGGTATGCGGACCCGAGCGATGCATTCGTCACGTACCGCGTCGGGAACGCCTGCGCTCTCCTGGCCCATGAGCAGTATGTCGCCTTCCTCGAATGCAAAGTCGACGAGTCGCGTTTGGGCCTTGCTGGAAAGGAGGATCAAACGTCCTTCCGTCGACGCCGCAAACGCCGCCCAATCGGGGTGTCGGGTGATTTCCACATGAGCGATATAGTCCATTCCTGCACGCCGAACCCGCGCGTCCGAAAAGACGAATCCGCAAGGCTCGATGATGTCCACAGATACTGAAAAGCACGCGGCCAGCCTCAGGATCGCCCCGACATTGCCGGGTATTTCGGGCTGATAAAGTGCAATCCGCATCGTTGCCGCATAGGCCAGCGCGCATAATGTGTACAAGAAGCACGAATTGGCTGTTTGCAACTTTCGGCCAAGCCGCTATTGGCCTCGCCAACCGCCCATGTCTGGGCGTATGGGGGTTCTCAGCGCCATTGGCTCATGCCATTGGTCTGGTCAAAAGCGTTAAACAAGGCAGGGTATCTCATGGCATCGGTCGAGACGGCTCCATCTATCAATGCGGGGATCGAAGACGGCGTGCGCCGCCGGGACTTCATCAATGTCGCCGCAGTCAGTTTTGCAGGCGTGGGCGTGGCGGCAATCGCGCTCCCCCTGATAAATCAGATGAACCCGTCGGCCGACGTGCTGGCCCTCGCGTCAATCGAAGTCGATCTTTCCGCGATCCAGACTGGGCAGGCGATCAAAACGAGCTGGCGCAAACAGCCAATCTTCATTCGCAACCTGACGCCGGCCGAAATTGCGGCGGCAAACAAGGTCAATGTCG
>JACMML010000350.1 GCA_014379105.1 Phycisphaerae bacterium
CGAATTTCCCTTCGCCGTGCGCGATCGGAAGCTCCAGCGGGCCGATGTTCTGCGTCCAGATCGATTTGCTCGGCCTCGTCGCCACGGGCACCCATTTGCAGACGAACCGCCCGCAGTCATTGTGCGTTAGCGTCGCCGACTGCGGGGAGGATCCGCCGGCTTTTCCGGGCAACAGGTCGGTCTTGACCAGAACCTGGAATCCGTTGCAGACGCCGATGACGGGTTTCTTCGCCTGCACGAACGATTCAAACGCGTCGCGCAGGTGATGCATGATCTGGCTGGCAAAGATCCGCCCGGCGGCAATGTCGTCGCCGTAACTGAACCCGCCGGGGATCGCGAGCAACTGATAGTCCGCCATCATGGACGGGTTTTCGAGAATCCGATTGACATGCACCCGCTCAGCCGTCGCACCGGCGAGTTCGAATGCGTGCGCGGTTTCCTGGTCACAGTTGGTACCGGCGGTTCGCAGAATCAATGTCTTGGGCTTCACGCTCGCGAGTTTACCGTATTCGCGTGCCGGTGTTTAGGCGCTGATGCGCCGCGCTTTTTATCGCAGTCTTTGTGCCCGTTTAGCGCCGCAACTTGATGCGGGCTTCCGGTTTTCGCAAAGAAGATCGCCGCATCAAGATGCGGCGCTAAGCGGACCGTCCAATCGCAATCGTCCTGTCGTTTTCCCCGGTCGTCGTGATCCGCACTTCAAGATGTCCGCGCGGAATCAGACGCTGAACACGCGACGCCCATTCGACAACGACGACACCACCCTGCTCCAGCAGTTCGTCAAAACCGATCTGCTCAAAATCCTCGCCGCCGTGCACGCGGTAGGCGTCCAGGTGATAGACCGTCAGCGTCGATGTCTTGTACACGTGCAGTAGAACGAACGTGGGACTGCTGACCGCCGCCCGATCGCCTCCCAATGCCTTGACCAATCCTCTCACGAACTGGGTCTTGCCGGCCCCGAGGTCGCCGTGCAGCGCGATACATTCGCCGCCACGAAGCGTCTGCGCGATCTCGGCCGCGATTTGCTCGGTATCCGCGACGCTGTGTGAAAGGCGCTCGGTCATAGGTTCAAAACTCGTGCCTGAACCCGCGCGGTTTCAACGACTCCCGCGTGCCGTTTTTTTCCACCCAGATTCCCGGCTCTGCAACTAGCCGACCAATGCTATAGCAGCCCACGACACCGGGCTCGGCTGTGAAACACAGCTCGTAATCCTCACCGTCCTCAAGCGCGTGTTGAAGCGGCGAACTATCCGATGCCGGCAGGCGTTGCACGTCCGGATGGATCGGAATCGCATCGGCATCCAGCACCGCGCCCACGCCGCTCTCGCGGCAGAGGTGCGCCAGATCTCCGGACAAGCCGTCCGAAAGATCGATCATCGCGTTGATGCGATATTGCCCGGTCAGCATCCGTGCCTCATTGACGCGCGGCGCGAAACTCATGTGTCGTCCAAGAATGCTCCCACCCAATGGGCCGGTGACGTAGATCGCATCCCCCACTTGGCCGCCGCTACGGCGAACGGGCTCGATCCCCGCGCTGCGTCCGAGGATCGCGACGCTGATCGCCAACGGCTGGTTCCACGCGCCGGTGTCGCCGCCGACGATCGCGCAGCCGTAAATATCGGCGGCGTCTTTCATGCCTGCGTACAACTCCTGCGCGTAGTCCCGCGTCGTCCCGCGCCGCAGCGCGAAGCTTGCGACCGCCGCGAACGGCAGGCACGCCATCGCGGCGCAGTCGGAGAGATTGCGATTCATCGCTTTTTTACCGATGTCGCGTGGCGAATGGACGGCGCTATCAAAATGGATCCCGTCCAGCACCTGATCAATCCCCACCAGCAGCAGATCGCCGGGCGTCGTTTGAAGGATCGCCAGATCATCGCCGGCCGGCAGGATCACGCCTGGGCCGGGGCGCTGTTGCGTCCGGATCCAGTCGATCAGATCAAACTCGCGGCCGGTATGAGGCGGCATATGAAAAACCCACAGTTATACTGTGGGCGCTTTGGTCTTTAGAAATATTCGCAACGAATCGCTATTCCGCCGGTTCGATCGTCACAACCAGACCTTTGGACTGAAACTGCTCCTGGTACAGTTCCGCCCGCTCCTTGTGCGTTACAAGAATCAACGCCACGCCGGTGTCGTGCGCTTCTTTCATCCGCAGCAGCGCGTCCTGTTCGGTGAGCGGCGTCAGCTCGAGGATGGATGACATGACGAACTTCATGTCGTTTTTATCATCGTTATGAAGCAGCACTTTCCACAGCGGCAACGGCTTGGGCGGCTTGAGTGCGGGCTTGCTTTTGGTGGCCGTTCCAGCACCGGTTGTTTTTGATGTTTTGGATTGGTCTGGCATATTCTCTTCCTTCACACCTGATTATACCCATCTTTCGACCCCGGCCAAGCCATGAGTGCGGTAAGATTCTCGCCAAATGCAGGAACGACTTCTGATCGGTGCGATGTCCGGAACCAGCGCTGACGGCGTGGATACGGCATTAGTGCGCATCACCGGCACCGGACTGGCGATGCGGGCGACGCTGCTGCACCTGGTGGAACATGCCTATCCGCCAGCGCTGCGCGAGCGAATATTTGCGGCGCGCCAAGCGGGCGCGATCGCGCTGGCGGACCTCGCAAGCCTCGCTGCCGATATCTCCGATTCTTACGCCCACGCCGTCATGCGGGTTCTATCGGACACGTCAACGGCCGCTTCGAGCGTGTCCGCGATCGCCGCCCACGGGCAGACGCTTTATCACGCCCCGCCACTAACGATCCAATGGATTGATCCGGCGTTATTGGCCTACCGCACCGGAATCGACGTGATATCCGACTTCCGCCGCGCCGACTGCGCCGCCGGCGGGCAGGGCGCGCCGCTGGTGCCGTTCGCGGATTATATTTTATTTCGCGATGAGAAGCGGAATCGCGTGATCCTCAATATCGGCGGCATCTCGAACGTCACCATTCTCCCCGCCGGCTGCACACTGGAGCAAGTCACCGGCTTTGATACCGGCCCGGGCAATTGCATTTCCGACTGGCTGATGCGCGACCACGGCGGCGTGGATATCGACGGCAAAATCGCACTTGGCGGCCGTGTGAATACCGAGCGAGTGAACCGGCTGATGATCCGCCCTTATTTTCATGCCCCCTACCCCAAATCAACCGACGGGCCGTTCATGCTCGATCTTTGGCAGCGATCGATCAATCCCGACATTCAGCCCGAATCGCTCGCCGACCAACTCGCAACGGCCGCTCACTGGGTCAGCAACTCGATCCACATGGGCATTCTACAAGCGACGCAAGGCCAACCCTGCGAGATCATCGCCGCCGGCGGCGGCACGCGCAACCCCGCGATCATGCGGCGGCTCTCCCGACAACATCTATACGGCCAGGTCAAGACCACCGACGACCTCGGCATCCCCACCCAGTCCCGTGAAGCGATCGCGTTCGCGATTCTCGGCGCCGCCACCCTCGATCGGTTCCCCGCCAACGTCGTCTCCGTCACCGGCGCTAAAGAGAACGTCATCCTCGGCTCGATCACGCCGGCTGCGACGACATTCAAGACATGACCCGCAGCGAAAGGGCGGGAATGAAGAAACAAATCCAAAACGCCCGGGAATTCGTCGTTTACCCTCGGTTGCAAACGATTCGAGTCGATGGGGCCGGCTGTTTGACGCTAGCGCGAGATTCATTCGCCAACGAACACAAAGATCATTCTTATGGAGAAAGGCGTAAAATTTCGTCGTCGTGAGTCGTATGCTAAGCCTTGCGATGGCCACGCCCGGCTAACTGAGCTAAAGATTTGCCAGGAGCTAGGATGTCATTTGAAATAAACGACGAAGAGGTGAGACGGATTGAACGTGATGTGCTTGATCCATTCCATCTTTCGCTAGAACTATTCAAACACGATCACTCCGATGCGAGACTTGCTGCTCTCGCAGCATTTGATGGCATGTCCTTGCCCTGGATGATTTCCACGTCGTCTGGCGTAGAGCCGACCGTGACTCAAAGGCTGCTCATAAAGCAATATGAAGACGGCTTGTCACAGGCAATGCGATGGCTGACGCAGAAAGGACAGCCAACTACCCTCGGAAACGCGATCACAAAAGAACTCTTGGCTGCTGGATTTGAGTTCGTGCATCACGCAGGCGAATATTCGAACTTGGCAGATTTCCATCGCCTTTACTCTTCCAATTTAATGCTTGCGTCGGTTGATTTGGTAGGCAAGCGGGTTCGGTTTGACCATTGTTCAAATGATCGAGGATTCGAGTCGGCAATGGGTTTCATGACGAGTGTCCGTCACGAAAAGGCCCGTGCCGCCGAATCCGATCAGACAATTCTGAAAGGCTCTCCAAGAGCGATCGTTCCATTTCATTTATTGAGAGGCATGGTCCACCTTTCATATCCAGAAAGGCTTCGCGCCAACGACCCGGATTTTGAATTACCTAAGCCACCGTCGGTTATCGAAGCTGGAACAAACCTTAGCGGTTTCTCAGTTGAGGACCTAGCAACGTACTGGGCGGCCTTATCGATGTGGAGCACATACGCCCTATTATACTATTTGGAATACGCAAGAACCGGAATCCCACAAGATCGCTGCATGCCAACCCAGTTGTATTCTCGAACTAGGTACTTAAGTGCCATGCAGGCAAATTCTGGCCTCGATTCAGAGAAGGTTTTGGCCATCACAAATCGCTTAACATACGATTATCGAACAATTACACCCTGTATATTTCAGCAACCGCTTCTTGTTGACGGAAGTAACATTGCGTGGAGCCCTTTCGTCGTGATTCTATCTAGATATGACCGGAACATGCTCCGTCTCATGGCCAGAACTCCAGAACACAAAGCATTGGCAGACAACGTGATTGGCGGCCGAGAGAGATCAATGCTTCGACAGCTAGGTTCGTATCTACAAACGTATGGCTGGTCTTTCAAGCTAAATCGCCGAATAACAGACGGTAGCACAGAACGAGAAATCGATTTGCTCGGATACTCAACAACCCAACAAAATACTGTTCTTGTCGTTGAGTGGAAAACAATTCTTACTATTGACGAAGTCCATGAAGTTCGAGCAGCAACGAAGGAATTAATTCGCGCACAGGATCAGGCTCTCAAAAAGATTGAGTTGCTGAAGAGAATGACGGTTAGCCAAAAGAAGGCTGTCTATCCATTTGTCGAATGGGACAAAGTCAACCAATATGTGCCACTCGTCGTAACCCCCGATGCCGAGCCGAATGAGACATTCGATCATAACAAGGTGCCTAGTGTTAGCTTAGCCACTCTGCAATCATTCTCTAAACATCGTCATCTCCGCTCTCCCCTTACCCTTCACGAGTTTGCAAAAACGAGGTCATGGAATTCCGAATATAACAGCTTTGTACATACGCATGACGATGTTCGGATTGGCGATTACGTATACGAAATCCCTATCCTCGCTGAGCCTGAAGCTAGTCCACACCGAGGCGGAGAACAACAAATCCCGGCCATCGCCTGTCGCAATCGTCAGGCGTGAAATATACTCATCTCGCAATGGCGCAAGCTGACGGACCATGGACGGTCGAACGGGTGCTGGCGTGGACGCGCGGGTTTTTCGAGCGCAAGCAGATCGACTCGCCGCGGCTCTGCGCGGAGCTGATCATCTCACACATCCTGAGCGTGCCGCGCATCAAGCTCTATACCGATTACCAGCGCGTGCTGGCCGATCCGGAACTGCTGCGAATGCGCGAACTGGTCAAGCGGGCCGGCGAGGAAGAGCCGATCGCGTACCTGACCGGGCGGGCGCATTTCTTCAATCTCGAGCTGGATGTGACCCCCGATGTCCTGATCCCCCGCCCGGACACCGAAACGCTGATCGAGCAGATCCTGACCCTGGTGCGGAATGTCCCCGGCTTCGAAGCGCCCCGCGTGCTGGATCTCTGCACCGGCAGCGGCGCGATCGCGATCGCGATCGCGCAGCACATCAAAACGGCGCAGGTGGTCGCGACCGATGTCAGCGAGAAGGCGCTGGCGGTTGCGAAAATCAATGTTGATAAACATCAGCTCGGCGACCGCATCACGCTGCTGGCCGGCGATTTGTTCGCGGCGCTGATGGACTATGTGGATGCCGCGCCGTTTGACGTAATCATCGCGAACCCGCCTTACATTCCCAGCGCCGAGGTGCCAAAGCTCGCGCGTCATGTGCACCAGTACGAGCCGCATCTGGCACTGGACGGCGGCGCCGACGGGCTGGACCTGCACCGGCGGATTCTCGCGGGCGCGACGGACCGTCTACGCGACGGCGGGCGGGTGATCCTGGAGATCGCGTTTGACCAAAGCGAGCCGGCGACCGAGATGATCGGGCAATATCCCGACTTCGTGGAAGTTAAATTAGTCCGTGACCACGCGGGCAACCCGCGCGTCCTGGTGGCAAAATTGGATCGAAAGCGATCACTATGATGAACCTGCTGCTTCAGACTTTCATGTCCGAAAAGGGAATGCCTTACCTCATCCTCTGCGCCGGCGGCATACTCGTGCTGTACGTGGTCGCCCGGCCATTCATGAAGAAAAAGAAAGACCCGATGGACAAGCCGGGGTTCATGCGCAGCTTGTCGCAGCAGCGGTCGGTCGAGCGGCAGATGGAGAATCTGCTGGTCGAGCTGTCGGAGATGTCCAGACAGATGACCGCGCAGCTGGACACCCGCGCGGCGCGCCTGGAAATCCTGATTAAAGATGCCGACCAGAAGATCGGCCGGCTGCAGCAATTGGCGCGGGAGGAGCGGGAGGAGCGGGCGATCCCGCTGCCGAATTTTGCCGCGTCCGATTTTCCCGTCACCGGACAGAACCTCGCCTCACCGAGCGACGAAGACATGCGCCACCGCGAAGTCTACGCGCTGGCGGATGACGGGAAGAGCATCCCCGAGATCTCGTCCGCCCTGGCACGGCCATCGGGTGAGATCGAACTGATTCTCGCGCTGCGTCGCACCTGATCGCACCGATGCCGCAGGACACCAGCACATCGTCGCATTCATTCCTGCGCCATGCCCGTCTGATCGGCGCGCTGACGCTGCTTAGCCGAGTATTGGGGCTCGTTCGCGATATGGTGGCCGGGCATTTCCTCGGGACGAAGATGATCGCGTCGGCGTTCACGTTCGCGTTCAGCATCCCCAATCTGTTTCGCAAGCTTCTTGGCGAAGGCGCGTTATCCCAGGCTTTCATCCCGCTTTATGCCCAGGCGATCCGCCGGGGCGCGAGCGAGAACGGCGAGCCGCCGGACCGATTCGCCGCCGGCTCGCTGAAGCTGCTGGGGATGATCCTCATCGCGATCACCATCGTCGGCGAGATCATTTTGGGCACGCTGATCGTCGCCAATCTGCACACATCCAACGTCCGCTGGCTGCTGATGCTGCAGTTCACCGCCATCATGTTGCCATACGTGATGCTGGTGTGCGGCGGCGCATTTCTATCGGCGATTCTTCAGGTGCATAAGCGCTTTGGCGCGCCGGCGTTCGCCCCGGTGCTGCTGAATGTTCTGCACATCGCCGTCGTCGCCGGCGGCGCGTGGTACCTGGGCTTGCAAGGCCGCCAAGAGCTCACACCGCATGTGATCGATTTACAAACGCGCCTCGCATTCATGCTCGCGGTGGCGGTCGTGATTGCGGGCGTGCTTCAGGTGCTGGTGCTGCTGCCGGCGCTGCGGCAGATCGGTTTCAAATTTCAATTCTCCACCGCCCGGGCTTTCAGCCCTGACACCCGTCGAATGCTGCGCCTCACGATCCCCGTGGCGATCGGCGCCGCCGTGCTGCAGACGAGCGTGCTGCTCGATAAGGGAATCAGCTACGTGCTGATGCAAGGCGTCGATCGGAACGACAATCTCATCCGCGAGTTCACCCTGCTTGGCCAGACCATCCGCTACCCGATGGAGATCGGCGCGACACGCCGGCTGGAGATCGCGCAATTGATGTACCAGTTTCCGCTCGGGATATTCGCGATCGCACTCGCCACCGCGATGTTTCCTAGCCTGTCGGCGGGCGCGATGGACGAACACCGCGCTGCGTTTAAACGGATCACGCGTCGCGGCATCGAGGCCACGCTCTGGGAAGGTCTCCCCGCGAGCATTGGGCTCGCGCTGGTCGCGGACCCGGCGGTCCGACTGCTTTTCCAGCACGGACAAATCACCGCGGCCGATGCGACGCTGATCATCCACAGCACCCGGTATTATGCCGCCGGTATCTGGGCGTATTCGCTGCTGCAAGTCGTCAATCGCGCATACTACGCGCTGCACGACACGCGCACGCCGTTGATCGCGAGCGTGCTCAATATCGTGGTCAATCTCGCGGTCGAACTGCCGCTGATCTGGTACATGGGCGAAGCCGGCATGGCGGTCGGAACGCTTGTCAGCTTCTCCCTACAGGCAATCCTGATGATCTGGCTGCTCGGCCGGCGTGTGGGCGGGTTGGAACTGCGATCGTCCGTCGCGCCGATCCTGAAGATGCTGCTCGCGTCGGCGATCATGCTGATCATCTGCCTGGCGATTAAGCATTCGCGCATCTATCCGCAAGGCGATTCGCGGCAGGTGTGGGCCGTTCAACTCGCGCTGCTTACGGTGATCGGCGCTGGGGTCTATGCCGCGCTATGCAAGTTGATGAAGGTGCGTTCCACGGAGGCCGGAGATGCCGTTTAGCGCCGCGTCTTGACGTGGACTTGCTTGCGGGCGCGATTGCACTCGACGTTCAAAACGCCCGCGTCAAAACGCGGCGCTAAA
>JACMML010000351.1 GCA_014379105.1 Phycisphaerae bacterium
CAATTCAAACGAATCGAACCCATTCAACCGCGCATAGCTTGCCGCCTCTTATGCAGACTCGTACACTCCGGCCGGGTCGAACCAGCTCCGCTTGCCTTAACTATCGGGAGACGCACACGATGCGACACGGCGTCCTGTTTTTCATTACCGCGTTGTGCCTTGCTCTGGTCGCTGTCCCGGGATTTGCCCAGGAGACGCTCAAGATCGGGCATTACGGGTCGCTGACGGGTTCCGAAGCGACATTCGGGCAGTCCACGTCGAACGGCCTAAAGCTCGCGATTGCCGAGGTCAACGCGGCCGGCGGTGTGAACGGTAAGAAGATCGAGCTTGTGGAGTACGACACCAAAGGCGAGCCGAAGGAAGCCGGATCGGTCGTCACACGGTTATGCACGCACGACAAGGTGGTCGCCGTCATCGGCGAAGTCGCATCGAGCCTGTCGCTGGCCGGGGCGCCGGTGTGCCAACAATATAGCATCCCGATGATCTCCCCGTCATCGACCAATCCCAAAGTCACCGAGCAGGGAGACATGATCTTCCGAACCTGCTTCATCGATCCATTCCAAGGCTATGTGTGTGCCAAATTCGCGTGGGAAAATAAATCGATGAAGACCGCGGCGGTGTTGCTCGATCAATCGCAGGCGTATTCAGTCGGACTGGCCGAGGAGTTTGAGAAGGCTTTCATCAAGTTCGGCGGGACGATCACGATCAAGCAGCAGTACAACAAAGGTGACCAGGATTTCACGGCCCGCCTCACCGCGATCCGCGCGACCAACCCGGACGTGATTTTTGTCCCCGGCTATTACACCGACGTCGCCAATGTAGCGATCCAGGCCCGCAAGCTCGGCATCACCGCCCCGCTGCTCGGCGGCGACGGCTGGGATTCGTCTAAACTCACGGAAATCGGCGGAAAATCGATCGAAGGTTCGTTCTATTCCAATCACGCGTCGCCGGACGATCCCAGCGAGATTTTTCAGTCGTTCGTCAGCAAGTACAAAGACGAATACGGCGCGACGCCGGATGCGCTGGGCGCATTGGGATATGACTCGGGCAAGCTGCTGTTTGACGCGATGGCCAAATCGAAAAGCCTCAGCGGCAAAGATCTCGCCGCCACGCTCGCGGCCACTAAAGATTTTAAAGGGGCGACGGGCGTCCTCACCATCAACGAGAAACGAGACGCGGTAAAAAGCGCCGTCATCCTCGAACTCAAAGACGGTCAGCCGAAATATGTGACGACGGTTAATCCGTAAAAAATAGTGGAGAGTGGAAAGTGAAGAGTGAAAAGAACTCTCTCTACTTTCCATTCTTCACTTATCACTCCTAATCAATGGCCGACTTCCTCCAGACGCTGATCACCGCCATCACGCTCGGCGCGCTCTATGCACTGATCGCGCTGGGGTACACGATGGTGTACGGCATTTTGAAGCTGATCAACTTCGCCCACAGCGACGTCGTGGTGCTGGGCGCGTGGTCGAGCCTCACGATCGCGGCGTTTCTGCTGCCGCGAATGGGGCAGGACCTGGACCATCCGGCGGGGTGGTCGGCGGCGCTGGTGCTGATCATCTCGATGGCGGTGTGTGCGCTGACTGGCATCGCGATCGAGCGGCTGGCGTATAAGCCGATCCGCAATTCCCCCCGGCTGAACGCGCTGATCACCGCGATGGGTGTGTCGCTGTTTCTGCAGAACGCCGGGCAATTGCAGTGGAACGTGATCGAAGGCGTCACGCCTGTCGTATCAGGAAAGATCGTGGCGCGGGGTACGGATCCAAAGACAATCCTGCTGGATCAGCCGATCGCGTTGGAGCGATCATCGCATTACCTGCTGAAGATCTCCCCGGCGGGCAGTAACCCGATCGAGCGAAAGGTCACCGCCGACCCCGGCGAGTATGCCGCGCAGACGCCAATCCTCACCGCCGATCCGATCGGCCGCGCGCAGGTGCGCGATGCCACATTCACGCTCGTCTCGGTCTCCACGCCGTTGAACCTGCCGTTCGGCAAAATGCCCGCGCGAGTCCCCACGCTTGTTTCTGAGGATCGCCCGGCATTCGAGCACCGATTCACCTCCACGTTCACGCGGCCGGACGGGACGGTGCAGACCGTGCAGAAACCGCTGCGAATTTCTTGGGTGCATCTCGCGATCATCGGCACGTCGCTGATCCTGATGCTCGCGCTGGATTTCCTGGTCTTCCACACACGCCTCGGCACGGCGATGCGGGCGGTGAGCTTTAATATGCAGTACGCCGCGCTGATGGGGATCCCAATCGATCGGGTCATCACGATCACATTCGTCATCGGCGCCCTCCTCGCCGCGGCCGCGGGATTTTTATACGGTCAGATGTACGGCCAATTGCAGCAGACGGCTCACTACGCCTGGGTGCTGCTGGGGCTTAAGGCGTTTGTAGCGGCAGTGGTCGGCGGGATCGGCAACATCCGCGGCGCGGTGCTCGGCGGATTGCTGATCGCATTCATCGAGCAATTTGGCGGATTCTACGGCACATACCTCTTCGCCGGCGCGTCGGCTTACACCGATGTCGCCGTGTTCGTCCTGCTGATCCTCGTGCTCATTCTCAAACCCAGCGGCGTGCTCGGATCCACCGCACAGGAGAAAGTGTGATCCGGGAAAGCGCCGGCCATACGCACCGCCTGCCCCCAGCGCTTGCGCCGCTGGCCGCGCTGGCACTGGCGATCGTGCTGGGACTCATCTCCCGGCGACTGTTTGGCGATTATGTCGAGCGCATCGGCATCGATATCTGCATCGCGATCATCCTGGCGGTGTCGTTGAATATCGTAAACGGCTTCACCGGCCAGTTCTCGATCGGCCACGCGGCATTTTACGCGATCGGCGGATATGTCGCGGGAATGATCAGCTATTACGCTTCAATTCAACTCTGGGATTCACCGACGTCGTGGGGATCAATCCTCAGTCCGACATCGATCAACGTCGTATACCAATCGCTTATTTTTGTTATCGCGCTGCTGTGTGGCGGCATCGTAGCCGCGCTGGCGGGCTGGCTGGTCGGCTTGCCGTCATTGAGACTACGCGGCGACTATCTGGCGATCGTCACGCTCGGCTTCGGCGAAATCGTGCGCGTGCTGCTGCAACAAACTAACGAACAGATTTTCACGCGAAGCGATCTGCATGCCGCTTCGCGGGACGAGCTATTTCCGCCGCCGGTGGGTGGTGCGCTGGGGTTCATCAATATTCCAAAGATGACATCCCTCTTCTGGGCGGTTTTATTGGCGTGCGCGTGCGTGCTATTCGCATGGCGACTGAAGAAATCGACGTTCGGCCGGGCGATGATCGCGATCCGCGAGAACGAGATCGCCGCCGAGGCAATGGGTGTGAATATCACACGCCTGAAGGTGTGGGCGTTCGTTTTCGCCGCTTTTTTCGCAGGGATAGCCGGCGGGCTCTACGCCCACGAGGCCGGCACGCAGATCGGCCCGGGAGACGCCGGATTCACGCGGTCATTTGATGTCGTCATTATGGTCGTCCTGGGCGGACTCGGCTCGATCACCGGCTCGATCCTCGCCGCGACCATCCTCACGATCGCCAATGAATGGCTGCGCGAGCCAACCCACGTTTGGCACATCGGCCTGGCGCTGCTCGCGCTTCGGCTGATGGTCCAGCCGAAACAGCGCTTCCGCGCTATCGTATGGAGTCTGAGCGCGATCGCCGCAATCGAAGGCGCGCGGTCAATCGCCATTCGGCTACAGATTGACCTGGGCGAATATCGCATGGTCATCTTCGCGCTGATGCTGATCGTGATGATGATCCTGCGTCCGCAAGGCCTGTTCGGAACGCACGAGTTCTCCGATCTGCTGCCGCGCCGCAGGCGTCCGGGCCGCGGTTTTGAGGTGAGCACTTGATACAGACCCATGATGCGCCGCTACTCGACGTTCGCGACATCGGCATCGCGTTCGGCGGCCTGCGCGCGGTGGATCATTTCTCGCTCCGGCTCGACCTCGGCCAACTGCACGGGCTCATCGGACCCAACGGCGCGGGCAAGACAACCTGCTTCAACCTGCTCACCGGCGTCTACGCACCCGACACCGGCGAGATACGCCTCCGCGGCCGACCCATTCATCACAGCCGGCCGCACCAGATCGCTGGCGCCGGCATCGCACGCACGTTCCAGAATATCCGCCTCTTTCCGCACCTCAGCGTCATAGAGAATCTCCTGGTCGCGTGTCACCTGCGCTCCCGGCAGACGATCGCCGGTGCGATCTTTGAATCGCGTAAGCATCTCGAAGACGAGCGAATGATGGAGCACAAGTGCCTGGCGCTGCTGGACCGGTTCGAGCTAGCCGATCAGTCCGATGAGCCGGCCGCTTCACTCTGCTACGGCGATCAGCGCCGGCTCGAGATCGCCCGGGCGCTGGCGATCGACCCAAAGGTCCTCCTTCTCGACGAACCGGCCGCGGGGATGAATCCGCAGGAAAAGGTACAGCTCAAATCACTGATCAGAGGCCTGCTTGAGGGCTTCAATATTGCGATCCTCCTGATTGAACACGACATGAGCGTGGTCATGGATCTGTGCGAACAAATCACCGTCCTCGACCACGGCTGCACGATCGCCACGGGCGCACCCGCAGAAATACAGGCTGATCCGAAAGTGATCGAAGCATACCTCGGCGCATCTGTCGAAACGGGAGAACCCGAAGAGGAAGGAACCGCAGATGAACGCGGATGAACGCGGATATAATGCAAATACTTGTTTAACCACGAAGTTAGGAACAATGCAGAGCAGTTTGATCTATTCTCATTCTTTTTCGTGTCCTTCGTGCCTTCGTGGTTCATTTTCCCCCGTATTTATCCGCGTTTATCCGCGTTCATCCGCGGCCAATTAGCATGTCCGATGCCCTACTCGACATCATCGACCTCGACGTCCACTACGGTGCGATCCACGCGCTGCAGAGCGTGTCGCTGCAGGTAAAGCGCGGGCAGATCGTCACGCTCATCGGGTCCAACGGCGCGGGGAAAACGACGACGCTCCGCACCATCAGCGGACTGCTCCGATCTACCGGCGGGCAGATAAGTTTTGATAGCGAGCGTATCGAGCGCCTTCCCGCCCATGAGATTGTGAGTAGCGGCATCGCCCACGCGCCCGAGGGACGCGGCATATTTGCGAATTTGACAGTGGATGAAA
>JACMML010000352.1 GCA_014379105.1 Phycisphaerae bacterium
CCGCCGGCGTGGAATTCCAGCTCAGCAACATTGGCCGAGGAACCGTCCGGCCCGATGTAGCGGACGTAGCGGAAGTTGGCGCCGGTGGGGTTGACATCAACCGACGTCAATGTGCCGGCGGTGGGCGCGTTGGCGATCGTAAACAGATCGACGACGCCGGCGGCAAAATCTGCATCGTTCGATCCCTGGAACCGGCCACCGACCATGCCGACCGAGTTTCCGTTGCGGGGGGCAAACTTGATCTGCCGGACCCAGCGTGGCGCGCCCAGGTCCAGGCCCACCCAGCCATCATTTGGAGTAGTGGATGCGAAATAGGTGAAGAAATCACCGTCAAATGCGCTGCTGGCGGCATGGCCGGTCGTCCCGGGCGTGCTGAGACTGACGCCGCTTAACTTGCCGCTCGTTGGCGCGGCACCGCTGCCGTTGTAGGCGATGCGGGTGATTCGGCCGTTATAGAAATCCGTGTAGTAGATCGCGCCGTCCGGACCTTGCACCAGATCAACGGCACTGTTGGGCAGCGAGCGGAAGATCTGCCGCGTGGCCGGGTCGGGCAGACCGTTGGCGCCTTTGTACATCACGTATATCTGCTTGCGCGAATAGTCCGTGAAAAGCATCGCCCCTTCGTACGCGGCCGGGTACGCGCCGCCGGTGTAGAAGACGATGCCCGTTGGCGAGCTGCCGCCGGTGGGTTCCACCGAGCCGGGAACGATCTGCTGCGCGTGGGTGTAACTGAACCACGGCATGTTCACAGCTGACGGTCCTTGCGCATACAGGCTCTGCAGCAGCGGCAGATTGGCAGATGCATAGCCCGGCTGCGGACTCGGTCCTTCGTACGCCGGCCAGCCGAAGTTCTCGGCGCTGGCGTCGGAGGCATTGGTGATTCGGTTGATCTCTTCGTAATCATTCCATCCGGTTTCAGCGATCCAGATTTCGCTGGTTCCCGGACGGAATGTAAATCGGTACGGATTGCGCAAGCCATAGGAGATGATGCGTTTTGCATTGGCATCACTGCTCGATGCGAATGGATTGCCTGATGCGCCCAGGCCGGTATCAGGATCAACGCGGATGATCGTGCCGTCGAGGCCGACCGGGTCGCCGCCGGAGCGGATGTCCTGGCTGCGCAGCGCGCCGCCTTCATTCGCCGGATCGTTGAAGGCATTGATCTGCCCGGTATCGACCGTGCCGAAGCTGGCGCCGTCGCCAGCCGAGGCGTAGAGAAAGCCGTCCGTGCCGAAACTCAGATCCCCGATGGAATGACTTGGATACTGATTCTGCCAATCGTGTATTAACACCTGCTCCACGCCGGTCATCACGTTGCCACTGGCAACGAGCTTGGACAATCGGCCGCTGACGGTCGAGCTTCCGTCGCTGGAACCCGGATCGGAGTTGGTGTTGGCGGTTCCCCACTTGGGCGCTGTGCCGCCAACGTCGCCATCAAAAGTATACAGCACATACACATACGGCCGGCCGGTGGTGAACTGCGGATCGAGCGTCATGCCAAGCAGGCCGCGGTCCCAGTAGTTGTGAACCCGTGTGCGCAGGTCGGCAAATATGTCCGGCGTGGAATCCGAGAAGCTGTCAAACACCTTGATGACGCCGCGCTTCTCGGCCACGAAAATTCGCCCGTCATCCGCAAACTCGACGGCCGTCGGATCGACAAGACCTGAGATGGCAGTCGATTCATTAAAACTCGGCGCGCCCGTGGTGAACGACACCTCCCAGTCGGCGGCCAACGTTCCACCTCCGGCATCCTTCACGCCGCTCGCTCCGCCGACCACGCGCAGCAGGTAGTAGCTGTTTGTGGATTGCAAGTTCTGAACCGGATCGACCGTGAGCGTATTTGTGGATGTTGAATACGCGTACGCGGCAGCGACCTCATTGCCCGCGGCATCGAATAGTCGCACCGTGCTCGCGTTCAGAGTCGCCGCATTCATCGCTTCATTGAACCGCACGGTGAGGTCGCCGGAAGTGCTCGCTAGCTGCTGACCGTTATACGGAGCGGTGGTGGCAATGCTGGCGAAGAGGCGTCTGGATTCGAGCAGGTCGCAGCTTGCGACGGCGGAACGCAATAGCTTCTTGGATGCGGACGACAGGCGTGGACGTGATGACATTCAGGCTTCCTTATCCGGGCGCAAGCGATATTCTTCGGCGGCTGTTGGGGAGGATTATGCGGGCAGTAATGCCGGCGCAGAAGTGTCAACAAGCATAGAAGTCATAAGCCGCATAGAGCGCAGCGTTAAGGTGGGAATACTATTTTGATTGGGCGGGCCGGAAGTCGCGACTAAGACGCGCCGGGCGCGGCCGAGGAGTGCGGGAGGCGTGGGGTGGCCACGGCATTGCTTGCAGCGCGGCCGGCGAGCTGGCGGATTACCGAGCGATG
This sequence comes from Phycisphaerae bacterium, assembly GCA_014379105.1. GTDB lineage: Bacteria > Planctomycetota > Phycisphaerae > Tepidisphaerales > Tepidisphaeraceae > JACMML01. The sequence continues at coordinate 2,381 of JACMML010000352.1, forward strand.
GAACGCCCGGTATTGTTCCCCTTTGGCGGCGGTGGAAAAAATCTCGGCTCGGCGCTTCGCGGCCTCACCCATTGCGGCCACTTTTTCCGGGTGCTCGTACCAATCGCGCATCGCCAGAGCGATTCTGTCGACAATCTGTTCCGGCGTGGTGTTGTCATCAATAGGAATCTTTGTGCCGCACTCGTTGGTGACGATCATCGCCGGGGTGAGGTGATCCAGCGTCATCACCGGCACGCCCGCCAGCATCGCCTCGACAATCGCGCCCTGGCTGTCGCGCAGGACCGTGTGAACACACGCATCGGCCCGAGCGACCGCGCGCACGCAATCGACATGCGGCATGTCGCCGGGCAGCTCGACGCGGTCGGCCACGCCGAGATCGCGGGCGAGCTGGGTGATCTGGCCGCGCATCGGGCCGTCGCACAGGTGGATGTATCTTGCGTTGGGAAGGTTTGCCTTGGCGAACGCGCGGACGGCGAGATCAACGCCGCGGTAGTAGCTGAGTCCGCCACAACTGGCGAACGTGAACGGCTGACTCGCCAAACGGCCCGCCCGCGCCTCGCTCGCCGCCGCCTGCAGCTCAGCCGATCCGGCAATCGCGGAGCAGACTTGAGCGATATTCTTTCCGCCGTAGCGACGGAACCAGGTTTCGCAGCTTGGAACGCCCGCGAGCAGCAGATCGGCTCGGCGGATGCAGCGCTTCAGAAGCGGGTCATGCCGCCAGATGTTTCGAGCCAGCAGACGGAAAAAATCTGAGAATCGCGCCGAGATCGGTCCATTGCGCGAGAAACGCTTCGGTAACTGGTCGCCGCCCCCGACGTGCCCGAAGATGAACCCTACGCCGTCATCCACAAGGCTTGCACCGGCGCTGGGCATCCACCAGCGGAAGAGCGATACGTGCTGGATCAGATCCAGCTTCACCGCGCGATGAATGCGCTTCGCCGCCCGCGCCGCCGCGAACTGCCAGAGGTAGTAGTGCAGATTGTAAAGTGAGTAGAAGCTGTTGCGCATCCAGCTCACGACGCCGGGAAGTCGTACGTAGGTGACATTTACCGGGTGCGTCTTGTGGCGATCGCGCAGGTAGGGTTCGATCAATGATCGATTGTCTTCGTGCGTCACCAGCCACACGGGCTGTGTCCGCGCCAGGTCTTCGACGTAATGCCAGCCGAGCCCCCACTCGCTCCCGCGACCGGGACCGCAGGCGTAGGCGATGAACAGAAGCTTATAGGGTGATTCGCTGGTCAACTTGCTGACTCACTTGATTATCGGGTTCTCATAGAGACGCCTCAAGAACCTTCCTACTTCAATCGGCCTGACAGGCTCCTCACTCAATGCGAAAACCTGCGGCACCCCCGCGAAGGCACTTAAATCCGTCAGGAACCGCATAGTCCGTTTATCCGGAGCCGACGGGGCTAATTTCAACCTTCATTCACTCATCAATTCGCTCGATGTAGGAGAGGAAACCCGGCAGAGTTGGATGCGTCAGCGCGTCACGAATTGGAGTCCGGGGCATTTTTGAGGAACTGATATGAACCTGAAGATCATCGCCGCGTTCGCGGCCTCTACGTTACTGATGTTCGGCGGTTGCGACGCCGCACCCAAGGCCAAGCCTGCGTCCGCCGCGCCTGCGGCGAAGTTTGACGGGATGGCGCTGCGCTCCGGCGATCGTGTGGAACTGAAGTTTTTCTACGCGCCCGAGCTCAATGACACACAGCAGATCATGCCCAACGGCAAGCTGTCGCTCCAATTGATCGGCGACGTGCAGGCGGCGGGCAAAGCGCCCGGCGATCTGGCCGAGGAGCTCAAGACTGCCTACTCGCAGCACCTCAAATATCCGAATGTCTCTGTCATCGTGCGCGAGATGTACCAGCGCAAGGTGTACGTGACCGGTGAAGTGATTCAGCCCGGCCTGGTCGATCTGGCCGGTGAGTTGAGCCCGCTGGAGGCGATCATGAACCGTGGCGGCTTCGCCATGACCACCGCCGAGACATCCAGCGTCATCGTCATCCGCCACGAAGGCGACAAGCGCGTCGGCTACAAGATCGACCTCAAGACCGCGATGGCCGGCGGTGAGAGCGCCAACTTCCAGCTACAGCCGCAGGATATTGTTTACGTCCCCCGCACCGCGGTGGTCAACATGAACAACTTCCTCGAGCAATACGTCACCAACATGATCCCGCAGAGCGGCTTTATTTACACCCGCTCCACGGGAAACAGCACGATCGGCATCAACACCGCCGGCAACTAAAGAACTTGGCAGCCTGAACCGCCCCAAGATTGAATCGGCAAAGAAGGGAAGCAATCGTGAACGACATCATTCTTCCGACCGGCAGTGGATCTGATCCGCTGCTCCACACGTCGCGGGCAAAGCGGGCCTTCAGCGGTTCACCGCGCGATCTCCTCTTCGTGCTCTTCTGGCATCGCCGCAAGGTGGTCACATTCTTTGCGGTCGCCACGCTGCTGACCGCGCTGGCTGTGCTGGTGCTGCCGAGCACCTACCGCAGTGAATCCAAGCTATTGGTGAAGCTCGGAAGCGACACGATCACGCCCAGCGCTTCGGCATCCTTCGGCGGGCCAATTGTCCAACCGGTGATGTATTGGGAAGTGCAGATGAAGACCGAGCTGGAAGTGCTCCGCAGCCGTGAGATCGCGATGAGCGTCGTTGATCAACTGGGCGCCGGACGCATCCTGCGTAAAGGCGACGTGCAGGCGGGGTCGAAGGAAGACCCGATGTATAAACAGGCGCTTCTGGCGCTACAGACCAATCTTTCGCTCGAAGTAGTCCCCGACTCAAGCATTCTGCTGATCGCCTACCAGAGCGGCGACGGCAAGCTCGCGCGAGACGTCACGGCGGCGTATGTGGATCGGTATCTCGGGCTGCGGTCATCCGTTCGCGAGACGGCCGCGAGCGCGAAGTTTCTGAATGGGGAACGCGAAGAGACTTTGAAGATCGTTCAGGATCTGGAAGACAAAATCCGCAAGATCAAGGACGAGGCCGGCGTCGGCAATATCGACGAGCAGCGCCAGATCCTGCAAAACCGAATTGGCGCCATGCAGTCCGATGTTGCAGCCGCCCGCGCCGCGGCGATCACCGCCGACGCCGAGGCTGCGAAGATCGAGCAGCGCCTGAAGAACATCCCCGAGCGGGTGATTTCCCAGCAGACAATCAACCAGGCGATGAACTGGGCAGACGAGCTGAAGAAGGACATCCACAAGCTCGAACAGGACATGGCCGACGCCCGCGCCCGCTACAACGAGAACAGCCCGCAAGTAAGCATTATCGAACAGAAGCTCGCCAGCGCCAAAGCGTCGTTGGAACGTGGCTTGAATGAAGGCGGGAACGAGCGCGTCGAGTCGCTGAACCCCATCTACCAGGACCTGGCGCGGCGGCTCGAAGACGCCCGCACCAACTCGACGATCGGCAAATCAAAAGAGATCGCGATCGGCGACGAAATCAAGAATGCCGACGCGCAGCTGCAGAAAGTGAACCGCGTTGAAGTGACCATCAAGAATCTCCTCCGCTCCGCAAACCTGCGCGAGGATACGCTCAAGATGATCACGCAGGCCGCGGACCGCGCGGACATGCTCGCGGCGTTTCAAGGCGAGAATCTGAACAACGTCAGCATCGTCCAGCCCGCCACACTCCCGCTGCGGCCGGTGGCGCCGAATCGGCTGATGCTGCTGATGCTCGGCATGTTTGTCGCCGGAACCGGCGCTGTCGGGCTCGGTATCGCATCCGAGACCCTCAGCCGCACCGCCAAGCGCCCCGAAGATATCGATCGCATGTCCGGCCTGCCGAGCGTGTCGGTGCCAGTCATTGAATCGCAGTCGTTCCTCGGAGCGGCGCCGTCGATCGGAATCACCGGCGGCTCCAACGGTCAGAAATTGCTGGCCGTGTCCAGAAGCGCGGATAACGGGCTGCTGCCCACGCAGACGGTTGATACAAATGTTGCGATGGTCTCGCCGGGCTCGCGCCGCAACGGCGATACGCGCGCGATTCGCCGCTGGAGCCCGCAATTGCTCCAATCCGCGCACGGAATCATCGACGGCCTTTTATTCGACGCGATTCACTCGTCTAAGAACCAGCAGGCGTTCGTGACCGGGTTGATCAGCTGCCGCCCGGGACAAGGCGCCAGCACGCTTAGTGCTTACGTCGCATCGGCGATCGCCGATCGGCTTGAGGCGTCACTGCCGCTGCACCCGGACGACCGCGTGCTGCTGGTGGACGCCGATATTTCCGAACCAACGCTCCATCGCGTGCTCTCGATTGATGACACGCCCGGACTCGGCGATTGGCTGGCGATCTCGCATATGGATGCACCGCCGGTGACAGAATTTATTCACGCGACGCAACATCCGCGTCTCTCGGTTATGCCCGGCGGGCGATCAAGCACGCTCACGCGACTGCTGGATCGTCTCGACCTGCTAATCGACGAAGCCACACGCGGCCATCGGCACCTCGTGCTCGACCTGCCGCCGGTTTCCTCAACGCCAACAGCGCTGCGACTGGCGGCCAAATGCACGGCTGTGCTTCTGGTGGTGGAATGCGGGAACCTGCATCAGGAAGTGGTTCGCCGCTCGGTCCTGGCGCTACAGGCCGCCGGCGCGAATGTCTGCGGAGTGGTTCTCAATAAACGCCGTTTCCCGATCCCCGACTGGTTGTACGAACGGGCCTCGTAACAGGCCTGCGGAAGTCGAAATGATCGAGGTAACTGATTCGTGAGCAGCGCCGAATCCAACAACGCCCATGTGATCGATTACGGCCCGCGCGAACGCGCGACGCTCGGGGCGCTCTGGGGCCGTCACGGACGGGCGCTGCTGACGCTTAGCGATCAGGCGGTGGTCAGTCTCGCGAGCTTCGCGACCAATTTCCTGCTGCTTCATCACTTCGCCAGCGGTGCCGGGGAGACGCACTACGCGTATTACACGCTGGCGCTGAACCTGATGATCTGGGTGGCGGAAGTTCATGCCACGCTCGTCTTCACGCCTCACACGATGCTCTCTCCGCGGATGTCCGGTCACGCACTGCGGCGATTTCATGGCAGCACGCTGTTGCACCATTTTGGCGTCTCAATGCTCGCCAGCATCGCGACGTTGATCGCCGGTTTTGCGTATCGAAATACCAATCCTGAATGGTCGCACGTGCTGGTCATTCTCAGCGCCGGGGCGATCCTGATCGGACTCCGCAATTATGCCCGGCCGTACTCATTTACCGCGAAGAAGCCGCACATTGCCCTGATACTGGATCTCGCCGTCTCGGCGCTGCAGATCGGCGGGATCATCGCGCTTCGCCATGCGGACATGCTGAATGCAACTACCGCCGTCGCGATGGTGGCCGGGGCGGCGGCGCTGCCTTCGCTCATCTGGCTGCTGCTGAACCAGAGCGCTTTTGCGCCGAGTGTCGCGGGCGCAATCAATGACCTGAAGTTTGAATGGCCGAATACGCGCTGGGTATTCCTGTCGGGCATGGTCTGGAACGCGGGTATGCAACTTTATCCGTGGCTGATCCTGTTACTCGGCGGAACGCTTGAGGTCGCGCTGTGGGGCGCGTGTTATCAACTCGCGGCGGTCGCGAATCCGCTGCTGATGGGTTTGCAGAATTTCACAGGGCCGCGGATTGCCGAAGCCTACACCGAGCGCAAGCGCGAGGATTTTGTCAGCTTCGTGTACCGAACCGCGTTGTGGACATCGATCCTGATGATCGGGCCGGCGGTTCTACTGTCGGTGTTTGCAGACGGCGCGCTCACCTGGATAAGCAATGGTAAATTCCATGGTCACCAGGCGGCAATCACGCTCTTGTGTGCCGCGATCACGCTTCAGGCAATCACCTTTACGCTGTCGCGCGGCCTGTTTGCGCTGCACCGCGCCGACCTCGATCTCTACTGCAATTTCGGCCCGCTCCTGTTGCTGCTGACCGGCGGCACGGCGCTGACGCACGCGTTTGGTGCCACCGGCGCGGCCGGCAGTCTCCTCATCGCACAATTACTCTCAACCTCGTCCCGTGCGGTCCTGTTCCGCTACGCGGCAAGCCGCCATCATCAGATGCGGGACGTTGACCCTGTTCCCGAAGAAGTGCGAGGCTCGTCATGAGCAGCCTTGCAATGCCTTCACCACGAGCGCACTTCGCCGCCCGCACCGACGGCTGGCCATGGGCGGCGGCGCTGGTGCTTTTCTCACTGTTCGCCGGCGCCACATGGGCGTGGGACGCAAGTCAGCGCTGGTACGAAACCAGCACCGGCGACGTCAACGCGATGGTCGATCGCATCTCCGACGGCCAGCTCAGCCGGCAGGCGTCGTTCGCGCTTCTTGGGCTGTGGGGTCTGTGCGGCGTCTTCCTGCCCGCCCAGCGGCCTACGCGGCTCAAACTGTTGATCGCCTATCCGCTGATGGTCTTCTGCGCCTGGGCGTTCATCAGCATCATGTGGAGCACCGACACCCAGCAGACCGCCAAGCGGCTGGTCGTATTCGGCGCGATGATCTTGGCCGTCCTGTCCACCGTCCGCCGCTACGACGCGCGCGAGGTCGCACAGATCGCGTTCATCGCTTCCGGTTTGACCATGCTCTGCGGCATCGGCAACGAGATGCGCATTCTCATCACCGATTCACCGGTTTTCAGCCAATGGCGCTTCGGCGGAACCATGCACCCGAATCACGCCGGGCTGAATTGCCTGGTGGTGATGCTCTCGAGCCTCTACCTATACCGTTTTCAGAAGCAGCGCCTGTTCCTGCTGACCTTCGCGATCGGCACGTTGATCCTGCTGGTCACAAAATCGCGCACCGCGCTGATGGCATCAATCACCGGTTGCGGGATCTTCCTGCTTCTGGCGACGACAATCCCGCGCGCCGCGCTCGGCCTGCTCGCCGGTGCGTGGCTGATCGCCGGCGCGTTATGGCTGTCGTCTCTTCAGATGCTGCCGGACCTCAACGATCTTGCATCGATGGGCCGCGACGACATCAAGAAGGCGGACGTCAAGCAGCTCACGGGGCGCACGGATATCTGGAAATTCGCCGTCATGCAGGCCGGTCGCGATCCGAATCGCACGTTCGTCGGTTATGGCTACGAGACATTCTGGACGCCGACCAATGCCCGCGGCGTCTCCGATTTCGTCAAGTTTAAGATTTCCGAAGGACACTGCGTCTACCTCGACTGGTACCTCGAGCTCGGGCTGGTCGGCGCCGGGCTCTACGTCTTCATTCTGCTGACATCGCTGCTCCGTTGGGGCAAAGCCGCGGTGCTGCTGCAATCCCCGGCCGCGGCGCTGGCGGCGGCGGTGCTGGCGGCGGTGGTCGTGCACGGGCTGGCCGAATCATCACTCGGCGATGCGAACCTTCCCACCTTCATGAGTTACGCCGCAATGGCGGCCGCGGCTTTCCTGCGGAACGACGAGGACATCGACGCATGAAAACCCCGCGCATCGCACTGATCTCCGGAGACTTTCCGCCCACCATCAGCGGCATCGGCGACTACACCGAAAAGCTGGCCGGTGCGATCGCGCGCCTCGGCGGCGACGTTACTGTCGTCACCTCAAAGGCTAACGGCATCCGCTCCGACTATCCCTTCGCGGTGCGCGCCGAAATGACTGGCTGGGCGAACCAGGATTCGCCGAAGCTGCTTACGATTCTGCGCGACTACGACATCGCCCACATTCAATACCCCTCGGGCGCATATGGCCGAAAGCTGATGATCAACTTTCTGCCGCGATTGATCCGCAAGCATTGTCCAAATACACGATCGCTTGTGACGATCCATGACTTCCGCGTCATGCGCTGGCGCTGGCGCGCGCGGGTCGGGCCGATGCTCTGGAGCATCGATGGGCTCATTCACGTTGATCCGCGCGACGGCCCGTATCTCTCAAGCTGGATGCCGTTCGGCAAGCCGCCGACGCAGATCATCCCGATCGCCGCCAATGCCGAGCCTGTTCCCTGCACGCCGGACGATCGCAAGCGCTGGCGACAAGAACTGGGGTTCGCCGACGACGAAACCGTTGTAGCGTTCTTCGGCGTGCTCTACCCGCACAAGGGGCTACCCGAGCTTCACGAGGCGATCCGCACCCTGCGATCCCGCGGCCGAAAAGTTCGGCTGCTGGTGATGGGCGATTTTGACCGCGAAGCCGATTGGCGCTCGGCGATCGAAAATGATCTGCGCCAGCCGCACACGGTCTGGGTGCAAGGCGCTCCGCTCGACCGCGTCAGCCAATGTTTGCACGCATCAGATATGGCGGCGCTGCCGTTCCACAGCGGCGCTTCAACCAATCGCGGAAGCATGCTCGCGACGCTGGCGCACGGGCTGCCGACAGTCACCACCAACGGGCCGTGCACGCCGCCGGACCTGTGCAAGCAATTTGATCTGTCGCTGGTTCCGATCCAATCCGCCGAAGCGCTGACCAAGGCGCTCGACGAATTGATCGGCAGCGAGTCGCTCCGCGCCCGCATGCGCCAAAACTCGCTCGAGGCTATGGAGCGCATGAGCTGGCCGACCGTGGCCCGGCAGACGATCGCGTTTTATGGCCGCCTGCTCAGCCAAGGCATCGACATCCGGTCACCTGAGCAAAGGAAATCGGCGTGAAGCTGCTCAATATCCACAACATCCACGCTCACCCCGGCGGAATGGAGATTGTGTTTGAAGCGCTGACGGCGCTGTTCAAATCACGCGGCCATGACGTCGTGGAGCTGGCTAAGAGCAATGCTGATCTAAAAAGCACGTGGCAAAAGCTGATGGCGTTCGGCGGGGCGATCTATTCGCGATCGGTCTATCGTGAGATCACCGATTTGCTCCAGCGCGAGCGACCGGCGGTGGCGCATGTTCATAATCTATACCCGCAGCTTTCGACTAGCGCGCTCGATGCGCTCTATGAACAGCAGGTGCCGGTGATCCTGCATACGGGCGACTACAAACTCAGCTGCCCCACCGCCCAGCACCTCCGCCACGGCAAAATCTGCGAGAAGTGCGTCGGTGGCCACGAATATTGGGCGGCGATTCACAATTGCCGTAACAGCCACGCGATGAGCGTCGCCTACTCGCTGCGTAACATGTGGGCCCGCGTCAGCCAGAGCGTGGTACGCGGCGTGAGCATCTATGCGTGCCCGACTCGTTTTGTCGCGGACATGATGATCCGTGCGGGTTTTCCCAAGGATCGGGTTCGCGTCGTCTACAACTTCTGCGATCTTCCGGACGTCGCGCCGCGCAATCACGCCGGCGAATACGTCGGCTATCTCGGCCGCATCAGCCCGGAGAAGGGGCTCGACGTACTCATCGCCGCGGCGCGGAAAACCGGCCTGAAGACAAAGATCGCCGGCGACCCGTCACTGATGCCGCAACTCCAGGTCGGCCTGCCTAGCAACGTGGAGTTCGTGGGCAAGCTGAAGCACGATCACCTCGATGAGTTTCTTGACGGCATGCGCGTGCTCGTGGTGCCGAGCGTGTGGTACGAAGTCTTCGGACTCGTCTGCGTCGAAGCGCTCAGTCGCGGCATCCCGGTGATCGCCAGCGATATCGGCGGCCTGCCGGAGGTGGTGCATCACAAGGAAAGCGGCCTGCTCGTGCCCGCCGGTGATGTCGATGCACTGGCTGAAGCGATGCAGCTCATGGCTGACAACCCCGAATGGGCGATGGCGCTCGGAATGCACGGGCATGAGGTGGCGCATCGACTCTTCACGCCCGAGGCGTTTTACCGGCACATCCGCGAGTTATGGTCCGAAATCTGCATTCCGACCGAAGTTCGCGCGCATGTCCCACTGGCAGGTCCTAAATCCGTGGCGCAATCGTGACGAAACAATTATTGTGACCAACTCCAGCAATCAATTTCCCCGTGAATCCGGCTGGCGGCCGCTGCGTATCGCCGTGGTCGGCGGACGCGGCGTGCCGAGCAGCTATAGCGGTGTGGAACGCATCTGCGAAGACCTCTTCGCCTGGTTCGCCGCCCGTGGACACAAGGTCACCATCTACTGCCGCAGCCAGGTGCTGACCGAGAAGCGTGGCGAATATCGCGGCATGCGGCTCGTCCGCACACCCGCGCCCGGTGGAAAGAATGGCGAAACACTGTCTCACTCCCTCAGCAGCCTGATCCACGCGGTGCTGCGCGGCGACGAGAATGGCGAGCCGTTTGACCTGGTCTCGCTGCACACCATCGCGCCCAATCTCTTTGCTCCGCTGCCGTATCTGGCGGGCCTGAGAATCATCTCGCACGTGCATGGGCTCGATCACCAGCGCGAAAAATGGAAAGGCATCGGTGCCCGGGTCATCCGCGCCGCCGAGCGAATGATGGTTCGCTGTGCGGATAAAGTGGTGGTCGTCAATCCAAGCCTTACCGACTACTACCGCGACTCTTTCGGCATCCCCACGGAACTGCTGCCCAACGGCATCCACGCGATAGATGACCAATTCGAGCCCGATGTGAGTGTCATGGAAAAATTCGGGCTGACATCAAAACGATACATCGTCAGCGTCGGCCGGCTTGTGCCGGAGAAGCGGATTCAGGACACCATCGCCGCGTTCAAGAAGATTAACACAGATTTTAAGCTCGTCTTCGTCGGCGAAGGCAAGCACAGCCCGGAATACGAGCAGATGGTGAAATCCCTCGCGGCCGCCGACCCGCACGGACGCGTGGTCTTCACCGGCCAGCAATCCGGGCACGCGTTAGAGACGCTCTTCCGCTCGGCAGGTCTTTACGTCAGCGCGAGCGAACTTGAAGGTATGCCTTCGAGCGTGCTGGAGTGCATGGAGCGGCAGATCACGCCGATTCTCTCGGATATACCGCCGCACCGGGCGCTGTTCGGCGGCATTGCCGACTACGATCTGACTTTCGCGCCGGGGGATGTGCAGGCTCTAACCGAGAAACTCACATGGGCGATCAACCATCTGGATGAATGTCAGCAGCTTGGCGGTCGCGCCCGAGAGTTTGTCCGCCGCGAATACGCGTGGCCGGTACTGGCGGCGCGGACTGAACAGCTCTATCTGCGTGTCGCCGGCGAGTACGAAGCCGCAGAGGCGCTTGTGCCGACAACCTAGTCTGATCGCCTCGCACCGGCGGGCAGCAGTCCTTTGTTGGCGTCGATTCGCTCCCAGCCTTCCCCATCTTTCCGACGAGCGAATTTCACGTCCAGTTCGCCGTCCTGTTTTGCGCCGACCATTTTCTCCAGCTCGGCGTAACTGGAGAGCAGTCCCGGACCCCATTCGACCAGATTCGGCTTCGGCGGACCAAAAGCATTGTTGCCGATCTTGTTGATTAGCGCACCGCTGGCTTGCTCGGCCCCGCCGATGACTTTGAGGGGGCTGTATTTTTCGGTTATCGCGACATTGCTTTCGACTCGATTGTTCGTGAACAGATTTTCTTTCACAAGGATCTCAGGTCCTGCATTCACGCCGTTGGCGCGATGTCCCTGCAGGACGATGCCAAGCTCTCGCGCGAAAATTGCGTTGCGATGAATGTTATGATCGTGACCGGCGCGGTAGGCGAAGATGCCCGTGGCCACGTTCGCGATAACATTAAAGCTCACTTCCACGCCCCTGGTGTTTTCCACGACGATCCCGCTTCCATCACAGTCGAAGATGTCATTGTTGCCGACGCTGACGCCCGCTCCCACCTCGTCGATATGAATCCCCATCCCTGCTCCGCGATCCAGGCCGAAGAGTTGATCGCCGATTCGGTTCTGAGAAATCCGAACATTACTCACATCCGCCGACCAAAGTCGAATCGCCGCCTGCCACTCATCGACCGGCTTGCGGCAGTTGCCGGAGAAGCGGTTGCCGCTGATGCTCAGGCCAGCCATCTTCGAAATCTGGATGCCGCTGCCATCATTCTTCAGAAATTCACAGCCGGATATCAACAGCTTGGAAACGGTCTTTGCGTCATCGCCGGCCACCCAGATTCCCCGGCCACGCGATTCGGAGATGCGGCATCTGGCGATCGTGATATCCGTCCTGTCCTGATCCGCCCATATCATGATCGCGCCCCGCTGCGGATTCGCCGCGGCGGTAAACTCGATACCGACGATCACCACATGGCTGGCGGCGATGTCCAGACAGTAATCGCGGACAGGCTTTCCCGTTTCGTCTGCGCCGGAGATGGTTGGGTATGAAGTTGCCGGACCAGCTCCATACCCTCGTAGAGAGATCGGTTTCTGAGGAGTTCCTGATCGCGTCAGCCTGATTGATTCATGCCACGTCGCGCCGGCGCGGAGGTTGATTGAATCGCCAGGCTCGAGTGGCTGCCGCTCGACGCGGCCTAGCGTCTTCCATGCCGACTTCTCGGACGTGCCGTCGGCGTCGTCATTGCCGCCGGGGTCCACATAATAATCCGTCGCGTAAGCAAATCGGCTTAGCAATAAAGAGAGCAAGAACCCGATCAAAAAGCACCGCATGGCGGGATTGTACCGCCGGCGCGGTACAGGGCTCGTAGATTAACGCCCGATTCCGTTCAGGCGCTGGCTGGGGCGCGGGATTTCGCGGCCGATTCCGTCGAATGGGGTATGTCATTTACTCTCGGCTATTCTCTCGAACTACGCCTGAATGACCACACACACCGGCTTCATCCCGATGACGCTTACCGCCCGCGAGCCCGCGGCCGCCAAGGAGCGCGCCCGCCTGGGCCTGCTCGATGGTGCTCGGCTGCTCGCAGCCGCAGGCATCGTCTGGGCGCACGTATCGGCGACCGAATCGGGAACGCATCTTTACCCTGCACTCTCGCCACTCGGCACGTTCGGCGTACCGTTTTACCTCTTCATCGCGATGCTGTTCATGGCGCGCGGGCTGACGCGCGATCCTCAAAAAACGTTCCGTCAGTATTTCCTTTCCCGACTGTTGCGCGTCTATGTGCCATTCCTCGCATGGTCGGCGATTTACATCGTCCTCGCTGAGGCGAAATTTGTGCTGCAAGATGGACATCTGCATTCACAGCCCTGGTCCACGTTCTATGCCGGCGGACACCAGCACCTGTGGTTTCTGCCGTTCCTGATGGTGATGACCATGATCGGCGCCGTTCTAGTGCGCACGCTTGAACACCGGGCGCATCTACGCGTCGCGGTCGCGGTTGGGTGCGTCATCGCCGGGGCAGTTGTGTGTTTCGTACCGGAACCGGGTTGGATCAGCCTGCGCGGGCCAGACGGTGACCTTGAATTCTGGCGATTCGCATTTCGCGCACTGCCCAGCGCGTTCTGGGCGACGGCGTTCGCACTCATGTTTGCGACAAAGGGTTCACTGCCGCGCACGCGCCCGTCCGTCGCGATCGCCGGAGCGGGCATTTTCATCCTGGCGCTGCTTGCGATGCACTGGCTCGAGCCGCTCCGGCCGCTTCGTGGGCTGGCGGGCTTCGGGCTGGTGCTGGTCGCGCTTTTGCCGGCATTCTCAACCGCGCGGGGCGGCGCGCTTGAGCAATTCGGATCGCTCGGGCGTTACAGCTACGGCGTCTATCTGTCGCACGTGGTCTTCGTACGTATCTTCGTACTCTGGGCGCAACGATTCGGCATCGAGCCGACAGCGTGGCTCATCGCGATGGAATTTGCGGTAGTTCTAGGTGCGTCACTGGGACTGAGCATCGTGCTCTCGCGGTCGCGGTACACGCGATGGCTGCTGGGGGAATGAACCGCTCGGCTGCTGGCTGGCCCGTCGATTCAATCACACGTTCGCGATTATTTCTTCTTCGGCGCGTCGTCGCTGTGCGGTTTGACGACTGGATACCATTCGCCTTGATATTCCTTATTTTCCTCGGGCGCGGCTCCCGTGCTCTGTTGTTCCGCCGGCTCGTTTGAAAGCTTCTTGATGACCGCCGCCTCGGCGCGGCGCTCTTCGACGTCATCGCGCTCGTCGGCATTGAGAAGCATGCCTGCGACATTCTCTTCAAGCTTGGCGTTCAACGCATCCAGAGAAGTAAGGTCGTCCGAGGTAACGCGCGGCCCTTTGGCTTGCGCCTTCGTGGGTGAGTTTCTGACCTTGCTCAAATCAACTTCTGGCGCTTCGGGGGCCGGAACCAGTCCCATCTTGATCATCGCCTGAATCGCGATCGGCCACATGACCCCGATCAGCAACACGCTGGCGGCCATTGTCAGAACCCATGCATTTCGCGGCTTCTGCCACCACGACAGTTCCCTGTCCCCGGCCGCGAGCTGGTCGGCGCGGAGTCCGGACACTTTCCACCAGGCGTATTTGTACGTCAGCTCTTTGAAGCCGTTCTTTTGCTCTTCCTGCAGATAATCCTGAAGTCGGTAATCCTTGTTGTCCGAAACCGCGAACGCCGGAACAGGCGCGACAACCGAAGCATGCTCTACAGGGTCCCAATTGCCGGTGGTCTTGTTGCGGCCTTTTACCGAAAAGTAGACGCGTTGCACTTTTTTGCCCTGGGCGTCGGTAATGAGTGGGTGGATGACGATATTCGTCAGGACCGGATCCCCCTTATCCGTCCGCATCCGCAGGACATTGACGAATTGCCCGAGGCCCCAGGTGCTGCCGGCATCGGAGACATCGGTGCTGCTGGTCCAGACAAAACCCAGGACGCCGCCGGTGAACAGCGAAATCAGCACCCACTGCCAGACGCGTAGTCGTTGAATAGCCATAGCGGCCCCTTTTATTACAAACAATTTAGTTTTCAGTTGACCCGATTCGCCTGCCCGACAAACAATCAGCCATGACCCGACCGGCGAGTATACCGTTAGTGCTTTGCCTTTTGCTAGGCGGATGCACATCCTATGAGTACCAGTTCGTCCCCGCGGAGTCGCAGCCGCTGACTGTTCGCACGGATGAAGATCTGGTCGTCCAGGCCGCGCCGGCGCGGTTGCGTCTGCGGCAGGAAAAAAGCCGTTGCGTGCTGGTAGTTGAGAACGCCGGGTCCGATACGTTTGCCGTGGACTCCGCCGGAAGCGCGATCGTGGATCCCTCCGGGCAATCAAGAGCAATCGCGCCGCGATTGCTGCCGCCGGGGTCATATTTCAAACTGATCCTGCCGCCGCTCCGCGAGGTCGAGCCGCGCGGCCCGGAATTTCGCATCGGGCTGGGAATGCAGGTCGATGCCGCGCCGCGGCAAGATGCAGTAAAACCGATTTACCTGGCCATCGCGCCCGGCGCGACTGAATTCTGGGAGTGGGACGGGGATGGCGAAGTCCGTATCGTTTTGGCGCTAAAACAGAACGAGGAAACCAAGCGGCACCACTTTCTTTTGCGTCGATTTAAGAAATAACCGGCCGCAACATCGTCGAACAGCCCGCGTACAATTCAGCTTCTTCACACAAAGGATCGCAGATGACTGATTCATTCTCCCGCCGCGACTTGATCGCTCACACACTCCCTGCCATGGCGCTTGGCGCCGCGGTGCTTTCCGGCGTCGATGCATTGGCGCAAGACAAACCCGCGAGTGCTGCGGCACCCGAATCTGCAGTCATGAAGATGCTGGCCGCGGCGCAGAAGGATGGCGTATATTCTCTTCCAAAACTGCCCTATGAATACGCGGCACTCGAACCGCACATCGACGCCCAGACGATGGAACTCCATCACAGCAAACACCACGCGGCTTACGTGACCAACCTGAATAAAGCGATCGACTCGCTAGCAAAGCTGAGGGATGAACCTGAAATCGACGCTGCAAAATTGTCCGCGCTATCACGCGATATCAGCTTCAACGCCGGTGGGCATATTCTGCACACCGTGTTCTTTGGGACGATGACCGACCAGACCAAGCCCGGTGGGGGCGGGGGCGGCGACGGTGACGGCGGAGTTCACGGCGCGATCAACAGTCAGTACGGCAGTCTGGATAAATTCAAAACCCACTTCACCAAAGTCGCCGCCGGCGTCAAAGGCAGCGGCTGGGCGATCGCATGGTACGAACCCGTTGCAGACAAAATCCTCATTACCGAATCCGGCGACCAGGATCTACGCATGATCCCCGGCGGAATGCCAATCCTGCTGATCGATGTCTGGGAACACGCTTATTACCTGAAACACCAGAACAAACGCGCCGACTACATCAGCGCCTGGTGGAATGTCGTCAGGTGGAGCGAAGTCGATAACCTCTATCGCAATGTGAAGTCGATGACCAGACGCATGTGACGCCATAAACGTCCCCAAATTCGCCCGCATCGAGATGCGGCGCTAAACATGGAGGAGCGCCGGCACCGCATACGGCGGCTTGTTAATTCTCGCGGCTTCGCCAGAATCCGCTGGCCAATGCGCAGCTGTGCCTCATTTATCGTTGAACCCGTCGGCCTGACACTCGAAACGCTCCCTCGGCCATTGGTGTGGCGCGACGTGTATGCCAATGACAACCCAGTCGAACTGGAAATCGGTTCCGGCAAAGGGACATTCCTGGTCGAACAGGCGACGTCCCGGCCGGACACGAACTTTTTCGGCATCGAATGGGCCAACTGGTTTTACCGATACGCCTCCGACCGGCTGCGCCGCCGGAGCCCAAATAATTCCCGCTGCATCCGCGCCGAGGCCGCGTTCTTTTTGCGCGAATTTGTGCCCGAGCAGTCGATCTCCGTTCTGCACATCTATTTCCCCGACCCCTGGCCAAAAACGCGCCACCACCGCCGCCGGCTGGTGCAGGAATCGTTCGTCCCGCTGATCAAGAAGATCCTCACACCGACAGGACGCGTGCAGATCGTGACCGATCACAAAGGCTATTTCGAAGAACACATCGAGCCGACGATCAAGAACAGCGGGTTAACGATCATCGATTACAACCGGCCGGGATCGGCTAGCGATGGGGAATTTGTGGGGACCAATTTCGAGCGGAAGTATCGGAGAGAAGGCCGGCCGTTTTATGCGATCGCGGCGCAAATGTGATGCTCGACGATGCTGGATAATCGCACCACTTTGGGGTTTGACTGACACAGCGCACACATTGCATATGTGCCCTTCCAAAATCACGGCTGCGTCGTCGATATCTCCGTGTCACCTGTTTTTGAATGACATGTGAACGATCCGCCAAAGCTCACGGCGGCGATGATCACGATCAGCAGGAAATGTCGATAACGCATCGCGGCCTCGTTATTTGATCAGGTCTAGTAACGCTTTGAACTTGTCGGCGTTTTCGCGGTCGACTCGGGTATAGACCGCCTTTTCGGTCAGCAACGTCGGGCTGTCTATATTCTCTGCGATCACCTTCTCAAGTTCGGCGGGAGTCGTCACGGGCTTGTTCTTGAGGAAATCGGGATTGAGGGCCTGAATCGTCACCCCATTTTTACCCATGACGAGCTTCGCGACGAGATAGCGAATTTTCGCTGCTTCTGCTTCAGGCTTGAGCAACGCTTCCATCGCAAAGATTTCCAGGGAGATGAAGGTTTGTCCGCCGATCGGCGTCAACCAGGCGCGGCTTGTCATGGTCGCGTCGAGGGCTCGTTTGCCGTCCTCGCGCGGACGAATGATATATGCCTGCACAAGATAGCAATGGTCGTTCATTTTGTGCACGGCCCAGAAATCGTCCTGATCCTGGTCGGCCTTGTGCCAGATGCCGATCAGTGCGGGATCGAGCACAGCCTTCTCGGGATCACCGACGTAGGTCGGCAGGCAACCGATCAGAGACACGAAAAAGGAGAGTGCGAGCAATCGAAACGCGTGGCGCTTTGTCTGATTTTTCATAGTGAAATCTCCATTGCCCGCACCGTGTCGCCGGCGCGGCGCGCCGGATCATAAGCCGGGCGAAGTACGAGGGCATTTGCTGCGGCGAGCGTAAATAGATCCGCCGACCCTTTCCACGAGAATACCGTGCAATGGCCATTTGCCACCGTGGCAGGCTGGTAAAACTCGCGCGGGCCGTTCGCGGGTAAAGCATTGTCCAGCACCACTTCCAGCCACCGGGGCTCGGGGCCTGCGCCACTCATCCGTTTCAACACACGCGAAACCAGGCAAAGTGTGCAGACATACGCAGAGACAGGATTGCCTGGCAGGCCGAAGATGATGCGTGGTGGGTGGGGACTGGGGATTGGGGATTGGGGATTGTTTTCACTAAGCCCCAAGCCCCGGTCCCTAATCCCCATCACAAACGGCTTACCGGGTTTGATCTTCAGCTTTGTGATCGGCAACTCGTAGCCCATCTCTTTCAGCACGCGCGGCACGTAATCATATTCGCCCATGCTCATCCCACCGGTGACGAGCAGGACATCCACGCTCGCGCGCTCTATCGCATCACGAATCAATCCCGGATCGTCCCGCACATGGCCAAGGTCGATCGGCTCGGCACCGAGCGTACGAACCATGGAGCAGAGAAGCAGGTTGTTGCTGTTACGAATTTGCGCGCCGGTTGGAACGCCGTCGATAGGGATGATCTCGTCGCCGGTTGTGAGAACGCCGACGCGCGGGCGAGCATAAACTTTCACAGTCACCGCGCCGACCGTCGCCAGCACCGCCAGTGCGGCGGGCGTGAGCGTTGCCCCGCGCCGCAGGACGACCTCACCGGCCGGGCGATCCGAGCCGCGATACGCGATCGACTGACGCGCCGTCACCGCAGCGTTGATGTCGACCTGGCCGTCTGCGCGTCGCGTGATTTGCTCCACCGGCACCACCGCATCCGCGCCGGGCGGCACGGGCGCGCCGGTCATGATCGCAACGCACTCGCCGGATCCGACCGACCGCTCCCACACGTGCCCCGCCGCGACTTCGCCGACGAGACGGCGCGACGCCGATCCGTCCTCGCTTCGCACCGCGACACCGTCCATCAAGGCGCGGTCGAAAGGGGGATAGTCCCGATCCGCCACGATGTCTTGCGCCAGGATCAATCCGAGCACCCCAGCATCATCGATGCGCTGTTCCTTAACGCGCTGCGCGACCGGCAATGCGTCCAGAATCCCGATTGCCTGATCGACGGTCAGAAGATTTTCCGGAAGATCTTCTACCATCGAGCCCACGCTGTTCCCGCGTAAAAGCCCGGCAACGTGAACTGTCTAAATGGATCGCTCGCGCTGCCGCAGGTTTCACAAAACTAGCTGGAAGTCGTCACACCAGCGCCTTCACCGATTTTGCAATCCCTGCCGAATCCACTCCCTGGTGTCCCATCTGTTGCCAGAGTCCGCCGGAGCCTTCGGTGTGGGTGCCTATGTTGTTGTACTTGCCTTTGAAGCCGCGCTTCAGCAACTCCGATCCGAGCCGCGATCCGAGGCCCGTCTTTCGATTGAAGCCCTCGGCCACCAATACAAACGGCGCGGCGGCGAGTTTCTTCATGACCTCTTCGTCGTACACGTTCAATGTGCTCTTGGCGATCAGACCGACCTTCGTGCCGGCTTCGTTCAGCGTGATCACCGCATCGAGCGCGCGATAAACGGTTTCGCCGACCGCGAGGATATATCCGCCGCCGTTTGATTCGCGGATCACGTCGTCTTTGCCGGGTTTGAATGTGTAACCTTCGCCATAAAACGGCTTGCCGTCTTGCGTGAGAATGTCCGGCACTGGGGCGCGATTGCTGAAGACGAATCGCAGGCCATCATCATTGAAGATGGCTTTGACGCACTTTGCGAACTGATGCTGATCTACCGGGAAATAGAGTCGCGTCGTGTCCTTGGCGTGGTCCGAATCGAGCCCGCCGTCGGCATACATGCTGTTGATGCCAAAGTGGCACGTGTTGTCGGCCATGTCGTCCACGCCGCTGTGGCTGAAGTGGGCGAGCACATTGGCATAGTTCAATCGCGACATCGTGATCTCGCTGACGCACATTTCCAGGAACGCGCTGAATGTTCCAAAAATCCCCTGCTTGCCTTTGACGTATCCAAACCCCGCCGCCGCCGAGAAATTGCCGCGCTCCATGATGCCGGCCTGCACGAACACTTCGGGAAATTTCTTATGGATGTGATGAAGCCCGCACGAGCCTTCCAGATCATTATCGAATACTCGAACACTCGCCAGCCGCTGCTCGGGCGTCAGTGCGCCGATGATCTCATTGACGATTTTCCCGAAATCGTCGCGGTTCTTGCCGACGCCGCTTGAGCCTTTGAACGTAAGCGGGCTCTTGTCCGTTTTGGCGGATTTCATCATCTCGATGGCTTTGTCATGTCCGCCGCGCTTCTCGAGGTATTTGATCGCGATTTCCGGCTTCAGCACCTCGTGTGCATGCGGATGACCCTCGGCCCCTTCGATGCCCGGCGCCATCTCGCGCTTGATCACCAGCCCATGCGGGCGGTCGTCCGTGAATGCCCGCGCGACCGCGGTGTAGAGCGCTTCGAAGTCTTCGCCCATTGTCGTATCGACCAGCAGGCCGTGACCGCTGAGGGTGCGGGTGAGGTCGTAGCCGACCATGTAATCCTGCGGGTGCCCGCCGATGGTGACGTTGTTGTCATCAATCAGCACCTTCACCGCCAATTGCTTGCCGACGCACAACCGCGCCGCCTCGGCGTTGTCCCCTTCCATCTGCGAGCCGTCCGAGCCGAGCAGGATCACGCTCTTGCCCGGGTTCGCCATCGCGACGCCATTGGCGAACGCCCACATGTGTCCGAGCCGGCCGGAGCTGAACTGCACGCCTGGCGTGAGGTGCTTCTCAGGATGGCCGGGAAGCTTCTGATTATATTCGCGATAATGCAGCAGCTTTTCGGCCGGCATATCGCCGTTCAGCACGCTGAGCAGATATTGCGTCGCCACGCGATGCCCGGCTTCGTCATAGAATATCGGGACGATCGGCGCACCGCCGGCGATGAAAGCGCGGATGATCATCACCTCGGGCACCGTGTCATACGCCCCGCCGGTGTGCCCGGAGAGCCCCTTGGCGCCGGCATAGGCGGTAAAGAAGACGATGGCGTCACGGGCGAGCTGAATATTGTGCTTCAGCGTCGCCATTTCGTCCGGCGTCAGCTTCGGGTTGGCCGGGTTCAGCTTCAGGGGTTTCATCGCCGACAGATCAATAGGGAATTTTTCGCTCATGGTTTGACTCATAGGCCAAACACTATCGATCGATTCACCCGGTTCCGCAAGGCAACCGGGTATTCCAAAACTGCGCCTGAGGGGTTCAATGCTGTGGTGTCGTGTTTTTTGCTGAAAACACCCGCCGCGAGCTGCGGGGCTAAACGACGGCGCGGGGAGGTGCGCGCGATACTACGTCTTGCGAGATACCGCTGGATGATCTTCACATTTCAAGATCCAAGTACATCGGTTCCCAGTGGACCGACGTCGGCGCGCAGCCCCTCTGTACGATCGCGGCGCGCTGCGCCGGTGGATGCCATCCGCACCGAACTTCGGGATCGATATGCCTTGCGGTGAATATAGATGACAATTCCAGGCATGCTTGTGAGAATGCATCAATGATCAATCGCATGGGGCTGGCAATCGTTCTGGTCTGCTGTCGATTTTTGTCAGCCGAGCAGATCGTCGGTGTGCAGGCGGCGGCGCTGGATCAGCCGCGGGTGTACATGGCGCTGTGGCGCGATCCTGCTAAAGCGCCGCTTGCGTTTGATAAATCGAAGATGCCGGAACTTGAGGCGCTCAAAGGCCTGGGACTTGATGCCGGCGACGGACCGACGTTTGCCGTGCGGGCGTTTCTGGATACCGGCGCGAGCGACACGATGATCTCCACCGGCACGGCCGCTGGTCTGGGCATCAGGCCGCAGGTTTTTGGAGGAAAAGCCGCCAAGGTTTTTGACGTGGGCGTTTCGGGAGAGGAGTCGTTCGGCATCTCCGAGCCTCTCTACGTGGGCATCTCCGATTTCAGTTCCTCTCAGGAAGGTGGAAATCCCGCCGGGTACGTCCGCACCAAGGCGCCGACGTCGCTGAAGATGCGCGAGCAGGAAGGGATGCTCGAGCAGCTCACCGGCGGGATCGATGTGGCCGGGATGCCGGTGATGATGGGGAAGGTGGTGGTCATCGACGCGCGCGGATTGGCCGACCTCGAGCTGCTGAAGACGCGCGTGGTGGAGGCGAAGGATAAATCAATCCCCGCGACGGACTCGGCGATCAAATTGTCGTACGTGGATTTCACTCGCTTCACCCGCGTCGAGCCCGCCGGCGCCAAAAGGCCGGTCATGGCGGGGAACCCGATGATCGGCCCGCACCCGTTTCAAAAAGTCGAACCCGCAAAAAACGAGGCCGCCAAGCCCGTTGTCATCGGGCTCGGCAAACACGAAGCGAAGCTGACGATGCTGCTCGATACCGGCGCCGCCGCGAGCATGATCTCAACCAAAACCGCGTCACAACTCGGCATCACCGTCGGCGACGACGGCTGGCTTATCGGCGTGCCGCGCGCCAAACAGTTTCAATTGCCGATCGGCGGGATCGGCGGATCGAGCAATGTCACTGGTTTCATCGCCGACTCGCTCACGCTGCCCGTCGCCAAAGGCGAGCCGATCATCTACAGCGGCGCGCCGGTGCTGGTGAAAGATATCAGCGTGACCGACTCAGTGACCCACGAAGAATTTACGCTCGACGGCATCTTCGGCATGAACTTCCTGGTCGCCAGCGTGCAGATCACCGGCGGCCTGCTCCCGGACATCGGCCGGTCCGGCGCGTCGCCGTTCACGATGATCGTCATCGACAACGCGGCGGGGGAATTGCGGCTCAAAATCAACAAATGATGAATTTATAAATCCGAATGACGAAACGCAGAAATCCGAATCAAACACGAATGACGAACGCGCGTTTTATTCGTCATTTTCCGTTTCGGATTTGATTCGAATTTCGGATTTCGGATTTCGTCATTCGGATTTTCCCGGTATTCTTAGCGGCCCAAGTTCTAACCGGCGGTAACCATATGATGCTCCGAACCTTCGTCGCTATCGTTGCGCTTCTTTGTCTAACCATCCACTCCTATTCGGCAAACCCAATGAACGATCCGTCCAAGCTAACGCTCTGGTTTGATGCCCCCGCTAAGGTGCCGATGAACGAGGCGCTGCCGGTGGGCAACGGGCGGCTCGGCGGCCTGGTGTTCGGCGTGCCAGAGGCGGAGCGCATCGTGATCAACGACGACAGCCTCTGGACGGGCGACGACAACCCAGGCGGCGATTACAAAGCCATGGGCGCGTATCAGGTGCTTGGCGATCTCAACATCGCGCTGCCCGGCCACGAGAACCCAACAGAGTATCGCCGCGATCTGAACATCGCCGATGCGACCTCGCATGTGACCTACACAGTGAACGGAACCAAGTACACGCGCGAGGTTTTTGTTTCGCATCCGGCGCAAGTGCTCGTGGTGCGCATGACTGCCGACAAGCCCGGCAGCTACACCGGCAGCGTGTCGTTCGCCGACGGGCATCAGGCCCCGACCGTCGCCACGGGCAATCAGCTGGCGGCTGCGGGCAAGCTTGCCAACGGGATGCTGCATGAAACGCAGATCATGGTGCAGAACCAAGGCGGCTCGATGAGTGCCGCGGACGGAAAGATCGAACTATCCGCCTGTGACAGCGTGACGATCATCCTCGCGGGCGGGACGAATTACGCGATGAATCACGCCGCCGGCTATCGCGGCGAAGACCCGCACGCGCGACTCACGCAGCAGATCAAGTCCGCCGGCGAAAAATCATTTGACGCGCTGCGAGCGGAGCATGTCGCCGATTTCAAGAAGCTGTTTGATCGGGTGTCGCTCGATCTGGGCGCATCAAAACCGGAGCAAAAAACGCCGCCCACCGATCTGCGCAAAGCAGCCGCCAACAAAGCGACCGACCCCGAGATGGAACAATTGCTGTTCCAATTCGGCCGCTACCTGCTGATCTCCAGCTCGCGTCCCGGCGATCTGCCGGCGAACTTGCAGGGCATCTGGAACGAGAAGAACACCCCGGCCTGGAGTTCGGACTATCACTCCAACATCAACATCCAGATGAACTACTGGCCGGCGGAAGTGACGAACCTAGCGGAATGTCATACGCCGTTCTTTGATCTGATCCGCAGCCAGATCCCGTCGTGGCGCAAGCTCACGGCGGCGTCGAACGATTTCAAGACCAATAAAGGCGGCATGACCGAGCGCGGCTTTGCGATCCGCACATCCCACAACATCACCGGCGGAATGGGCTGGAAGTGGGACAAGACCGCCAACGCCTGGTACTGCCAACATCTGTGGGAACACTACGCGTTCGGCCGCGACAAGGAATATTTGAAAGACGTGGCGTATCCGATCATGAAAGAGACTGTGGAGTTCTGGGAAGATCACCTCAAGACCTTGCCGGATGGAAAACTCGTTGTCCCCAACGCGTGGTCGCCGGAACACGGACCAACAGAGGATGGCGTCACCTATTCGCAGCAGATCGTGTTTGATCTGTTTTCCAATTACGTATCCGCCAGCGACGCGCTGGGCGTCGACAAGGAATATCGCGCCAAAGTGATCGCGATGCGGGATAAGCTCGCTCAGCCGGGCATCGGCAGCTGGGGTCAATTGATGGAATGGATGTCCGAAAAGACCGGTGAGAAGGACGCCAAGGGCGTTGCTACTGCACTCGATACGCCGCAGGACCATCATCGACATACGTCGCACCTGTTCGGCGTATTCCCGGGCACCTCGATCACGCTCGCGGCGCAGCCGAAGCTCGCAGAGGCGGCGCGGGTGTCGCTCGCGGCTCGGGGCAACTCCGGCGACGTGCGCGAGTGGTCGTTCGCATGGCGCACGGCGCTGTGGGCGCGGCTGCGCGACAGCGAGAAGGCGTATAGCCAGATTCAGCAACTGTTTGCCGATCGCAACACGTGCAAAAATCTATTCGGCCTGCACCCGCCGATGCAGATCGACGGCAACTTCGGAATCACGGCGGCCATTGCGGAGATGCTGGTGCAGAGTCATGACGGCGCGATCGACCTGCTCCCCGCCCTCCCTGCGGCTTGGCCAACTGGAAGCGTGAAGGGGCTGCGCGCCCGCGGCGGATTTGAGGTGGATATCACGTGGGCGGACGGCAAACTCGTTAACGCGACGCTCCGGGGCAGCCCGGGGCTGCAAACGCGGGTTCGCTATGGACCGGTGGAAAAGGTCGTTTCAATCATTAACGCCCATGGCGAAGCGAGCTTTGTTCCCTGACACAATCTTTCGGCGCTGGCTGCGTTACAACAAGCGGCGTTACAACACCCCGACACATTCGCGGGTATGACTGGTACGGAGATGCGCTGCCATGGAACAACTGACCCGACGACAAGCCCTGACCATCGCCGCCGCCACGTATGCGGCCTGCGCGTGTTGTGCGGACGCTGCCGACGAGCCGGGCGCTGAGAACCCGCCAGCCGGTGGTGGGGACAAGCCCAAAGGGCCGGCGCCCAAAGAAATCAACATCGGCAAGCCGGGCGATTTTGCTAAACCGGGCTTCTATGACAAATTTCGCGACAGCCAGATCTTCGTGGCGCGAATTGAAAACAAGCTCGTTGCGATGTCGTCGCGCTGCACGCACAAAAACTGCGCGGTGAGGTTGAAGGACGGGAGCACCACGATGCTCCGCTGCCCGTGTCATAAAGCCGAGTTCGCCGAGCATGGACAGCCGGTAAGCGGCCCGGCGAAAGTGGCGCTGCCTCGGTTCGCGCTGAAACAAAACAGCGACGGAACCATCACCGTTGAGACGACCACGAGCTTTGCCGAGAAGCAGTGGGACGACCCGGCGGCGTCCATCACGATCCCCGCCGCCTAGCGGGTTTGTGCATCCTTCAGCGCCTTCAGCACCATCGTCCGGCCATCGAGCTCGTAGTCTCGGCGGTATACGCGCCGCACGAGCTCGGGTGAGATGGCTGTGTCGGATTCGCCGCCGTCGAGAACCGCACCAGACCGTCGCGCGATTGCGGCGAATCGCCCGGGGACGATTTTCACCGATAATTCCAATGGCCTGCCTGACGCGTCGAGATGCAAGACCGGATCGAGCTGCGCGAGGTGCGCCGGCGACTGCGGGATGACGAATGTCTGACTCCCAGGCACGATCGGTTCGACGACGCGCGCTTCGGCGGCGGCTGTGCGATAGATCCATTGATCCACCTGACGATTCTCCGCATCCACGATGGTGACTGTCATGCGCGAATCGGTGCGTGAAAATTCGCCGCGCATCGGCACGACGGCCGCGATCGCGACACCGCTGGCGAGCACGGCTGGAATCATCCAGCGCGATTTTGCCATGACAAGCCGGATCGCGAGCAACACCAGCGCCGTACCCACCGCCGCGATGACAATGTGGAATCGCGCCGCCGCCGGTCGCCCGGGCTGCCAGCCGTAGGTCGGCACGTACGCGTCCTGTAAATACATCGCAGATGTCAGCCCCGATGTCTCTGAATCAGGCTCCATCGTAATCGCCGGCCAGACCGCTAAGCGCTGCGGGATACCGTTCAGCGTGATGCCCGTCTCGGACGGCATCGTGCGCCAGTTCATCCACGGCACGGTGACCGACGTTTTCCCCGGCGCCGGCCAATCAATGCCCAGGACGCCATTTCCGCGAAGTGAGATCAGTCCCGGTCGATCGGCGTGTAGGGAGAGTTCCGTATAGACGCCCGGCCTATACTCGCCATTCCCGACCGGCGCGACGTGCTGTGCAAATAGCGATGGCGTCATCAGGAGCAAGACCGCCAGAGCGCTGCGAAACATCACATCTCCAGTTCGATCGCCAGGCGAAGCACTTCTGACACGCTCCATGCCTGGGCGCACGCGCCAAGCGAGCGGTGCGGCGGCTGGGCTTCGTAGATCTCGGCGATCGAGCCGATGCAGCCGTCTTCCAGTGCGTCGATCAGCGGCTGAAGCCAGCGCCGGGCTTGCTCGACCGACGCGCGGGAGCGCCGATTCACGCGCAAGAACGCCTCCAGAAATGCCCCGATCGGCCACGGCCAAATCGTGCCGTTGTGATACGCGGCATCGCGCTCGAACTGTGAGCCGGTATACCGCGTGCTGTATTTCGGATGACCGGCCGAGAGCGTCCGCAGGCCGTATGGAGTGAGCAGGTCGCGCCGCACGACTTCAACCACCGCCTTCTGCTGTTCATCGCTAAGCGGAGAATTAGTCAGCGAGACGGCGAAAATCTGGTTCGGCCGGCACGCTTCGTCGCGACCGGTCTCGTTCACCACGTCCGCCAGCCCGCGGTGCGGGCTGATCCAGAACGTGCGCCGAAAACTGTCGGCCGCCTGCTTCGCGAGTTCGTCTTCGCCCATCAACACCAAGTCGTGATACCACAGCGCGTTAATCTCAACGGCTTTGCCATGTCGCGGCGTGAAGACCACACCATTGGTCTTGGCATCCATCCATGTGAGTTGGCTGCTGGGATCGCCTTGCGAGATCAGCGCGTCGTTGGCGTCCATCTTGATGCCGAATCGCGTGCCGCGCCGGTAGCCGTCAATGATCTCGGCGCATGCGGGTCGGAGAATGGATTCAAAGGTCTCGTTGTCCCGGCTGCGCTTCAGATATTCAAAGACCGCGTGAACAAACCAGAGGCTCGCATCGACGGTGTTGTAGTGTGGCTGATTGGAGTAATCGTCAAAGACGTTGGGGATCATTCCCTCGCTAACGAACTTGGCGAATGAGCAGAGCACGCGTCCGGCTTCGTCAAAACGCCCGGTGGATAGAAGCAGGCCGGGCAGTGCGATCATGGTGTCGCGGCCCCAGTCGCTGAACCACGGGTACCCGGCGAGGATGGTCTTGCCGTTGGGGTCGTCCGCGCTGGGACGGCCTACTACAAAATCATCCGCGGACGCGATCAATCGCTGCTGCGTGCGGGACGGCGCGCTTTGCCCCGGCGTATTCTGCTGGCGCTTGGCGCATTCTGTGTCCCAGTCAAAGCGATCGACCGGCTCCAGTCCGGCCCAGAACACGACTGCCGTGGGTTCGGTAACTGAGATCGCGAAGTGCCCGGGGACGAAGAGATCCTCCGTGTCGTCCTGGCCGCGCTCGGTTTCGATGGCATAGTTAAAGTTGTACCACCAGTCTCCCTGGGCGACGAACCGCGTGCCGTCGCAGCGCATGAACAACTCATTGCCGTAGCGTCGCACCACACAGCCGCTCGGAAGCGGCCGCGTCTCCATCGAAGCGTCGGCGCGCAGCAACGAGTGAAAATCCCGCAGGCCAACGAACGGCTGAAGTCGAAACTCCACGGCCGCCGCGGCGATGCCAGGATTGATCTCGTACCGCACGCCAACGACGTTGCGCCCGTGACACAGCAGCACTTCCTTGGCGACGTGGACGTCTTCGGCGTCATATTCAAACCGCGTGGAGATTCCGTGCTGAAATCGGCCAAGAAACTGCTCGCCGTGGGGGACAATCACATCGCGGAACTGCGCCACGCCCAGCTCGATCGACGACCCCTCCCGGTGAACTGATTCATTGATTCGCGAGAGCGCGACGATTCTTCCCACCGGCGGCAGCGTCGCGCCGACCAGCAGGCCGTGATAGCGTCGCGTATTGGCGCCGACAACCGTGGATGATGAAAACGCGCCGGTGCCGTTGGTCTGCAGCCATTCACGGCCGATCCACGGCTGAAGCTCGCCATATGTTTCAAACGAGTAAACGGCCATCACTGGAATCTTAGCGGGCGTGCCCGGACGCGGCGAGCGATTGCCATACTCATGTTGTAACCCCAAAGCGCAGCGATTATCGTCCACCGTTTCATCATCCAAGGAGTTTTCATGCCCGGCCCGCTCGATTTTGGCGTTCAAAGCTATTGCTTCCGCGAGTTCAAGGACAACGCAACCGTCGCCCAGAAGGTGAAACAGATCGGCCTGGACAAAATCGAAGTCTGCGGCGTCCACGCCGACTTCTCCAAGCCCGAGGCGTTCGGGGATGTCGTAAAAACTTACAAGGACGCGGGGATCAGCGTGATCTCCATCGGCGTGCAGACATTCACCGGCGCCGACAACGAAGAAGCCTGGTTCCAGTGCGCACAAGCCGCCGGCGCGAAGCACATCTCGGCACACTTCCAGATCGGCAGCTACCAGACCGCGATTAAGAAGACGTCGGCGCTGTGCCGCAAGTATGGAATCAAAGTGGGCATCCATTGCCACGGCGGCTATATGTTTGGCGGCTCGCCGGACGTGCTCGAGCATCTGATCGGCCTTGGCGAAGGGGAGATCGGTCTGTGCATCGACACCGCCTGGTGCATCCAGATCGGCCCGTGGCAAGGCCAGCCGGTGAAGTGGGCCGAAAAGTTCGCCGGCAAGATTTTTGGCGTCCACTACAAGGATTTCACCTTCGACCGCAACGCCCAATGGCACGATGTAGTCGTCGGCACCGGCAACTTGGACCTGCCCGCGTTCGTCAAAGCCCTCCAGAACGGCGGCTTCGATGGCATGTCGGTCATCGAATACGAAGCCGACCCCAAAGACCCAGTGCCGGCGCTGACCAAGTGCGTACAGCAGATGCGGACGGTAACTATCTGAATGTCGACGAAGGCACGGAAAACTCGTTGTTTCTGATTGTAGATAGGCTAGACTGGATAGATTCATGCGGAGCGTATCCATGGCCAGGACGACATCTGTCGGCATATACGAGGCTAAGAACAAGCTTTCAGAGCTTCTCGATCGTGTTGAGGCCGGCGAGGTGATTAGCGTCACGCGGCATGGCAAGCAGGTCGCTTTGATCACGCCGGTCCATCACGATAAGCCCAACGCTCAAGAGGCCATTGCCCGGGTCCGCAAGCTTCGGGTCGGTTCGCGCCTCAATGGTATGAACATCAAGCAACTGCGCGACGAGGGGCGACGATGAGCTGGATCGCGGATTGTTCGGTAGCAATGACCTGGTGCTTCGAAGACGAAACAACCCCGCGCACCGAGGCTTTGCTGGATCGAACCGGCTCAGAACCAGTCATAGTTCCTCTACATTGGCCGCTCGAAATTACGAATGTCCTGCGGACGGCGGTGCGCCGGGGACGCTTAACTGAGGCACAGTCGGTGAAAAAAGCCGCCGCTTTAATGTCGCTCCCAGTTCGATACGATTTATTAACACATCAAGTCGCGTTCACTACCACGTACCAACTGGCGCAGCGGCACAAGCTGACGAGTTACGACGCGGCTTATCTGGAGCTCGCCATTCGCCTTGGCGCCTCACTGGCCACGAACGATCGCGATCTCATCGATGCGGCGCGGAAGGCCGGGGTTCAACTTTTGTAGACGGTCTTGGCTGGCTCTGTGTAGTCTGACGTCCAGAGACAATTATGACCGACCCACCTCTCGACCCTCGCTTCATCGAGCGCCCGGATGCTTCACTCCGGACGTACTACATCATCGTTTCGCTCCTTTCCGGCCCGGGAATCTTTTTGGCACTTCCGCCATTCATGTTTCGGTTCTACACGCTGCGATACCGGTTTGATGATGAAGGCGTGTGGATGTCATGGGGCGTTATATTCAAGCGGGAAATCTATCTCACCTACCGGCGAATCCAGGACATTCATGTCACGCGGAACCTGATCCACCGCTGGCTGGACCTCTCTTCGGTCGCAATCCAGACGGCGTCCGGGTCGGCGGCGGCGGAGATGACGATTGAGGGCATTCGCCGGCCGGAGGCGCTGCGGGATTTCCTTTATCAAAAAATGCGCGGTGCCCGCGGCGAACCCGCGCCGCACGTCGAAGACCCCGCCGATGACGAAGCGCTGGTTCTCCTGCGGCAGATTCGCGACGACCTCGCGGCGCTGCGACATCGACAGGAGCCGCGACAATGAACGCCGACTCCGATCCGCCAACGACGCCGCCCGAGCGGATTACCGAGCGGCCAACGGATCGTGCCGCTCGCTGGTTCTATCGCGGGCTCTGGCGATTCCTCGTCGATTGGCTGAGGGTGCCGGAAGACCGTCCTTCGTTGCCGGTGGAGCCGGGGCAGTTTCATTCCAGCTTCCGGCCGGCCGAGGGATTTCTGCGCTATCTCAAGTTCGGCTTCTGGATCGGCCTGACCCTTTTCGACGGCATTCTGGCGATCACGTTGATCGTCATCTACGTCGCATCACCGATTGTTGGCCTGATCGTCACGCTGCCGATGCTGATCCTCATGATCCTGCCGGACATCGTGGCCTACGTCGCGATCCATCTGCGGTTTGATACCACCTGGTACGTGATGACCGACCGAAGCCTCCGACTGCGGCGGGGAATCTGGAGCATTCACGAAGTGACGATCACTTTTGAGAATGTGCAGAACGTGAAAGTCACGCAAGGCCCACTGCAGCGCTGGTTCGGCATCGCAACGGTGGTCGTCGAAACCGCCGGCGGAGGCGGGACCAACGCCGACCCGCATCACGCCGGCCATCACGGCATGATCGAGGGAATCTCCAACGCCGAAGAAATCCGCGATCTCATTCTTCGCCGGCTCCAGCACAGCCGCAGCGCAGGGCTCGGCGACGAGGCGCACTTGGCATTACGGCCGACACCAGGATTTTCACCAGATCATGTGGCCGTGCTTAGGGAAATTCGTGAGCATGTCCGCGCCTTGGCGATGTCGTGATTTACGCGATCCAAGTAGAAACCTCGAACTAGAAAACCCCGCCTCGATTTGAGGGCGGGGTCTTCTTTTGCGGGCGTCCCACGATTCATTCTCGGGACAAAGCATCCGGGGTTTGAACGCGGGCACCGTTCTGAAAAATCATCGGTTTTTAGCGATAAAACTCGATGATCAGATTCATGTTCACTTCAAACGGCACGTCGTCCGGCGTCGGGACGCCGGTGACTTTGCCGGTGAGCTGTGCGGGATTCCATTCCAGCCATGCCGGGACCGTGTGGCCGGCCATCTGTTCCATGTTGTCGGCCATGCCGGGACCGTGTGGCCGGCCATCTGTTC
>JACMML010000353.1 GCA_014379105.1 Phycisphaerae bacterium
ATGCGGGCGTAGCGTTTTCCGATCGACTGCTTCGGGTCGTATTCGCAGGTGAATTTCTGGCGCAGGTCCAGGTAGAGCTTCTGTGCAATCTCGGGCATGCCTTCCTTGTTCACGAGTGGGAAGATGCCCGCCTTGATCGGCGCCAGTTGCGGCTTGAACGCGAAGTATTCTTTACTCGGCCGAGATTCGTCATAGCGATACGCTTCGCAGAGCAGGACCAGCACGGCGCGCGTCAATCCGCTGGCCGGTTCGATGACGTTGGGAACGTAGCGGCTGCGGGCCTTGATCTCTTCGGCGCTGGCACCCTGCTCCTTGAGTTTCAACTGCAATTCCTGGTCGAAATAATCGAGCTTCGCGCCGCTGTGGGTCGAGTGCTGCGTCAGATCGAAATGGCCGCGATGGGCGATGCCTTCCAGCTCGCCGAAATCCGGGGCCGTGAACGGGTAGCGATATTCGATGTCGACGGTGGCCTTGGAGTAGTGCGAGAGCTCGGTTTCCTCGTGATCGCGGAAAATCAGATTCTCGGGCTTGATGCCCAGGCTCAGCCACCATTTCATGCGCTGGTTCTTCCAGAACTCGTACCACACCAGCGCGTCATCCGGCGGACAGAAGAACTCCATCTCCATCTGCTCAAATTCGCGACTTCGAAATATGAAATTCCGCGGCGTGACCTCGTTACGAAAGCTCTTGCCGACCTGCGCCACGCCGAATGGCACTTTCACGCGGGTGGTATCCAACACGTTCTTGTAATTGAGGAAAATGCCCTGCGCGGTTTCCGGGCGGAGATAAACCATGTTCTCGGCTGTCTGCTGAAGCCCGGCGTACGAGATCATCATCAGATTAAACTGCTCGGGCTCGCCGAGCGGCGCACCACAGAGAATGCAGGGTTCGTTATTGTCGGCCAGCACATGAATGATGTTCTGCACGTCGCCGGCGACTGCTGCGGACAATCCGGCGCTATTAATCGCGGCCAAGTTCGGGGCCGATTTGCGCGCCTTGTTCTTCGTCCAGCGAATGAGCGTATCCGCGTCGGCCTTTGCGCCGTTATCCGTCGCGGCCATCAGTTCGGCGAACCATTTGGACTGTGTCGCCAGAATGTCCCAATAATGATCCGCGCGGACGATATGGCCGCACTTTGTGCAGCGGCGCATCGGGTCGGCGAACGTCGCGGTGTGGCCGGATGCCTCCCAGGTCTTGGGATGCTGAATGATCGAGCTGTCGAGCCCCACCATGTCGATCGGGTCACCGTCCGGGCCGATGGGCGGGCATTCCACCATCGCGCGCCACCAGGAGTCGCGGATGTTGTTTTTCCATAGTACGCCGAGCGGCCCGTAATCCCAGAATCCGCGGAGGCCGCCGTAGATTTCGCTCGCCTGGTAGACGAACCCGCGGCGTTTGGCGAGTGAGACGATGGCTTCCATGACGTTGGCGGGTTGGTCGGACATAGTGATCCAAATAAAAAGGAAACAGGAGCCAGAATACAGGAGACGGGAGAAACACGCGTCTTGCCGCGATCGTCTCCTGACTTCTGTTTCCTGACTCCTGTCTCCAGTGAGTCGTGGAAATTCGCGGCGGCGGGTTTTAAGCCGCTTTACCGCTCTTTGCCGGGCCGGCCTTGAGCGCGTTGAGCCGCTTGGTCAAACGGCTGCGGCGCCGGGCGGCGGTGTTCTTGTGAATGGCGCTCTTGTTCTTCACGCGATCAAGCGTCGAAACCAGCGCCTTCAATGCGGTCTCGGCCGTCGGCGCGTCACCCTTGGTGATGGCGGCGGTGAACGCCTTGGTCTCGTTCTTCAGCACCTCTTTGCGGGCGCGGTTGCGCGAGCGACGCTTCTCAGTTTGACGGATACGCTTCTTTGCAGACAGTGAATGAGCCACTTCAAATTCCTCTTTTACGTTTTCTCGTGATCGATTTAGAGTCGAGCAAATATAGCGGGCCGGCGATTTATGTCAAAGCGACACACATTGCGAGGCTTTTGACCAGCTCAGAAGCACTCAGAGCAGGGCCTCGACCGCGCGGCGGCTTTGCGGGTCCAGTTCCTCCAGCCGGGGCATCGCGTAGACGTTTCCTTCCACGTCTTTAATGCTGAATCGCCCGTCGGGCAGGAAGCGAATATCCTCCCGCTCCTGGACTCGGAACCTCAGCGGTCCACGATCGCTTTGAACCCCCCATTGCTGGTATCCGAAATCCACATTGACCGACTCCACCCGCAAGATAATGGGAATAAACGAGTTGGCCGCCAGCCAGCGGTCGACAATCGCGCGTTGCGCGGCTGGCAGGTCGCTCAGCCGTTCGATCAATGCCTGTTCCTTCCCCTTTTCGTCGCGGACGGATACCAGTTCATTGGCTTTGGTCCAGGGAAATGATCGTCGGAGACGCACGTCCGCGACGTCGTCTTGCCCGGGTCGATGCAGGGTAAGCGTGTGGTCGATATTCTCGCTGAGCGTAAAAGACATTTGCATGGTTTCCGGGTGATCGTGCTACTTGATCCCGATTTGCTGATTCATTTCCATCTGAGTCTTGTAGAGCTTGGCATAGACGCCGTCAGGTTTGTCATAGAGCTCATCGTGCGTGCCCTCCTCGGCAATCCGGCCTTTGTCGAGCACGACCAATCGGTCGGCGGCACGCAGCGTGCTGAGACGGTGAGCGATCGCGATCGTGGTCCTGCCGGTGACGAGCCGGTTCATCGCCTCCTGGATCTGTCGCTCCGTCTCGGTATCCAGCGAACTGGTGGCTTCGTCCAGCACGAGGATCTTCGGATTGTGTAGGATCGCGCGGGCAATGCTGATGCGCTGCCGCTCACCGCCGGAGAGAGATTGGCCACGCTCGCCGACCATGGTGTCGTATCCGTCCGGGAACCCGAC
This sequence comes from Phycisphaerae bacterium, assembly GCA_014379105.1. Taxonomy (GTDB): domain Bacteria; phylum Planctomycetota; class Phycisphaerae; order Tepidisphaerales; family Tepidisphaeraceae; genus JACMML01. Next base: position 2,863 of record JACMML010000353.1, read on the forward strand.
GATAAAATCATGCGCATTGGCGGCCCGCGCCGCTTCGATCACTTCCATATCGCTGGCATCGGGTCGGCCATAGCGGATGTTGTCGGAGATCGTTCCGTGGAACAGGTAAGGCTCCTGAAGCACCACGCCGATCTGCTGGCGAATCCAGTGTACGTCGTAGTCCCGTAGGTCGACGCCGTCGATTAGGATCTGCCCTTCGGTGACGTCGTAGAAGCGGCAGATGAGATTGACGAAGGTGCTCTTGCCTGCGCCGGAGTGGCCGCAGAGACCGATCATCATGCCGGGCTCGATCGTGATGCTGACATCCCGCATCGCCGGCTGAGCGCCCTCATAGCTGAATCCGACATTGCGAAACTCGATGCGGCCTTCGAGTGAGTCTTTCTTAAACGCTCCGGCCCGGGTGTAAACCTCCGGCGGCGTATCGAGCACCTCGAAGACCCGCTGTGCGCTGGAGGCAGCTCGTGTCACCATACGGGCGCTGTTGGCAATGGAATTGATCGGTCCGAAGAACATTCCGACGTAGAACGTGAATGCGGTCAGCGTGCCGATCGAATTGGCGGGGCTCGGATCCGTGATCAGGAAATATCCGCCCACCACCCAGATCAATAGCATGCTCATCCGCATGATCGTGCTGACCAGCGGCTGCATTCGCACCCACATCCGGTTTACTTCGAGTTCTTTTTCGGCGTATTGCTGGTTGCGCTTCTCAAACCGGGCGATCTCCCGCTGCTCAGCCGCAAATGCCTTGACGACCCGCACCCCGCCGGTGGCGTCGCCGACTACGGCGCTCATGCGGCTCCAATAGGTCCACAATCGCCCAAACAACCTGTGCATCGTCTTACCGCGCCACCAGGTGATGATCGCGATAAATGGCAACGGCGACAGCGCGATCAGCGCAAGCCGCCAATTCATCCAGAACATCATGCTCACCGACACGATGATGATCAGCGCGTCGCGAACCACATCCACCGATCCGAAGACGATGAAGTCCCACAGCCGATCGGTGTCGTTGGTCACGCGCGTGATGAGACTGCCGCTGCGCCGCTTGGCGAAGAACCGCAAGGACAGCGAATGCATATGCGCGTAGACGCGATGACGCAGGTCACGCGTAATTAGCCGCCCGACGTTGGTGAGAATCGATCCGCGGCCCCAGCCCACGAGTTCACCAGCGACAATGACTGCCGCAAAAATCAACGCCCAGAAGCGCAGGCTCGCCATTCTCTCGGCGACCGTATTGACACTGTTGACGATCGCGTCATCGATGAGATGGCGATTGACCATGCCGGTCAACGCAAGGAATCCGGCCTGTATAAAGGTCAGGCCCAGCGCGAAAGCGAGCATTCCGCGGTAATCCCGTGCCACATCCAACAACCGCCACAGGATCGTGCGGCTTTGCGAACATTTGGGGCACACGCGCTCCGCGTACGCTGGAATGAACGTCCCGCACTTGGGGCATTTCTCCTGCTGCTCGGCCTGGCGCTCGATCTGTTCCAGCCATGCCGGGCGGTCTTCCTTCGGCTTGCCTTCCTGATCGGGTAATAGCCGCGCCAGGTGACGGTGGAGCCGGACCGCATCGCGGCGAAATTTTCGCGAGTACCGCAGATCAAATTGCTCGCCGGCGCTCTTCACCACGAGCCGATCCATCCCAAGCCCTTCGTGGATCTTGGCTTCGGTGATTTCCCCTACCGCAACGACCGTCTTCCTGCCCTCGGCAACACGGATCAACGACGCGCTGGTCAACACGGCGTATGACTGCTCAATTTTATTGGATTGATTCAGATCAAACTCGCTCCAGGCGAGCACTTCCTGCCCGCCGAGTTCACCATTGAGGCTCTTGGTGAGATTCGCGGGAAGTTCGGCAATTCGCGGCGGCGTGGTCTGAACCGGATTGGACATGGATGAACCGAACACCTTCCCGCCACGCAAGCGGTTTGTCAATTGACCTGTTAAACTCCCGCCTATGGACAGTAGGCGCACAGCACTGGTCACCGGCGGCGCAAAACGTGTCAGCCGGGCGATTGTCGAAAAACTGGCGGCCAGCGGGTTTGATGTCCTTTTCACCTACCAAACCAGCGAAGCCGAAGCCCGCAAACTTGTCTCGACACTGGGGTCAAACGGCACCCGCATTGAAGCGTTTCGGACTAACCTCGAAACAGAGTCAGCCGCTGTGGAAATTGCCAATCGGGTGCAACAATTTGCGCCCAGGCTCGATGTGCTGGTGAATAGTGCCTCGCTCTATCTTCCCGATTCCGCCAGTCCGGTGACCGAGCTAACCCGGCGGATGATGCGGATAAACTTCTATGCACCCCTCTCCATCACGCATGCCCTGGCAACCTATCTGCGCAGTGCTCACGGCCGAGTCATCAATATGCTGGATCTTATGGCCGAGCGCCCGATGCCTTCGTATTCCATCTACTGTGCCAGCAAGGCTGCGTTGATGAACGCGACAATCAGCCTGGCGCGGCAGCTCGCGCCGGAGGTCACCGTGAACGGCATCTCCCCCGGCGTCGTCGATTGGCCGGACGAATTGTCCGAAACCGACCGTGAAGCGTATCTCACCCGCGTGCCCCTGCGTCGCGCGGGTACGCCGCAGGACGTGGCGAACCTTGTGCATTTCCTGGCGACCGACGGGGCGTACATCACCGGGCAGGTCATTCGGCTAGACGGCGGGCGATCCATCGTCTGATCTGATAAGCTCAACGACTACCATGCGACGCCCGGCCGTCTTTTTTGATCGCGATAACACCCTCATCGTGGGCAACGACTACCTCGGCGACCCGGAAAAGGTCGCGCTGGTGGCGGGCGCGGCCGGTGCGGTCGCGAAATGCCGTGCGATGGGGTTCGCGGTCGTGGTCGTCAGCAATCAGAGCGGCGTGGCGCGCGGCATGTTTGGCGAGGACGCGGTGGTTGCGTGCAACAAGCGGATGGACGAACTGCTACTGGAACACAACCCCGGCGCGGTGATCGATCGCCATGAATATTGCCCGTTTCACCCCGATGCGAAGGTGCCGGCGTATAAACAGGACAGCTTCTTGCGTAAACCCAAGCCCGGGATGATTCTCGCGGCCGCCGACGCTATGGCGCTGGACCTGACGCGCTCCTGGATGGTCGGAGACGCCCCGCGCGACATCACCGCCGGCAAGGCCGCGGGGTGTCGGACGATCCTTATCATTGATCCGACGCTAGCGCCTTCGCCGGCGGCGCTTGAAGTGGGATCCGTGAAGCCGGATTATACCGTTTCGACATTGATCGAAGCCGTTGAACTGATCGCCAAACAATCCAATAAGCAGCCGCCCCCGACGCTGGAGCCGCAGCCGCCCAAATCACCTACGCCCGCACCACCGCCGGCCGCCAGCACCAGCATGAAGATGCAACAGCCGCCCCCTGCTGTCGCACCTGCACCGGCGTCGCCCACTCCCATGCCGTTGGCGGCCCCCCGCCCCACCGTGCCTGGCGTCGGGCGCGCGCCCATAACACCGCTGGCCCAGCAGCTCGACATTTCACGTCTCGAGCTGCTGAGCCAGCAGATTCTGATCGAATTAAAGAAAGCGAATGAGGCGGCCCACGACGATTTCTCGGTCAGCAAGCTTATCGCCGGCATCGCTCAGGTATTGGCGGTCGCGGCGATCATGCTGGCGTACTTCCTGTTTCGCAGCGACGCCGCCTCTCTGCAAAGCTGGCTGCTCGTCGCGGTGTTCCTTCAGACGTTCACCATTTCACTATTGATCATGTCGCGGCAGAAATGACATCAAAGTGGAAAGCGATGAGCGACGAGCGATGAGTATTTATTTACTCATCGCTCGTCGCTTTACACTTTCGCTCAAGCTTTTCGACTGCTTGTATTTCTACTTGTATTTCACCGAGCAGCCATAGGCCTTGCTTTCAGTGGTGCTGACAGGCTTGCCGGCGAGGATTTCATCCAGCGCTTGGCGACGTAGTTGACGGTCTTGCCGCCTTCATTGGCGCTGGGGTTCTCTTTGCTGTCGATCGCGCCGCGATAGGCCAGCTTGCCGTCCTTGCCGATGATGTACATGTGCGGCGTATTCGTGGCGGCATAGGCGTGACCGATCTCGCCTTTGCTGTCATCGAGGATCGGGCGGCTCATCTTCCAGGCAGTCGCGGCGGCCTCATTGGTCTTGGGCGTTGCGAAATTGCTCGAGTTGATCGCGAGCCACACCACGCCTTTATCGGTGTAGGTGGATGCGACTTTGTTCATCTTCTCGTCCTTGTAGTGGCCAACCACGATTGGGCATTGCTCGTTGAACCATTCCAGAACGACGATCTTGCCTGCAAAGTCGCTGAGTGACACGTCCTTGCCGGTCTGATCCTTCAAAGTGAACGCCGGCGCCGCGCTGCCGATGGCGACTTCTTTGTCAGCGGCGATCAATACCGACGCCAGGCCGAGACACAGCGCCAAGGCGCCTAACTTACGAAAGGTGGATGCGAACATGGGGAGCTCCTTCTGAAAAAGCAAAAAAGACCTACTGCGGAAATGAAAACTTAACGTCAAATTCAATGCCCGACCGTTTACCGCTCGTCGCGTCGGTGAACGCCAGGATCGCAGCCGCCGAAACGGGTGCGCTTTGTTTCTGGATAATACGGAACGGTACGCTCATCCGGATGTCTCCGTTGTCGGCCGTTGTTATTTGTGCTTCCTCAAAGACCGCGAACTCTGTGGCTGGTGCGAAAAACTCAATGCTGCCGCCCGAAGCCTTTTCGCCCATGTCTTTCACCGCCGGTGCCTTGGCGGCGTATTCCACGTTCAGCACGCCGCGTTTGGCGTCATCAGACCACTCAATTCGCTGTTTCACCTCGTCGGTCACGCGACGTGGCAGTTTCGCCTTCCAGTCCACGAGACGCGGATCCTGACGCGCTTTTGTTTCGCCCACCGCAACCGTCACGGCAGCCTGGGCATTTTCGATCAGGCATACGTCTTTACACACAAACGATTTGATCGTTGCACTCAGATTGAATGAATCTTGCCCACCGGCCGAAGTGGTGACGGGTACCAGCAGTACTAATTCCCTATGAAAACCGTAGCTGACGAGCCCGCCGGGCACCTTGATCCGTTCGGGGACCGGAAACCGGGGTTTGCCGACGCTCACCCCCGGCGGCGTTGCCCACTCGATGGTCGGCGGCATGCCCGAATCCCCGGGGTTCAGCCAATACATATGCCAGCCGAAGGGCATGGTGAATCGCACGGCGACCTCGAACGATTCTCCGGCCCGGACCGAGTCAACCGTCGGCACCAATTCGATAGCAACCTTGTTCTGGCCCCACGCGGGGAGACCGGTAGCCAGCACCAGGGCGAGGAAGGCTTTGATACGAAGCATGCGCCAATGTTAGCGCGGCAGGAGGACTAATCCAACACGCCGAACGGCAAATCCGCCGGCATCGGCGCGGGGCGCTTGTAGGAGACGCTGGCCTCCACCGCACGCCCGGCGGCGGACGAATCGTTGAACGCCAGCATCATATCCAGCGCCGCCATCGCCTGCTGTCCGTTGCACCGGTCCTCGCGGCCGCTGCGGATCGCGTGTGCCAGGTCCGCCAGCCCGGCTGCGCGTCCGTATCCGGTCGTGAAAGCGTGGGGCACGTCCACAAACTGATCCTCTTTGCCATCCTCAAACCGGCAAATCTTTACCGGCCCGTCAAAATTGTTCGGATCGGGAACCAGCAGCGTCCCGTCCGTGCCATAGATGATGATCGGGCTCGCCGCTCCCGACCCGGCCCGCATCGCGAAGCTCTGGATCATCGATCCCATGCAACCGTTGGCAAATTCAATCACGCCCATGATGTGATCCGGCTCGACGACTTTCATCACCTGTCCGAACTTGTGCATTGGCTTGCCTTCGCGGTCCTTGTGGGTGATCGTCCGCTCTGGCCGGGTGATCGATGCCATGCCCATGACCCGCTTGAACGGGCCGAGCAGGTTGAGCAGCGCGGTGGTGTAATAAGGGCCCATATCGAGCATCGGGCCGCCGCCGTGGTCGTAATAAAATTCCGGGTTCGGATGCCAGTGCTCGTGCCCCCGGCTGATCATAAAAGCAGTGAACGCCACCGGTTTCCCGATCGCGCCTTCATCAATCAATTTCCGACACGTCTGTATACCTGCCCCCAGCACCGTGTCTGGCGCGCAGCTGACCCTCAGCCCGCTACTGGCGGCGACGCGCAGCACATTGGCCGCCTCGTCGCGGTTGATCCCCAGCGGCTTTTCGACATAGGTATGCTTGCCCGCCTGCAGCGTCTTGA
>JACMML010000354.1 GCA_014379105.1 Phycisphaerae bacterium
AGTAGTCGAGAATGTGGCGAAGGTGATCCATGTCTGGAATTTTCTCGGTTTCCACCACTTCGAACACCAGCCGCGACATCGGCAAATTGCACCGCTCGGCGGCCTCCATTGTGGTCCGCAGGCAGATGGCTGGGTCGTAGATCGTATTGGGAAGAAAATTGATGAAGACTTTCGCGTTGGTCGGCAAGCATTCGCTGGCGCCGAGGATGGCCGTCTGTCGTGCGCGTTGATCGAGTTGGTGCTGCAGTTTCAGCTTTTCGCATGCATTGATGATGTGGCCGGCTCCAACGATCTTTTGAGTCCTCGGATTTCGAGCGCGAAGCAACGCCTCCTGGGCAAACAATTCTCCGCTTCGCGCGTGGATGATGGGATGGAACACGCTAAAAAGCCATCCGTCATTCAATGCTTCTCGGATCCACTCGTGCTCAAGGTTATGCAGCAACTCGGACAAAGGTCTGGCGACCAGCAGCGCGCTAATGATCTGATCTGAGTTCGCCAGCCCGCCCGGTACATATGAAGCCGAAACGCAGGCCTGCGTAACGGGAGAGAGGCGGCTTTTGAAAAGCGTTTCGATCTCCGGCAGCCGGTCTCTCAAATTGGGCACGATGAACAGCTGACCAGTCATCGAGAATTCAAAACCACTGGCGCTGAGAACATTCCGCAGTGTATTACTTGCGTCTGCGTCTTGTGGGCCGAGTAATAAAACGGAGGAAGTGTTCCCTGGGGTCGAAGGTATGGATTCGCACCGCAGGCAACCCGCTGGCGAGGGGGCGCACTGCGTCTTGCAGGCCGAAGCGGTCGAGGCAATGGCGAGGCTGGCTTGGACGTGCCGGTGGTGCATGACGCGATTTCGTCCCGCGGCTTTGGCGGCGTAAAGCGCGATATCCGCGTGCTCGAGGAGTATGCGTCCGACTCCGTCGCCCCCGATGATCGTGCTCACGCCCACACTCACGGAGACTGAACGTTCGGCGATGCTGATCGACTCAACGCGTTGTCGTATGCGTTCAGCCAGCGCGAGTGCGGGTTCGGCCTCGCTGTCCGACATCAGCACTGCGAATTCTTCGCCGCCATATCGCACAACGATATCTGATTTTCTCGCGACGGCGCGGAGCGCGTCCGCCACTTTCTGAAGGACGCGGTCACCTGCAGGGTGGCCGAATGTGTCGTTGAAAGACTTGAAGTGGTCGACGTCGATCATCAGGAGAGAAATCACCTTGGCTTCGGCGCTGATCATCCCAAGTTGCTCGTGAAAGTGGCGATGGTTAAACACGCCTGTCAGACCATCGGTCGTCGCCAGCGCCTGGAGTTCAGTATTCGTCTTTTCCAACTCCGCCTGCCGCGCCAAGGCCTGCTTCTGCTTGTCGAGCAACGTCTCGACGTATTGGTCAATGCCTCGTTGAAACTCTTTGTCCGCCGTGACGTCCCGGTGAATCGAAAGGTATCGGCTAACGGTTCCGTCGGCATCGCGTATTGGGGAAACATGCCACTCGATCTCGAACGGTCTCCCATCCTTCCGATAATTGGTTACAGTTCCGCGAAAGGGCCGGCCTTCCCGTAAGGTTTTCAGAAACTCGTCCAACACCGGCCGGGCCGTCAGCGGGCCCTGTAACAAACGCGGGGACTGACCGATCAATTCCTCGGCCGAGTAACCGGTGAGCCGGCAGAAAGATGCATTCGCAAAAAGAATGCGTGGCCCTGGCGATGTTAAGTCCGCATCGGTGATAAGGATGGCGTCCGACGCTTGGCGAAGAGCTGGCAAATATGATTCACTGTCCGGCATAAATTTCTCTCTGAACACGCTGCGTGTTCGAGCCGTGGAGTAAGGGGATTGGATGGTCCCGTAACGTTGCCTATGGTCCCATCGGTCTTTCGGAGCGGTGCAATAACGGCGGTGCAATAACTGCGTAGAAAAACAAACAAAATCGGCAAGAAAAAAGATTGCCCGCGGGCAAGGGGCGCCGTGAGTGAATTAGAGAATACTTAGTAGCGAAACCGGCGTCGCGCAGGCGGCGTTCATCGGCGGTTCCCCTCCCGACGTTTTTATTAGCGCATTCGGCGTTCTTGGCTTTCACAACATCGGCGTGAGTTTCGCTACGGCGCGCGTGACGCCCTCGATCTGATCCTGGCCGCCTTCGTATTCGATGCCGAGATAGCCGTCGTAGCCACACGCCTTGGCCAGTGAGACGCAACGGGCGAGGTCGAACTTGGGATGATTCAACTGCTCGTCGATGTCCAGCACCTTCGCGTGTACGGCCTTGGCGAAGGGGAGGATTTTTACCAGCGAGGTGTAGCGGTCGACGTTGTCCGCCCAGTTGCCGAAGTCGGGGAGCGTGCCGATGACGGTTTCACCGTGCGTGCTGCGGACGGCGTCGATGACGGCGACGACGTTGTTCGGATCGGTGCTGATGCCGCCGTGGTTTTCGATCAGGATCGACACGCCGTGCTTCGTGCCCAGGTCGGCTAATCGACGGAAGCTGTCGATGCAGCAGGTGAGGCCTTTGTTGATGTCGATGATGCCCATGCCGCCGGTGTTCGCGCGGATCGCGGTCGCGCCGATCTCCGCGGCCACCGGAACCCACCGGCCATAGTTTTGAACGGCGCGATTTCGATCCAGATCGTTGTCGG
>JACMML010000355.1 GCA_014379105.1 Phycisphaerae bacterium
ACTACGACGACCCGCACACCTTCTTGGACATGTGGATGACCGGCGGCGGCAACAACCAGACCGGCTGGTCCAACGCCGACTACGACCGCCTCATCCGCAGCGCGCTCTCCCAGCCCGACGAAACCGCCCGCATGGCCGTTTACCAAAAACTCGAAACGATCCTCGCCGAAGAAGTCCCCGTCATCCCGATTTATTTCTACACCCGCATCTACGCCATCAGCCCGCGCGTGAAAAACTGGACGACCACCCCCCTCGACAACCGAGCCTGGAAGTGGATCGACCTCGCGAAATGAGCATTTAAAATAGAACAACATCCGTTGTTTTTTTGATTTGAAGGTAGGGCGGGACCGCTGGGCCCGCCGCGAATAACCCTCATCAATCGCCTTCAACCGGCGAACTCAACGGTCGCCCAACGCCCCGACCTTATTGACCTGCCGTAAAACAAAAAGAACGGACCCGATCAGGGTCCGTTCTTTGCATAAACCACAAGCGTGCGATCAAGCCTTGCGACCGCGACGGCGGAACATCACCGCGCCGAGCGCACCGACACCCAACAGCGCCGCCGCACTCGCCGGCTCGGGAATCGCCGAGATTGACGTCACCTCATACAGCGCAATCGAGCCGTTTACCCCAGTGCCTTCGTAGCCGACGATCAGGATATTTTTCCCGGTAGGATTGCTCGCAGCATCGAGAAATTGAATCGACTCGGGGGAAATAAACGCACCTCCAGAATCAACCGTTCCAGTCACCGTGTTGTAGTATCCGATGATCGCCACGTTGTTCAAGTCGGTGATATCGAACTGGAAGATTCCGTTCTGACGCTCCGCACCGATAAAGACGAACTCCTTGCCGTCGAAACTGGCGTAAGCCACCGCCTCGACTTCAGGTCCCTTGTCATCCGAACGGGTGTCAAAGTTGGTGGTGAGGCCGCTATTGATGTTGTGCGAGGTCGGATCGTTCGCGAGGACGAATTGCTCGATCATCGAGTCGGAGTCGAAAGCCAGGCTCAGCGTGCCATCCCCGCCAACTTGCCAAATACTGAAGCTGCGCGTGCCCAGCATGGTGGGCGTGTCAATATCGCCATCGAGATCGGTGTCGCCTTGATCTTTCAGGAGGTTGAGACGACCGATGCCGGTGTTGTTCACGGTCGCCAGCACCGCGGCATCCAAACTTGGAGCAGCCGATCCATTGACGACGGTGCCGTGCTGCGAACCACGGAAGGTGTCGCCGTCGTCCGGACGCGCGTCGCCTTCATTGGCCGTCACCAAATAGGTGCTTCCCGTGCGTTGGAACTTAACCACGGTATCGGGCATCGGCAGGCCGGCCACGACATCGTTGATCGCCGCCGTGGTGGTGTTACCCGAACCGTCGCGGTCAGAGGCGTCGATCGTCTGCGTGATCGTGCCGAGTTTGTTGATCGCCGTGTATTTTCCAGTCGTCAGATCGAGCGTGGCGATGGCGTTGTTTTCTTGAAGCGTGATGTAGGCGGTCGTGTCGGTGGCCGTAATGTATTCCGGCTCGATATCGGCCGCATTGGGGGACTTCACATTGGCGGTGTCGAGACGGGCATTGCGCAGGCCGTTGAGCGTGACACCCGAAGCGAGATTACCGGCGCTGAAATCATAGGTGCTGACCGCACCGCTGTTCAAAGCCGCGAGGGCGCTGGAATAGTTGCCGGAGGTGACGCCGGAGATGTTAACGATACTGACCGAACCGGCGCGATTCACCGCCTCAGCGGTGGCGGACGACGTGGAACCATACTCGCCTTCGTTGGCAATGATGAGCTTGGTGCCGTCCGGCGTGATGGTGACGGAGTCGGGATGATAACCGACATCAAGGGTTTTGATGATGGACCCCGTGCTCTTATCGAAAATCGCAACACGTCCGAAATCACCCGCGCCCGTAGCGGTCGGGATGACCGTGGCCACGCCGAAACCACGCGCGTCGTTCAGCACGCTGGAGATCGAGGCTGTGGAGGAAGCTCCAAAGACGGAGTTGAGACTGATCGACATACCGGCCGACAAAGTGCCGCCGGAGCTTAGCGAATAAGACTGGACGGCATGGTTGCTAGCCGAGAGTGAATCGGTAGTCAGCAGGCTGCCGCCGGAATATGATACGATTTCACCGCCGCTGGGCAGCGAAACGCCGGAAAGGAACGAAATCTCGGCGAAAGCCGAGACGGGGAGAAGCGCACAAGTCGTGCCGACAAGAAGAGCGTGTAATTTGGTTCGCATGTGTGAGGTGGAAGCCGAAATGCGAACCCCAAGTGCCGCGTTGTTCCAGTTCTCTACTGTTATATCGCTGCTACAAAGTCACACGGGTGACACATACGTTACGTCCGTGAAACAGCCCGGTGACGGAAACTCATTTTAGCTTCGCGGCCTCGGTCTCAAGCCGCGTGACGAGTTCATCCATCTGGTCGATCACCGCCTGCACCGTCTCGCGTTTCGACAGATCGACGCCCGCCTTGCGCAGCTGCTCCATCGGGTGATCGTTGCCGCCGCTCTTCAGCAACGTGAGATAACGCTCCGTCGCCGCCGCGCGTTCGGCCGCCGTGCCGGAGTTCATCGCCTTGTAAAGCTGCGCCGACGAAGCAAAGCACGTCGCGTATTGGTAAACGTAATACGGCGAGTTGTAGAAATGCGGGATACGCGTCCACGTGTAGCGATAGAGCTCGTCGCGCACGATCGCATCGCCGTAGTAGGCCTTCAGCAGATCGTCGTAGAGCGTGCTAAATACATCCGCCGTGAGCGGATCGCCCTTCTCCGCCAGCGCATGGGCGCGATGCTCGAAATCCGCGAATAGGACCTGCGTGTAGAACGTGCCCACGATGGAATCGATGGCATGCTGGAGCAGGAGGAAGCGTTCCTTCGGGTCCTGGCTCTCCGCGAGCAGTTTTTCGAGCAACAGCCGCTCGTTCACCGTCGAGGCAACTTCCGCGACGAAGATCGTGTAGTCCGAAGTCACAAACGGCTGATTCTCCTCGGACAGACGCGAGTGCATCGCATGACCCATCTCATGCGCAAAGGTAAACACCGCGTCCTGCGTGTCGTTGTAGTTCATCAACACATAAGGCCCCACGCCGTAAACGCCCGCGTTATAGGCACCGGAGCGTTTACCTTCGTTTTCGTAAACATCAAGTCGGTTGCCATCGAGCAACTCCGCAAGCTTTGCCTGATACTCTGCACCCAGCGGCGCGACCGACTCGCGCACCAGATCTCGGGCCGGCTTGTAAGGCCACACCGTGTCGTTTTTCACGAGCGGAATCTGCCCGTCATAAAGGTGGTAGGTTTCCAGTTCGAGGATCTTCTGGCGCAGTTTAAAATATCGCTGCAGCGGCGTCGTGCCGGCCCGCACCGTATCGACCAGCGTCGTGTAAACCTCGGTCGGAATCGCGTTGCCGTCGAGCGCACGCGCCAGCGTCGTCGGATAATCGCGCGCCTGCGCCATGAACCAGCCGCGCTCCAGGATGCCCCGATAAATCGCCGCATACGTATTCTTCGTCGCCTCGTAGGTTTTCAAATAAGCCTCAAACGCCTTCGCGCGATCAGCCTGATTGTAGTTGGTCGCGAGGATCGACTGATACGCCCCCGGCGTGAGCGTGACTTCTTTGCCATCGGCCAGCGTGATCTTCGGAAACTTGATATCCGACGTGCTCAGTTCCGAATAAACCGAGCGCGGCGTCTCGTTGAAACGCGTGGCATACGACAAAAGCTTTTCGCCCTTCTCATCGAGCACGTGCTTCTGCTGACGATACGCATCCAGGATCGGGAACCGATACGGCGCCAGATCCGCTGTCGCATCCAGCCATCCGCGCATCGTATCTTCAGGCACCGCGAGCAACTCGGGGTTGAACCAAGCGGTCGCCGTGCCGAATTTCGCAAAGAGCGCCTGCACGCGCTGGAGTTTTCCCGCCACATCCTGGTCACGCGTGTCGGTGTCGCGCTGGAGCTGCGGATAACGGTAGGCGCGATACTGGATGATCCCGATCTCATCGTAGAGGAGGTAGGACTTGAGCACGGCGGCAGGTCCGTCCTTGAGCGTGCCCTTGAAAGCGGCGAATTCGTCCATCTTCGCCTCCATATCCTTCATCCCCTGTTCCCACGCGGCCCAGTCGGCGTAAATGGGCGAG
>JACMML010000356.1 GCA_014379105.1 Phycisphaerae bacterium
CGCCGGCGGCGTCGGCAGCAAACGCAACACCGACAACGCGGTCACGGATTTTACGCACCCGCTTTCGCCCACCAGCGCCCATGTCTGCCCGGGGAAAACCCAGAACCACGAATTATTCACCGCGCGGACCATCCCCCGCGCGGTTTCGAACGCGACGGAGAGATTGTCGATGTGGAGGAGAGGTTGCATGGTTATTGACGCTTCAGCAATCTGGGATCAAGGGCGTCGCGGAGCGTGTCGCCGATGAAGTTATACGCCAGGACAGTCAGAAAGATCGCAAGCCCGGGAAAAACGCCCAGCCACCACGCGAAGCCGCCGGCGCCCAGCGCCTGGTTGAGCATCTGCCCCCAGCTCGGTTCATCGACGAGTCCGAGGCCCAGAAAGCTGAGGCTGGATTCCATGAGAATCGCCGATGCGACGCCAAAGCTTGCTGTGACCAGTATCGGCGCGAGTCCGTTGGGCAGCATATGGAGAAAGATCACGCGCCACCGCGGCAGCCCCGCCGCGACGGCCGCGTGGACGAATTCCAGGTTGCGAAGCCTCAGGAACTCGGCGCGCGTGAACAGCGCGTAGCCTGTCCAGGAGGTGAGTCCGATGATCAACATGATGAGGTAGAGATTGCGGTCGAAGAACGCGACGAATGTCAGCAGCAGATATAGCTGCGGGATGGACGAGAATATCTCGACCAGCCGCATGCCGATCAGATCAACTGCGCGCCCGAGATAGCCCATCAGCCCGCCAAGGGAAACGCCGATCACCAGCGCGACGCCTTCTGCGATAAACCCGACCGCCAGCGCGATGCGGCACGCGTGAATCATGCGCGAGGCGATATCGCCGCCGTTGCGTTCGGTGCCAAGCCAATGGCGGCGCTGCGGCGGCTGGGGAGATGGGCGCGTCGGATCAAATTGGTCCCGGACATAGTCGCTCGGCGAATACGGAATGGGCGTCCGCAAGATCCATTGCACCTGGCCGGCCGCTTCGGCTTCGCGGTACTGGGAATAGACCATGATCTGCTTTGTTCGATAGCCAAGTGTCTGGAAAGTAATGAGCCCTGTCAGCAGCATGATGAGCCCGATCGCGAGCAAGCGCCAGGTCAGCGCCGGCTTCTTCATCCTGCCGGCCACGACGATGAGCACGCAGGAGACGAATACGAGCACATCTGTCCACTGAAGCCCAGCGATCAGCGGGCTAGACCATCGGCCGTTTGATTTGAGCAATATCGGGCGCGAGTTGGCGAGCAATGGCGCGAACACCGCGCAGAATGTCACCACCCCAAGCCAAGCCAGCCCGACGCGGGCCGCGGTCTTGCGGAGCGATTCGTGCAGGGCAGTGGCAAACAGACTGCGCGTACGTGGGGGCGAGTCCGCAAAAGTATTGGCCAGCAGTGGATTTGCGATTTCACTCATAGCTCACCCGCGGGTCTGCCAATGCGTAACAGATGTCGGCGATCAACAGGCTGATTGTGCTGATGATCGCCACCACCAGCGTCACGGATAACACAACCTCGCGATCGCGGACGCTGATCGCCTCAAGGCTCATCTTCCCCATGCCGCTGATGCTGAAAATGCTCTCGACGATGACCGAGCCTCCAAGGAGACCCGGAAGAATGGAACTCGCGACCGTGATCAGCGGCAGGATGCTGTTGCGCAACACGTGTCGAAAGAGGATGACGCGCTCGGCTTGGCCTTTGGCGCGGGCGGTTCTGACGAAGTCGGCGGACAGATTTTCCAACAAGCTCGCACGCATCAGTTTCGACAGAAACGCGAATCCACCATAGGTAAGGCAGATAACCGGACCGGCCAGGTGCCAGAGCCGGTCGGCAAACCAGCCGGCGGTGCCGTTGCGCGGGAAGAACGCCCAGTCCCCGGCCACGGGACTGCTGAGTCCGCCGATGGGGAAGATCGCGATCACATCCCGGTTGGCGAGAAATCCGATCAGTATCACGCCGATCCACATCACCGGCAGCGACCAGAGCGCGATAAACAGAATGCCGATGGAAATGTCGGCAGTCGATCCGCGGCGTCGCGCGGTATAGATACCGGCGGTTATCGCGATGCTATAGACCAGGGGGATGGTGACGAGATTCAGCGTCAGCGTCACAGGCAGCGCTTCGGCGATCATGTCGGTCACCGGGCGTTCGCGGACAAAGCTTCGGCCGAGGTCGGGCGTCTTGAAGCCCACACGCCAATTGCCCGGCCAGCCTTGCCCGGGATCTTTCGCGCCCACCGGGAGGACGTTATTCAGCCACACCCCATACTGAACGATAAAAGACCGCTTCAGTCCGAATCGTTTCTCGATGTACTCCTCGCGCGCCTTGCGCTCCTCCGGCCGGAGCGTCCCGGCATCATCGAGCAGCCCGCCACCGACGCCGCCGGGCGACAGCCACATCACGCCGAAGACCAGCAGCGTGATGCCGATCACCGTCGGAAACATCAGCAGGATTCTTCGAAAGATATAGCTGGTCATGCGTCGTCTGCTGCAACTGGTCTGTCGGCTATTTCGTCCAGCGCTGTGAAGAGCGCGGGACGAACCATTCCCGATCCGAATTCAGTCCTAATGGAAGTTTCTGCACGTTGGCGATGCGCTTGTCCAGCAGGACAAGGTCCTTGGGGAAAAATAGAAAGGTATAGGGTTGATCGTCGTAAATGACGCTGTGGGCCTGCCGCCAGATCTCCATGCGCTTGGTTTCATCCAGGGTTCGCCGGGCCTGCTCGATCGCGCGGTCGAGCTCCGGACTCCGGTACGACATGAAATTATCGCCCCCGGCCATGGACTGCGTGCTGTGAAACATCTGGAAGATGTCCGATTCAAGCCCGCTGGACCACGCGAGCGTGATCGCGTCGAAATCCTTGTTCTTCAGCCGATCCTTGAAGACCGACCATTCCTGCGGATCGGGGATCAGCCGCACTTTGCCGCGGGCGTAGAGATCCTTCAGCAGCAGCACCATTTTTTCGTAGTTCGGAATCCCTGAGGGATAAGTGATCTTGAATTCAAACGTCTCGCCGGCGTCATTGGTCAATACGCCTGCGCCGTCGCGGTCGCGCCATCCGGCTTCTTCCATGAGCTTCAATCCGCGGGCCACGTCATACGCGAATGGTTTGATTGACGGATTGTATTGCTTGCTCTCCGGGTTAAACGGTCCGGTGGATTCCACAGCGAGCCCGAGCATGACTTCCTGAATCAGCCGCTTCTGATCCGTGAAGCAGGTCAACGCATGACGCACGCGCTTGTCGGCGAATTTTGTGGGCTTTCCGAACCGGTACTGGTTCCACGCCAGGTAACGGTATCCGCCGGTCTGCGCCTGGAACTCAAAAAGCTGGGTCCGCGGCGCGATATTCGGATCGGCCTTCATCGTGACGTACTGTTCGGGCTTCGCTTCGTAGTAGTCGATCTCGCCGTTGCGAAAGCCGGTCTCCTGCGCGACGGCGCTGGTGAACTCACGATACACGAGTCGATCGAATGCGGATTTGACCGTCCAGTAGCGCGGATTGCGGACTAACTGCACTTGTTGCCCCTGTTTCCAGCCGGCCGGGTCTTCCATCATGTACGGGCCTGAGCCCATGAGCAGCCCGGTGGATTGATTGAATTCTTCGGGTTTGTACTTCCCGTAGAACGCCTTGGGCATCACCTGAATTGCCGCCGCGATCTCGAAGGCGCGGAAATAAGGAACGCGGAAATAAAACGCGACCTCATCGCTTCCGATTTTTTTAACTTCGCGGATGCGCGAGTAATACGCCCGTTCGCGCGGCGCATCGACACGCGGGTCCATCGTAAAGTTGAACGTAAATACCACGTCGTCCGCCGTCACCGACGAGCCGTCGGAGAACGTCGGCCCGGAACGCATCTTGAACGTGATTATTGCCGCCGGCGGGCAATTCGGCTCGTTTCCAATATCGTCGTCCCGGCGGCCTTCTTTTAGCCGGTTCGCCACGTAGGCTTTCTGCTCTTCGGGCTTATCGGCCGGCGGGTAATCCGCTTCCTTGGCGATCTCTTCGGGCGTAATCGGCACCGCAAGACGGCCGGCGGCGTACGCTTCCCACTCGGCGGAGTTGTCCTTGATCGTCCAGCTTTCGGCCAGCAGCCCGCGCCACTCAAGCGTGATCGGGTAGCGCGTGCAGAGCGTTTCCTGAACGTTGCTTTGAATATCAGACGCGTACCGGTCGCCGGAGACCAGAGGGGTAAGGGTCGCGAGTTTGCCGCTGAGACCTTGAACGAGCCAATCGCCGTCGGCGAATCCCGGCATCGCCCGCGCCGCCGCGATGCGCTCGGCCGCAACTAGTCCGGCGGTGCCCGCGGACGGTTGAGTGGTGCCGGGGTTGAGCGCGATCCCCTGCCGCAGTTGATTATCAATATTCCGTAGATCGGTGGCCTGCTGCTGGAGTTGGTGCTTGATGTTCTGCACCTCGTCCCATTGTCGGTCGAACTGCACCATCGCCAGCACGATCAGAACGATCACGACCGCCAGACCGCCGAGCAGGACGAAATCTTTAAAGCCAAAACGACTATCCATGCCGGCTCCTCGAAGGATGCGAGTCAGATGCTTACAGCTTCGCCGCCTCGCGCTTGGGATCGAGCAAGTCGCGCAGGCCGTCGCCGAGGAAGTTTAGGCTTAGTAGCGTGACCATCAAGAGCAGGCACGGAAAGACCAGCAGCCACCACTTCGGGGCGATGATGTTCAACGCGGCGATCCGATTCTCGCTGGCGAGCGCGCCCCAGCTGGGAAGCGGGTCTAATCCTAGTCCCAGGAAGCTCAGGAAACTTTCCTGAAGAATCGCCTGCGGCACGGTGAGCGTACCATAGATGACGATCGGACCGACCAGATTGGGCAGAAGATGCCGTAGGAAGATCCGGCGTTCGGTCAGCCCCAGCGCCCGGGCGGCCTCGATGAAGGGTTGGCTGCGGAGCGAGAGCACCTGCCCGCGGATGACGCGCGCCATCGTCAGCCAGCTCACCAGGCCGATCGCCAGGAACATCACGACAAAATTGGCGGCATTGCGGGAGAAGACCGTCCGCAGCGGTTCTTCCAGCGCGAGCTTGAACAGGATGATCAACAGCACGTAAGGCAGGCTGTAGAGGATATCGACGAATCGCATGAGGAGGTTGTCGACCCACCCGCCCCGGAACCCGGCGAGCAAGCCGACGCCGACGCCCAGGACGATCGCCAGCACCGCGGACGCAAGCCCGACCGCCAGTGAGATTACCCCGCCCAGCAGGCACCGCGCCAGCAGCGGCCGCCCGAGCTTGTCGGTGCCGAAAGCGAGTTCGATATTCGACAGGGCCGGCGCATATTCGGGGCGCGCGGCATTCTGGGCGTCAAAATGCATCGCGCTGGATCTGTCCAGCGTCCACGGCGATGACCCGACACAGAACACCGAAATGATGCCGAGTATGATCAACCCCGCCAGCACGCGAGGCATCCGCAACGCGCGTCGCCATAGCCGATTTGTCGGCGGCGGCGCGTGGGTCGTAATCGACAATGGCACATCGGCGGCCGTCATGCTTTACGCGCCTCCAGGTCGATGCGTGGATCGATGAACACATACCCGATATCCACCGCCAGGTTCAGCGCGAGCAAGATGAACGAATAGAGCATCGTCTGGCCAAGAATCATCGTGCGGTCGCGATTGGTCACTGAATCGACAAAGAGTTTGCCCATCCCGTTTTCCAGTCCAAAGACGCGCTCGACAACAAACGAACCGGTCAACGTCACCGCCGCCGCCGGGCCGAGGTACGTGAAGACCGGGAGAAACGCGTTGCGCAGGCAGTGCTTGATCACAACGCGGGTCTTGGACAATCCCTTCGCCCGCGCGGTGCGCACGTAATCGGCGCCCAGCACATCCAGCATGCTTACGCGCTGAAGCCGCACGATGTACGCCATCGGCATCAGCGACAGCGCGATCGCCGGAAGGATCACATCCGCCGGTCCGCGGAATTGGCCGGGCAGCATCCAGCGCAGCCACGCGCCGAAGACCAGCACCAACAGAGACGCGGTGACGAACGACGGCAATGAGATGCCGATCAAAGTGAGCGACATGCCGGCGTAATCAACAATCCCGTCGCGCCGGATGGCTGACAGTGTGCCGACCGTCATGCCGACGATGACCGCGATCACCAGCGCCACGCAACCGATTGACATCGATACCGGCAGCCCCTGTGCGATGAGTTCGTTGACGGAAAATTCGCGATTCTTCATGCTCGGCCCGAAGTCGCCGTGTGCAAGCAGGTTGTAGGGGTAATAAAGCAGAAACCGGTACCACGTGTCGGCGTGATATCGCTCTTTCATCTGCCGCAGCACATCGGGCGCGATGCTTCGCTCATCCTCAAACGGATTGCCCGGCGCGACCCACACCAGCGCGAATGTCACCAGATAAACCACTGCCAGGATCAGCGGGAATTGGATCAATCGGTGCGCGATGGTCTTCCACACATTGGCTCCGCTGGTCCTATGGGTCGATCGAGACAGGCTTGAAGACGGTGAGATTCTTGGCGTTGGTGTACAGGCCTTTAACGTTGTCGCGGTTGAGCGACAGGTTCACGTAATGATACAGCGGAATGATCGGCAACTGCTGATTGATCATCGACTCGGCCTGGCCGAGCAATTGAAAGCGCTTGATCGGGTCGGCTTCTTCGCGGGCTTTTGCGCAAAGCGCGTCATATTCCGGCGGGCCCCAGTTGCTGTCGTTGTTTTCGGCGGTGGAGAGGTATTTGTCGGTAAAGGTCGAGGGGTCCATGTAATCCCCGTACCAGGCGGCGAGCCCGAGCGTGTAGCGCTCGGTGGTGATCTCGTTGCGGTATGTCTTTAGTTCCACGCCGCGCGCGTCGATGTTGATCCCCAGCTTCTGACGCAGTTGATTGGCAATGCTGGCCGCCAGATCGCGGCGGATCGTGTTGTCGCTGTTGTAGATGATTGAGACTGTGGGAAATCCCTTTCCTTCAGGATAACCCGCTTCGGCGAGCAGTTTCTTCGCCTGCTCAATGTTCTCCGCGGCAACCCCTTGGGCCTGATACCCTTCGAAGAATCCCGGCGGCATGTAGTGCATCGCCGGCGCTTCGCCGAGCCGGGTGACGCTCTGGACGAGCGTGTTGCGCTCTATTGCCATGGAGATCGCCTGGCGCACACGCTGGTCGGCGAGCGGATTTTTCTGGTCGCCTAGTTCGGGCACGGTCGCGGCGCAGTTGACCGTGAGAAACGCCGTGCCGAACGCAGCGGCGGAGCGAAGATCAGTGCGGCCTTGCACTTTCAGCGGGTACGCGATGTCTTGCGAGACGTCGGCGAGCCAGTCGATATCTCCCTGCTCGTACTGGATGAACGCGCTCTGTGCATCGTTGGCGACCAGCATCTCGACGGCTTTGAGCTTCAGGGCCGCTTTGTCCCAGTAATGAGCGTTCTGCTCCATCCGCAATAACCGGCCGGGCTCCCATTTCACAAGCGCGAACGGACCGTTGGTCACCACCTGCGGCGGGCGTGTGTACTCCGGACTGTAACTGGCGCGGCCTTTATCGTCAGTGGTCTTAAATCGCGCCATGCTGGCAGCATGTCGCGGGTAGAAGGTGGGAAACGCCATCAGCTCGCGGAAGAATGTCACCGGGTTGACTAGGCGGATCTCCAGCGTGTGATCGTCGATCGCTTTGATACCGACATCAAACGGCGCGTCGGTCTTGCCGTCAGAATAGGCCTTTTGATACTGCTGCGCGCCGGCGACGTAGTGCAGCAGTTAGGCGTACTCCGCCGGCGATTCGAGAATCAGCCGCCAGGAGAAAACAAAGTCGGCCGCCGTTACCGGATCGCCGTTGCTCCAGCGGGCGTCCGGGCGGAGCTTGAAAGTCCAGGTCTTCTGGTCCGGGGTTACTTCGTCACTTAGCGCCAGCGCCGGCACGGGTTTGAATGTCTGAGGGTCATAGGTGTAGAGCCCTTCGCGCGTCGCCATCGCGATGCGGAAGTCTTGTACGTACGACATCTGGTTGAGATCGAGCGTGATGATGTCGCCGCGATTGATGAACCGCAGCTCGTCGGGCGTGCGTGCCGGCGGGCGATCACACGAGAGTGCGGCGAATAGACTGGTGAAGACACTGAGCGAAAAGATGACGGTCAGAACGAATCGCATGCGCCGGTCCTTCCCTGACCTCAAATCTCCGCAGCCAAACATCTGACCTACGTGGCACGGGCTTCCAGCCCGTGTTCATTTTTTTCCACCCGAAAATATGGGCTGGAAGCCCATGCCACATATACGCGCCTCAGCCGCCAGCGGTGGCCGCGGGGGGCACGGCCTGTTCGAGCAGCTTCACCGTGGGCGGGTCTCGCAACGCGGAATACGTGGACACCTTTTTGATCTCATTCACCACCGCCGCCATTGCGGGCATGACTGCGCCCGCCTGAACATTGGCGAGGTTGTTGAAGATGGCGGTCACGTCCTTGGTGGTCGGGACCAGCACCCTGATCGACCCCGCCGCGCCCGAGACAACATTCTGCATTCGCGCCCGATCCGCGCCCTGGAGCGCCACCGTCCGCTGGGCGCTGACCGCAAGCAAGTCAGACAGGTTCTGCATCGTCTCGTTCGTCTGCTTTGGGGTGTTGGCCTTGGTGACGACGCCTTTGATCAGGTACAGTGGCGGCGCACGTTCGGATTGCGGGTCGGCGGGCATTCCGGCGGCATATTGCTGCACGCGGAACGCGAGCACTTCGTTCATGCGGTCGGTCGCCTTCACCAGCGCCGGCGCACCCAGCGCGGGTGTCACGGCTGTTAGGTCGAATGCCTTGTAGGCTTCCTGAACAACCGCGCCTAAGCGGGGATTTTTCTTCACACACGCCACGATGCCTGCCGACAGTTTTTCTGAACCGAGCGTCGTCGCGTTGCTGAATAAACTCGGCAACAGAACCCCCGCCGCCTTGACGCCCCAGAGCTGCACCGCCGGTGCGGTATCGTTCATGACCTGCTCGACCAACGGCTGCAATGTCGCCTGCTGCGTCGCAACCGCCAACCGGTGGACGACGATGGCCCCATTGAGGCGCACCGCGGCTTCCTGATGCTTCAGGAGCGGCTGAATGCCCGTGCTGACTGAACTGATATAGGTGAGATTGAACGACGCCGTGGGCGCGATCGGGCCCTTCACATCGGATTGGCTGGCGAGTTCTTCACGGGCGACGCCCGATTTTGCGTCATTGGCGGCGATCTGTGTAACCAGCTTGGCGACGTAAGCGTCGATGGACGACTTGGTCGTATCGTGCGACTTGGCCTCGCGGACATCTTTGGGCAGGTCTGCCCGCGCCGCAGGGGTCGACAAACAGAGAAACGCCGAAGCTACGGCACTGGTTACAACGATCCGCAGGGGCATCATCACTGTTGAATCTCCACCGAAGGCTCAAACCCGCACGGACGCTACCCGAGCCCCCCCGACACTGTCAAGAAATCCGGTCCAGTACAACGTTTACAGTGAACTTCCCTATACTCACCAGCCGATCCGATCGGTGAGGATTCATTATGGATTTTGTCCGTCCCGAACTCATTCCCGATCCGACCGTCCGCCGGCTCAGCCTTTATTTGCGCCAGCTTGAGCAGCTTCAGAAAAACGCCCAGCTCACCGTCAACAGCAAACAGCTCGGGGGCAGTCTGGGTCTCACCGACGCACAGGTGCGCAAGGACCTGGCGTACTTCGGCACGTTCGGGCACCCCGGGGTCGGCTATAACGTGCTGGAACTGATCAGCCGGATCAAACGCATCCTCGGCACCGACAAAGCATGGAACGTGGTGCTGGTGGGCGTTGGCTATCTCGGCAAGGCGTTGCTGAGCTACGCCGGCTTCGCCGCCAAGGGGATGCAACTGGTGGCGGCGTTTGATTCTGATCCGGAGAAGGTCGGTCAGGTGCTCAGCGGGCATGAGGTGCTCCCGATGACGCACATCGCCGAGATCATCAACCGCCACGAGTGCCGCCTGGCGATCCTCACCGTACCGGCGGACGTGGCGCAGGATGTCGCGACCGATCTGGTGCACGCGGGCATCCGCGGAATACTCAACTTCTCGCCAACGTCCCTGACCGTGCCCCCCACCGTAGCAGTGCAGGCGGTGGACGTGGCGCTGCAACTCGAGCAGCTCACATTCCAGGTCAGCCTCAACAGCATGACCCGCAGCGGCGTCCGGCATCCGTAAATCAGCAGGCACAATCCGCACGATTCAAGAGTCGCGTCGGACTACCGCGTCTCCGCGTGAATGCTACGCGCGAAGTTCGGCAATCAACGGCTGACCCTCAGCGCCTTCGGCATCCACGCTCTTCACCTGGTAATAGTAAAGCCGTTTACGCACGGCCGTGCTGTCGACGAACGTGTTCGTCGCCGCGCCGCTGAGCGGGGTGTCGTTGAGCAACGTATATCCGACCCGGGAATCGGTGGATCGGTAGATGTTGTATCCAACGATCTTCGGGCCATCGATCGGAGACGACCACGTCAGATTTGGCCCGCCATCGGTGCGCTTCGCGAACAGCGTCTTGGCAGGCTTCACTTTGCCGGACGGGATGATGTTGCTGATCAGGTAGATGTTGTCGTTGAAATCGTAGTTGACCGATTCGGTGTTGTAATCGTGCAGCACGATATACGTGTTGACGATCAGCTTGCCGGCGGGGTCGTACGCAGGGAAGAACCGCATGAAGTGACCTTTATTCGCCTCAACTGAGTTCAGCTTGGGATCGGTGTACTCGCGCTTCTCCACAACGAATCCAAACTCCTTGCCCGGCGGCGGGGCAAAGTGGCCGGACGCGACAAGGCTCTGGTTGTCATTTTTGTACGGCAACGCCATCTGCCCGACCAACTCCTCATCGGTGAAGATGTTGCTGATCGACAACGGCGAGCCCTTCTGGTGCCAGCCGATGAAACTCTGCGTGGGGACCGTTTCTCCCTCGCCGTTTACGTAAGTCATTCCGTGGAATGTCGCGAGCTCGACGACGCGCACGCGCGCCTTTTCATCGGCGGCCCGGAAGTAGGAGGCGAGGATCTCGTCGCCGATCTTCTCGACGCGTCCCTGGTTGTTCAGCGTTTTGCCGACCGGGCGGATATTGGTGGTATAGCCAAACAACTGATTGATCATTAGCTCCGCCGACGGCTCGACAGATCGACGCTGGGCATCGAACTCGGACGTCTCCTGCCAATAGCCCGCAAGTGTAATGCCGACAGTCGGTTGATTCGGATCGTTGGTCGTCAGCGTGGCGGCGAAAGCGGGAGACAGGAAGTGCGAGAAGCTGTTGATCAGGTAGCAAACGCCCGCGATCGCCATCAGCGCGCCAATGGTCCTTGGAAGAAAGCCAGATCTGAA
>JACMML010000357.1 GCA_014379105.1 Phycisphaerae bacterium
GCCCGAAAAGACAAAGCCCCGGCTATGAATAGCCGGGGCTTTGTTGGATGACAGATTGTCGAAGCAGGGTCAGCCGGCGACGGACAGGTTGTAACCCGTTTCGCCGTGGAGGGTGATGTCCAGACCTTCCTGCTCGTCAGATTCCCGGGCACGCAGGCCGATGGTTGCCTTGATGGCGTAGCCGAGGATGAGGGAGACGACGAAAGCGAGCGTTGCAGCGATCGCCAGGCCCTGGAACTGTAACCATACTTGGTTCGCGTTTTCAGCCGCGGCGGTCGGACGAATTACAAACACGCCAACCAGAATCGCGCCCAGCGCTCCGCCGACACCGTGTACGCCGAAGGCGTCCAGCGAATCGTCGTATTTGAACACTTTCTTGAGCTGGCAGCCGAAGTAGCAGACCGAGCCACCGATGAGGCCAAGCCAGATTGCGGACATCGGAGCGACGTGACCGGCACACGGCGTGATCACCACGAGACCGGCAACCATGCCCGACGCGAAGCCGAGAATCGTCGGCTTACCGTCCTTGAGCCATTCCACAATCATCCACGCGAGTGCGGCGGCCGCTGCTGCGATCTGGGTGTTTGCGAATGCGCCAACCGCAACGCGGCCGGCGACCGGAAGTTCGGCGCCCGGGATAGCGATCGCCGAGCCGGCGTTGAAGCCGAACCAGCCGAACCACAGCATGCCGGCGCCGATCAAGGTCAGACCCAGCGAATGCGGGGCCATCGAGACCTTGCCAAAGCCTTTACGCGGGCCAACAACGATCGTCAGCGCCAGAGCGGAAACGCCCGCCAGCACGTGAACGACCGTCCCGCCGGCAAAGTCGAGCACACCTTTCTGAAACAGATAGCCGTTGACGTTCCAGACCATGTGCGCGACCGGGCAGTACACGACCAGCGACCAGATGATGAGGAACACCAGCAACGGTCCAAAGCGAACGCGCTCAACGACCGAGCCGACGATCAGCGCCGGAGTGATGATCGCGAACATGCCCTGGAACATCACGAAGATCAGTTCGGGAACGCCGGTGTCCTTCGAGCCGACGGTATCACCCGAGGTGATATTGCCACCGAAGCCCGCATCGCCAAACGCCTTGAGACCGACGAGATTTGAATCGAATCCGAGGATGCTGACAGTCGCTTCAACCGGTGCACCGGTGGCATCGGTGTAGCCGCCTTGCTTGCCCATCGTGATCAGTGCTTTGACCGATCCGTCTGCCTGATCAACGACCGGGAAAACCAGTGCGTAGCCAATCACAACCCACAACACGCCGATCACGCCGCAGCAGACCATGACGTTGAGGAAAGTGTTCAGGACGCTCTTTGCGCGAACCATGCCGCCGTAGAATAATGCAAGCCCGGGCATCATGAAGAGCACCAGCGCTGACGAGATCAGCATCCAGGCGGTCGAGCCGGTATCAACAGCGATCGGACCAGCGGCGGGAGCGACCACCTCAGCCGGCGCGGTCGTCGGGGCATCCTGACCCATTGCGAGCGAGGTCAGCGCCAGTGCGGCGGTGGCGGCTAGACAAGGCAGCCAGCGAAGTGGGCGTGCCTGCTTAACAGAAGCAGATCGGAGCATCGGGTTTCCTTCCAATTAGAGAAATGGACCGTGAGAGTACCGAAAGCGAACAGACCAGCCGGCATCGGCCGATAGAAAGTCGTTTCTGACCGCTGACAACGCAGCATATGCAATTCCGATACCACTCAAAACCTTCGCGAATCCCGTAACAGCCCCTGCACGAAAAGTATGCAATCTGATGACGCCGCCCCATTTCATCGCCGCAGCGTGTTTAGTCTCTAGGCAACTCCAACTGCGGCGTCACGCCGCAATGCCATTCGGATACAGTGTGTAAACCACCCTTAAATCCGCAGGATCGGGTCAATATGGATCGACATTTCACTCGCCGCAATCACGTCTGCGCCGCCACCATCCTCGCGGTGATGGTGTCCGGGACGCTGGCGTGCGCGGATTCGCCGACGACCGCGCCCGCGGACATGTCGCTGGGTGTTGACGAATACACTCGCATCGGCCTGCCGGCGATTGATCGGCCGTGGGACGGCGATGACATGTCGGCGGCCGCCGATGTCTTGCAGACGCTGCTGAAAGAAGACCCGCGCCAGTTCCCGCGCCGCGACAGCCCGAAGTCGGGCGAGGTCTTTGCGCGCTTGATTTCCTCGGAAAATCTAGCGGTTTTTGAGCGTCAGCAAATCGATGCCGCGGCGCGCCTGTCGGACCTCGTACGCTATTTCAACGGCGCGGGAAAGGTTCGCCGCGCGTATCACGCGGCTTTGCTTCGCAAAGCGGTTAGCACTGACGAAGTGCTCTTATTCCATCATCAATACTTGCGCGTGGTATCGATGATGGCGACGCTCGCGGGGCAGCTTCCCCTGTTACCGGCCAGACATCCTCGGGCGGCCGAGCACACAGATAAGCGCACAGAGTCAATTGATGGCCTTCGGCGCGTCGCGTTTGCCGTGATCGTTCGCGAACTCGAGACGATCCGGGACGCCGAAACATTCGACCCATCGGCCCGTGGGGCCTTGCTCGGCATGGTGCACAAAGAACTGGCAACGATCGGTCCGTTCCTCACCGAGACACGCCGCCAGGAGGTCATAGAAATGCTAGAGAAGATGATCAATACGCCCGAAATGAGTAAATTTCAGCCCCAATTGCGTGAGTTGAGCGTGATGCTGCGATCGCTTGCTCCGGCTGTAGCACCGGTGCCGTGACCGACGCGGCGCGGCGCGTTAGCTCAGTCTATCCCCTACATCCGCCGCGGGTTCTGCTATACAATGCCCGATCTGCCCCGCGCGAGGGCGGGTTCAACCTTTGATCACGGATTGTCGTAAACCCATGCAGATTCGTAACTTCTCCATCATCGCCCACATCGACCACGGCAAGAGCACCCTCTCCGATCGCCTGCTGATGCGCGCCGGCGCGATCACCGAGCGCGAGTTTCATAGCCAGATGCTCGATGACATGGATCTGGAACGCGAGCGCGGCATCACGATCAAAGCCAGCGCCGTCACGGTGTTTCACGATCATAACGGCGAACAGTTCATGCTGAACTTCATCGACACGCCCGGCCACGTCGATTTTCACTACGAAGTGCAGCGGGCGATGCAGGCGTGCGAAGGCGCGATTCTCGTCGTCGACAGCACGCAAGGCGTGCAGGCGCAGACCGTCGCCAACGCGTATGCCGCCACCGATGCGGGATTGGAGATTATCCCGGTCATCAACAAGATCGATCGGCCCAGCGCGATGCCGGAGCAGGTGGCGGAGGAGATTGAATCGGTGCTTGGCTTCCCGGCCGAGGACGCGCTGAATGTCAGCGCGAAGACGGGCGTGGGGATTGACGAACTCATCTACGCACTATGCGAAAAACTCCCGCCCCCGCGCGGCGACGCGAACAAGCCGCCGCGGGCGCTGATCTTCGACAGCATCTATGACGACTATCGCGGCGTGATCACCTATGTCCGCGTCATCGACGGCGAATTGCGTAAAGGCCAGCGCATCCGCTTCATGGGCACCAACAAGCTTTATCAGATCACCGACCTCGGCAAGCACTGCCCGCGCCCGACCCAGGTCGATAAGATTGGTCACGGCGAAGTGGGTTACATCGTGGCCGCGATCAAGGACCTGCACGACGTGCGCGTCGGCGACACCATCACCGACGAAGACAACAAAGCCACCGAGCAACTGCCCGGATACAAGCCGGTCCAACAGATGGTCTTCTGCGATTTTTATCCCAGCGGCAAGACGCAATACGACGAACTGCGCGACGCGATGGATCGGTTGTCATTGAATGACGCATCGTTCTCGTTTGAGCCGGAAAACAATGACGCACTTGGCTTCGGCTTCCGCTGCGGTTTCCTGGGCTTGCTTCATATGGAGATCATCCAGGAGCGCTTGGAACGCGAGTTTAATATCGAGGTGATTCAGACTGCGCCGACGGTAACGTACGAGGTATTGCTGACCGACGACACCACCAAGCGCATCGACAGCCCCAGCGAACTCCCGCAGCCGACGATGATCAAGCAGATTCGCGAGCCGTTCATCAACATGCAGTTGATCCTGCCGCAGGAATCCGTCGGGGCGCTGATGAAGATCTGCGAAGAGCGCCGCGGCATCTACAAAAAGACCGAATACCTCGGCAACAGCAGCCGCGTGATCCTGGTGTACGAATTACCGCTGGCCGAGATCATTTACGATTTTTACGACCGACTGAAGAGCACGACCAAAGGCTACGGCACGATGGATTACGAGGTCATCGGCTTCCGCGAAGGCGATCTGGTGAAAGTCGATGTGCTGGTGAATGCGGACCGAGTGGACGCGCTGAGCCTGATCGTCCACCGCGACCACGCCGAAGCCCGCGGCCGGCGTCTGCTCACGCGATTGAAAGACGAAATCCCGCGCCACCTTTTCGAGATCCCGCTGCAGGCCGCGATCGGCGGGAAAATCATCGCCAGGGAAACCATCAAGAGCATGGGCAAAAACGTCACCGCCAAATGCTACGGCGGCGACGTATCCCGCAAACGCAAGCTGCTCGATAAGCAAAAAGAGGGCAAGAAACGGATGAAGCGCATGGGCAGCGTGGATATCCCGCAGGAGGCGTTTTTGGCGATATTGGAAGCAGGGGAGTAGTTCTGGAGGCGAGTGTCGATTTACGAGTTTCGAATTGAGACGCAATAATACGATGCGATGGCAATAATCGTCCAAGCCGCGATGCGATGGTGTGGATCGTGAATTCGAAGCAGCGAACCATCTCAGTGTTCGAGCCGAACAAATAGCCAAGCGTTCTGCGCGAAGCCGACACCATTACCGGCGGTGACGTCTTGTCGGGATTCATCTCGCCTGTCTCGAAGTTCTTTGAGTGACAGCGTGCGAGTCACAGTATTTAGGTGCTCGGTTCGGGGATATTCTGGCGCTCGTGCGAGTGGCAATTGCGTTGCTTCCTGCTTTTTCAGACTCGTCGTCGAGCAGACTTGCCGTGAGGCGGCGTTACAACGCACTCGACGCATTCAGCAGGTTCATCGGCCCGGTGATTGGTGTCGATCATTTTGAGCCACGCCTTTAGATCAAACGGCTTGGGCAACAATCGCTTGACGACATCGCTGAAAGACTCATCCTCGTGCTTTTCGGATTTCAATCGGTCGTACGCGTCCTGATCGATTCTGAGCGACTTCACTGCCATCAGATACCTCCGTGTATCTTGGAACACTGCGGTGATTGTAGGCCCCATTTGGCGGAATTTAGCTTTATTTCGTCGTCCACACCGCCGGCGGGACGATCTCGTCGGCGGGATGGTTCGGGTTCTTGGCGGGGGGTTTTGGGCTGATGACTTTGATTGTCATGTCCCGGTCGCACTCGATCTGGCAACTCAAGCGGATGCCCGGCTCGGTGATCTTTGACTGCACCAGCAGGTCTTTCTCGGCCTGCGTGATTTTCGACGGCTCGCCGGTGATGAATTGGACGCGGCACGTGGTGCAGCGGGCTTGTCCGCCGCAGGAATAGTGCTGGTCGGCGCGGGCGTCGTCGATGATTGCATTAATGAGGCGCCGGCCGGCGGGGATTTCGTAGGTGCCGAGGCTGTCGATTGTCAATTGAGGCATAGCCATCCATCGTAGCGGGGTGTTAAGCGGTTGGACAATCCTGGTGTGGCCGGGCGTTTGGGAACTTGTCACTTTCCTGGAACAATGATCTACTTGCGATGGTCATTCGATACAGGATTTTGCATGTCGTCTCTACCTCCGCCGATCCCCGTTCCCACGCTCGCGTACGCGACACCCGGCATGACGCTGGATAGCGGCGGTCCGTGGCGTGATGGCCGGCGTCTGCGGACCACGCGCACCTGCACTCTACCGCCCAACTGCGTGAAGTGCGGCCAACACGCGACAAAATTTCTTACAAAAGCGTTCTACTGGCATTCGCCGTGGCTGTACCTTCTGATCCTCCCTGGGATTCTGGTTTACGCCATCGTCGCGCTGGTGCTTCGCAAGCAGGCATATCTCACGTACGGGCTCTGCGCGCAACATAATTCGACGCGCCTTAAGAAGGTCGGCGTGACTTGGCTTGCGTTTCTGATCGGCATCGGTGCGCTGGTCGGTGGGATCGCTCTGGCGAACCGGGCGGCCGGGCGGGAGTGGGAGGATATGGGCACGTTGGTTGTGATCCTATCCTTCGTCATAATGCTCGCCGCCGCGATTTATGGAGCGGTAGGAGTGCCGGCGCTCCGGGCGAAAAGAATTGACGACCGCTACGCTTGGTACAACGGGGCAGGGGACGAGTTTTTGCAGCAATTTCCATTGCCCTAACGTGGCAATTTTCCACGTCGTCAACCGGCGCATTGTGCGGTAATATCGCAACAAGCAATGAATAACCCAAGAATTCTTCGTTTTGGAATTGTCGGCTGCGGCTCCATTGGCCCGACCCATGCGGCCGCGCTGAA
>JACMML010000358.1 GCA_014379105.1 Phycisphaerae bacterium
CCCGGTCCGCCGCCGCCGTGGGGGATGCAGAAGGTTTTGTGCAAATTGAGGTGACAGACGTCGGCGCCGATCATGCCCGGGCTGGTGAGACCGACCTGGGCATTCATGTTCGCGCCGTCCATGTACACCTGACCGCCGGCGTCATGGATGATCTGGCAGGCCTCGCGGACCGTCTCTTCGAAAACGCCGTGCGTGGACGGATAGGTGATCATCAGCGCAGCCAGCTGATCCTTATGCTTTATAGCCTTTGCCCGCAGATCGTCCAGGTTGATGTTTCCTTCGTTGTCGCACGCGACGGGAACAACCTTGAATCCCGCGATCACCGCACTGGCGGGGTTGGTGCCGTGGGCGCTGGTCGGAATCAGGCAGATATTGCGGTGGGAGTCGCCACGAGACTCGTGATACGCACTGATCATCAGCAGCCCGGCGTATTCGCCTTGCGAGCCGGCATTCGGCTGCAGCCAAGTCGCGGCGAAGCCTGTAATCTCAGCCAGCCACGCCTCGAGCTGCGTGAACATCGCCGCGTACCCCTCCCACTGATCCGCCGGTGCGAACGGATGCATCCGCCCGATCTCCGGCCATGTCACAGGGATCATCTCGGAGGTCGCATTCAGCTTCATCGTGCAACTGCCCAGCGGGATCATGCTGTGACACAGCGATAAATCCTTCGACTCCAGCCGCTTGATGTAACGGAGCATCTCGTGCTCGGTGTGATAGGAGTTGAAGACGGGGTGTTGGAGGAATGTCGATGTTCTCTCGAAGCCAAGTGACGACCAGAATTTTTGATCAAGAACTGGTGCTCCGAACAAACCTGCTAACGCCTTTACATCTTCAATGGTAGTTGTTTCATCAAGAGTAATAGAGATGCGTTTTTCGTCGAGACGACGCAAGTTTAGCGAAAGTGCTTCGGCACTATGAATAGTTTCATCAATTCCATTGCGTCCACAAGGCACAACTATCGTATCGAAATATTTGCCTTGCCAATTAATATGGCAGTCATGAACGCCGTATCCCGCATCTTGGAGTGAGTTGTAGAGGATCGAGGTCAGCTTATTCACACGGGTTGCGATTTTCTTGAGCCCTTCCGGCCCATGATAGACTGCGTACATCGATGCCATAATTGCGAGGAGCACCTGGGCAGTGCAGATATTTGATGTCGCGCGTTCACGGCGGATGTGTTGTTCGCGGGTTTGCAATGTGAGGCGCATCGCTGGATTGCCTTGGGCATCTTTGGAAATTCCGACCAGCCGACCGGGCATTTTGCGGGCGTACTCGGTTTTGGTCGCCATGAACGCCGCGTGCGGGCCGCCGAAGCCCATGGGTACGCCGAAGCGCTGGGCCGAGCCGACGGCGATGTCAGCGCCGAACTCGCTAGGCGGTTTGATGAGGGTCAATGCGAGAAGGTCGGTCGCGACGACGAGTAGCGCGCCTTCCTTATGCAGCGTGTCCGCGAGATCGGAATAGTCAATGATCGCGCCGTCGGTCGTCGGGTATTGGACTAGGGCACCAGCGACATCCGAGCATTCGACATTCGACATTCGACAATCGACAATTTCCACTTCGATCCCCATCGACTTCGCCCGCGTCTTCACCACATCGATCGTCTGCGGATGGCACCGCGCATCGACCAGGAATTTCTTCCGTGATCCCTCGTGCACCGACACGCACATCCCCATCGCCTCCGCGGCCGCGGTGCCCTCATCCAGCAGGCTCGCGTTGGCCAGTGGCAAAGCGGTGAGATCGGTGATCATCGTCTGGAAATTCAGCAATGCCTCGAGGCGTCCCTGGCTGATCTCGGCCTGGTAGGGCGTGTATTGCGTGTACCAGCCCGGGTTCTCGAAGATGTTGCGCAATATTACCGGCGGTGTGATCGTGTCGTAGTAGCCTTGCCCGATAAAGGACCGGAAAACCTTGTTCTTCGAAACAAGCTGCCTGAATTCCGCCAGCAGTTCGCTTTCGCCGCGGGCTGGCCCGATCTCCAGCGGCTTGGCGAGACGAATCGATTCCGGCACCGTCGCCGTGATCAGCGCATCGAGGGTTTCATAGCCGCAGGTGCGCAGCATCTCCTGAACCTGCGCATCATCCGATCCGATATGCCGGCGTACGAACGTATCGAGGGGAGCTTGATCGGGAGAGAGGCTCGTGTTGCTGTCGCTAACTTCGATGGTCTGCATAGTCACGCAGAATAATAGGCGAAAAGCACCGCGCCCGCACGTCCATACGCTGAAGCAACTGGTTGAAAAAAACTAATGGCCGCTGGATTTAACGTACGCGGCGGGGTCGAGCAGGGCGTCGAGGTCGCCGGGGTTCGTAGGTTGTAACTTAATCATCCAGCCGGCTTCGAACGGGTCGGTATTAACGGTCGCGGGGTTATGATTCAGCGCGTCGTTGATCTCAAGCACTTCGCCGCCGACACCGGTGTACAGATCGCTGGTTGCCTTAACCGATTCGATCTCGCCGAAGCGTTCGTTCGCGTTGAGCTTGGTGCCTATCTTCGGCAGTGATACATAGGTCACGTCCGTCAATTCGTCGGCCGCAAATTGCGTGATGCCGATGACCACCACATCACCCACCCGCTTGTGCCACTCGTGCGATTTGAGATATTTTCGATCGGTTGGAACGGACATTATTTAACTCCCGAAATTCTTTATCCACTAATCTGCACGAATGAAAATACGAAAATTGGCCACAGATTTCACAGATGAACACAGATGAG
>JACMML010000039.1 GCA_014379105.1 Phycisphaerae bacterium
CTAGACATGCCGGATCTTGTTCAATCCATTCAGCGCCGCGACCTTGTATGCCTCGGCCAGCGTCGGGTAATTGAAGACGTTGTTGATGAAAAACTCGACCGTCCCCTTGAACGCCATCACCGCCTGCCCGATATGAATTAGCTCGGTCGCGCCGGTGCCGATTGCGTGAACGCCAAGGATCTCGTGCGTGTCCTGGTGAATCAGCAGCTTGAGCAGGCCGTCCTCATCGCCGAGCAATTGTCCGCGCGCCAGCTCTCGGTATTCAGCGATCCCAGCCTCGTACGGGATGCCGGCGTCGGTGAGTTGCTGTTCTGTTTTTCCGACCTGCGACACTTCGGGTATCGCGTAAACACCGAGCGGAAACAGTTCCGGCACGCTGTTCACGGGTTGGCCATAGGCATGGCAGGCGGCCAATCGTCCCTGCTCCATCGCGGTGGAAGCCAGCGCGGGGAAACCGATGACGTCGCCGACGGCGTAAATGTGCTCGACATTGGTCTGGTACGACGCGTTGACCTTTAGTCGCTCGCGGTCGTCGGCGGTGATGCCGGCTTTCTCCACCTGGAGCAGGCCCGTCATTCCTTGTCGCCCGATTGCGTATAACAGTGTCTGGGCGCGGAGCGTCTTGCCCGATTCAAGCACCGCCGAGACCAGCGGTTCGTTGTGGCCATTTCCATTGGCGGCGATCTTCTCGATCTTCGCCACTTTTTCGCCCATCCGCAGCGTAATGCCCGTTCGGCGCATCTGGTACATCAGCGCTTCGACGATCTCGCGATCGAGGAAACCCAGCACTTCCTGCCGGCCTTCAACGAGCGTCACCTTCACGCCCAGCGCCGCCATCATGCAGGCGTATTCCGTCCCGATGACGCCGCCGCCGACGACGATCATGCTGCGCGGCAATATCCCGATCTTCAGCAGCCCATCGGAGCAGAAGACGGCTTTATTATCAAACGGCACGCTCGCGGGTTTGGCCGGACGGGTGCCGATGGCGATGAAATATTTGTCGGCGGTGATGTGCTCCGATTCATTGCCGCGGACAACCTGGATCATGTTCGGCGATTCGAAGTGGGCCGCGCCGTTGATCAATTCGACGTCGTTTCGTTCAAAGTATTCTCGCACCAGCGCCAGCTCGTGATGAATCACTTTTTGCGACACGTAGATCAGATCATCGATCGTGATCTGCTTTTTCATGCGCGAATTCTCGCCGAACAGTAGCCGCTTGGAGGTGCCGGTGAGGTGGAGAACCGCTTCGCGCAGTGCTTTGGAAGGGATGGTGCCGGTGTTAATCGCGGCGCCGCCGACGGCAGCGCCCTTTTCGATCACGCACACGCGCCGTCCGAGTTTTGCCGCCTGGATCGCCGCCTTCTGTCCGGCCGGGCCGGAACCGATGACGACGCAATCAAAATGTCTCATAGGCCATAGAACCTAAAGCGCGCGGGTGTGGTTCATGTTAACCATTCGCGCCGCCGAGTCGAGGGGCACGCTGTTAAGGGTTGCCCCGCTTGCCCGGAAAAGTAATTTGGGGTAACGATTCGCGATGTAGGTCAGAGAATAGATTGGTCAGAAAGTAATTTTGGAGATTTCAGATGAATTACGGAACGGTTATCGCGTCTCTTGCGGCGGTGTCGGTGGTCTCAAGCATGGCGCTCGCACAGGCGGGCCCAGAAATGCTGCTGAAGCCGATGGATAAAGCGTTGCGCTTCGACGGATCGGCGAGTGGCGCGTATTTCTTTGAAACCGATACCAGCGCCGACGACACCGAGGCCACCCTCATCCGCTATGGCACGTCCGGCCGGTTGCGGCTGATGCCCGAGCACAAGGCCGACCCCCGGTTTGGCTACTCGTTTCAGCAGTTGAATTTGGATACCGATAACGATCTTTACCCGAGTGAATTCACCAGTATTCAGGTCGGCGTCGGAACCGGCATCGCCGAGTTCGATAACGGCTGGGTGGCCGGGCTCACGCTTGGCGGCGGATACGCCGGCACCAACACGTTCGGCGATGCCAATGCCTGGTATGCTGCCGGCACGGTCCTGGTCGGCGGGAAGATCGATGACCGCACGACGCTCGGCTTTGCGCTGGATTACGACGGGAATCGTTCCTTCATGCCCGATGTTCCGCTCCCCGGCATCGTCTGGACCCGGCAGATTCCCGAGCGCAATCTCGAACTCAGTGTCGGATTCCCGTTCGCATATAGCCGCTGGCGCCCGACCGAAGAACTGCTGCTGGAACTGAATTTTACATTCCCTGATTTTGTCGGCGCGCGCGTTTCGTATGACCTTGTCAAAGGTGTCGGCCTGTTTGCCAGCCTGTCACAGCGGACCGACGCGTGGCATCATAACGATCTCCCGCGCGGCGACGATCGCATCCTCTTTGAGCAGAGCATGGCCGAACTGGGTGCGCGGTTCAGTCTTGATGACCGATTCACCGTGCTCTTCGCCGGCGGCTACGCGTTCGCCCAGGAGTTCCGCACCGGATTTGACAGCCGGGAGACAGATGAGTTCCTCGAACTGGACGACACCCCGTTTCTCCGCCTGGAAGGCGAATTCCGCTTCTGACAGCGGTGCCCCGGCTCAAGCGGGGTTCAACTGTCACTTTGACACCGCACCCGCAGCGACTGTCAGGCTGACAGAAGCGGGTTGGCGGATGGCGTGTGGCCTGGATGCCATAAGCGTCTAATTTATCTATAGTTATGTATAACTCAGCGGCGCGCCATTCGTGGCGCGCCGCTTGTTATAGGCACACTGTGCGGGCGTTCTCGGATCGCTCTCACACGAATCGAACGAACACGAGTAAGTCTCGAAACAACTGAAACCGTACCGACTTAGAAGGAGACCAATCGATGGCCGCCAAAATGCTGTCTTTTGACGCTGAAGCCCGTAGATCCCTGCTCGAAGGCGTAACCAAGCTCGCCAGAGCCGTAAAAGTCACGCTCGGACCACGTGGCCGTAATGCCGTGATCGACAAAGGCTGGGGCTCGCCCACAGTCACCAAGGACGGCGTGACCGTCGCCGAAGAGGTGGAACTGAAGGATAAATTCGAGAACATCGGCGCCAAGCTCGTGAAAGAAGCCGCGTCCAAGACCTCCGACGTCGCCGGCGACGGAACGACCACCGCGACCGTGCTTGCAGAAGCGATCTTCCGCGAAGGTTTCAAGGCCGTCTCATCCGGCACCGACGCGATGGCGCTCGCCCGCGGCGTGCGCAAAGCCGTCGACGCCGTCATCGAAGACCTGAAGAAGCAATCCCGCAAAATCAAAGGCAAGGACGACATCCAGTCCGTCGCCACGATCAGCGCCAACAACGATCCCGAAATCGGCAAAATCATGGCCGACGCGTTTGAGAAAGTCGGCAAAGACGGCGTCATCACCGTCGAAGAAGGCAAGAGCCTGAATACCGAAGTGGATGTTGTCGAAGGGATGCAGTTCGATCGCGGCTATCTCAGCCCCAATTTCATCACCGATCCGGACGACATGACCGTTGAGATGGAAAAGCCGCTGATTCTGGTGTTTGAAGACAAGATCAGCGCCATCGCCAAACTCCTGCCACTTCTCGAGAAAGCGCAGAAAGCCAAGAAGCCGCTGCTGATCATCGCCGAGGATATTGAAGGTGAAGCCCTCGCGACGCTGGTCGTCAACAAGCTCCGCGGCATCCTCAACGTCGCGGCGGTGAAAGCGCCGGGTTACGGCGATCGCCGCAAGGCGATGCTCGAAGACATCGCGATCCTCACCGGCGGCAAGGCCATCATGAAGGACTTGGGCATCGAGCTCGACAAAGTCGAACTCGAACACCTCGGCACCGCTAAGAAGGTCACGATCGATAATGACAACACGACGATCATCGAAGGCGCTGGCGAAACCCGCGA
>JACMML010000359.1 GCA_014379105.1 Phycisphaerae bacterium
AACCCGATGATCAAGATCACCAACATCGTCGCTTTGCTGCTGCTCGCCGCGCTGGCGGGTGGCGCTTGACGCTCGGGTCACATCGATTCATACAGGATTCCAATGGCCGCGCCGAAGGGGCGGCCATTGAGATTCCGCGAAGGACATCCACATGGCCACGCAGCTAAAGGATCGTTCCGCCCAGGCTGGTGGAAACGCCGTGAAATCGCGCGCTTGGTCCGCCGAAGAGTTGCAATTGCGGGATTTGCTCGCGGCCCGGACTTTCAAACGCGGTGATTTCACGCTCGCCTCGGGACGCAAGAGCCGCATCTATTTCAACGTCAAAACGACGATGATGCATCCCCAAGGCGCCGCATTATGTGGTCGTTTGCTTCTGGCGCAGCTTAAGGGCTTGAACGCGAATTATATCGGCGGACTGGAAATGGGCGCTGTTCCGCTGTTGAGCGTTGTTTCGGCTTTTAGCGCAGAAGATGGATCCCCGCTCCCGTCATTCTTCGTACGCAAGCAACCAAAGCCTCATGGCACTCAATTGCTAATCGAGGGAATGGACGACTTGGGCGGCGAAACTCTGCGCGGACAACATGTGGTTCTAATCGACGATGTCGCCACGAGTGGCGGGTCGATCCTCAAAGCTGTCGATCAGGTTGAGGCGGCAGGTGGCACGATGACTGACGCGATCGTCATCCTCGATCGTGAGGAAGGAGCCTCAGAGAAACTCGGCGCGCGCGGCATCACGCTCCATAGCCTGTTTACCGCCACCGACCTCGGCGTAACCGAAGCGGACCGCGCGCTGCTGGACTGAAATTTTGGCTGGCGTAGAATCCCTGATTGTATCGCTTCGATCCGTCGATGCACCAGAAGAACTGTTCCCGTTGGCAGTGACCGCATCGGCATTGATGGCGGCTGCCGATCATCCCGGGCCACTCCTGATTGCCCACCTAGCAATTCTAACGATCGCTCGAGACGCGGACGGTGAACCGCTTGCTGAATCCGATTGGATCGCAATTAGAGGTCTGCTCGCGTGCCTTGCCGACCTGCTGGAGTCTCCAGAAACTGGGACGCTCGACCCACTCGGCTCCGACTGGCGCGAGTGGAAACGGCCGGCCGCGCTGCGCTAATGGTGCCTGCACGCGCGAGTTAAATTCTTAACAGTCAGGATAAGCCATGCCCCACGCGATCGTCATCCATGAGGCTGGAGGGCCCGAGGTCCTGAAGTGGGAGGCGGTCGAGGTCGGCGAACCCGGCCCCGGTGAGGTGCGCATCCGCCAGCACGCGGCGGGGCTGAACTTCATCGACGTCTATCACCGCACCGGATTCTATCCGGTGCCGCTGCCGTTCACGCCCGGCGTCGAAGGCGCAGGCGTCGTCGAAAGCGTCGGGACAGGCGTCGTCAACGTGCAGGCTGGCGACCGGGTTGCTTACGGCGGGCCGATCGGAGGTTATGCCGAAATGCGGCTGATCGCTGCCGATCGCCTGGTCAAGCTGCCGGCCAGCATCGGCGTCGAGGAAGCCGCGGCGATGATGCTGCAGGGGATGACCGCGCGGATGCTGCTGCGGTCGGTCTATCCGGTGGCGGCCGGCGACACGATCCTGGTCCACGCGGCCGCGGGCGGCGTCGGGCTGATCCTGTGCCAATGGGCGGCGGCGTTGGGCGCAACCGTGATCGGCACCGTGTCGACCGACGACAAGGCGGAGCTGGCGCGGCTTCACGGCTGCCATCACCCGATCGTCTACACGCGCCAGGATTTCGTCGCTGAAGTCGAAGCCATCACC
>JACMML010000360.1 GCA_014379105.1 Phycisphaerae bacterium
TCATCTATCTCAGCGTCGATCTCCGTGAGTTCAGCGTCCAGCGTCACCAGTTCGAGCCGGCTGGATTCACCAAATTTAAGCCGTTCGCCGGTGAGTTCGTGCAATCGTTGAATGAGTTTCTGGCGCGCCCGAACCAGCGGGACAGTCGCCTGCAACGACTGCACGGCGGCGTACGTTTCCTCGACCTCCGCTACGACGTTAAGTACGTCCGTCATCGCTTGGGCAGCGGCGGCGCGGAGGCGTTTATCGGCGGCGCTTACCCGGCCCGGCTGCTGCAGCGCCCGCACGAGATCGGCACCCAGGCCGACATCAACGATCGGTTTGCCCGCGCCTTCGGGGAGACGGACAACTAACGACAATACCGGATTCGGCAGCAGCGACGCCTGCTGCGCCTCCGCCTCGGCCACCCGCACCCGGTATAGCGCCGCCTGAACGCGCGGGTTTGTCTTTAGCGTCCGGCGTACGGCTTCGGCGATCGTCAGCGTATCGTCAATGCTGTCACCCGAATCGATCGAACCTGCTTCATCACGAAATTCAATCAGCTCGGTCGTGCCAAGCGAGGCGTTGAGCGCCGCGCCCATATCCGGCATCCTCGACGCCGAATGACAGCCGGCCAACAATCCCGCGATTGCACAAGGGACGCATAGGCGAAATAGCATCAAGACTCCAAAGCCATGACTAGACCAATCCAAGAGACGAATCGGGTGCCAGACGCTCAGCGGGCGCATCGCTCGCTGCCGAGGCGCTTCTGAAGCAAGGATGGGCCGAGTGAAATCAGGCGAGGAAGGCGTGATTGGTCCGAAGGATGAAAGCAAGCGGCGAGGAGTCGTCTCGACTGCTGAGGTCCCTCTCCAGCGCCAGCGATCGCATTACCGGGCTGCGGCTTGTGGCGAGCGATAGGATCGCGGCGTCAAACGGGTTCTCAATCAGTCTCAATCTGGCTGGCGCAACCCTGCCCGAGGATTGCGCGATCACCGCCTCAACCACCGGACAATTATCCTGAGGCGGCGGCGCACAGCAGAGCAAACCGGCAGTGGCCTCTGCCTGGCAGATGTCGAAGGAAACGCAGCAATGTCGATCCAGGTCGTCACGGAATCTGTCTGATGCATCAATCCCTGATTCAACCGAACAGATCGCCGTTCGATGCGCGTGCCCCGTAGCATCATCGTGCGCGTGCGCGGCCGACACGCATTGCATTAAGAACGTAGTGGATATCGCCAATACGAACAGAAGCTCTGGAATCTTGACAAAATAAGGAGCACGCACGAGGAGAAACACTAATCCGGTGTTCCTTAATGTCAAACGGGTGAAATGTACTCAATACATTGAAGTCATGATCAATAGAACAACAGCGTTCGCTACAGGAACAGGCACATGCGGGATCACGTTGTATGGTTCCTGTGGTCTTGCCACCGGGGATTGTCGTCCGATATGATCCAGGCGATGGATGGGTCGGGACAATGTTTTGACAATATTGCGGGCGTAATTCAGTGGTAGAATGCCAGCTTCCCAAGCTGGACGTCGTGGGTTCGAATCCCATCGCCCGCTTTTCCCGGCCTTGATTGGTCTTCTTTCTCAGCGGGATCCGCGATTCAACCGCGGGCCTTCAACTCCCCAATCCCGGTCACTTCTGCCGCGGCAACTTCGCTCAGGTTTCTCTGTAGTGGTCCAGCGGGGGGTGCCCGATATCGGCGGGTTTGCGGGCGCGTACAACATCCCGCATGACGCAACGAATGATGCAGGAACCTCCGCCGGTGCGGGTTTGGCCGGGGAAATCGTTTCCGCTGGGGGCGACTTGGGATGGCAAGGGTGTGAACTTCGCGCTGTTTTCGGAGTTTGCGACCAAGGTGGAGCTCTGTCTGTTCGAAGCTGACGGCTCGCAGGCACATTGCATACGGCTGCGGGAATGCACGGACATGGTCTGGCATGGGTATCTGCCCGATGCCGAGCCGGGGCAACTGTATGGGTATCGGGTTCATGGTCCATACGATCCTGCGAACGGGCATCGGTTTAATCCGAGCAAGGTGTTGCTTGATCCCTATGCGAAAGTCATCGGCCGGCCGCTGAAGTGGGATGACGCGCTATTTGGCTACACGCTGGGGCAGGATGATCTGAGTTATGACGATCGCGACAGCGCGCCCTACGCGCCGTTGGCGGCCGTTGCGGATTCGGCATTTACATGGGGTGATGATCGCCCACCGCGCGTGCCGTGGCATAAGACGCTGATCTATGAAGCGCACGTGAAAGGCGCCACGCGCCTGCACCCGGGCGTGCCGGAAAAGCATCGCGGCACGTACATGGGATTGGCTTCGGAAAAGTTTGTCGAGCATCTGCAGCGGCTGGGCGTGACGACGGTTGAACTGCTGCCCATTCATCATCACGTGGATGACCGCACGCTGGTGGAGAAAGGGCTGAGCAATTACTGGGGCTACAACACGCTGGGCTACTTCGCGCCGCACGGCGATTACGCGTCGAAGGAATCGCCGATCGAGGCGGTGAAGGAATTTAAGACGATGGTGCGATCGCTGCACAGCGCCGGCATCGAGGTGGTGCTGGATGTGGTCTACAACCACACGGCCGAGGGCAATCAGTTCGGGCCGTCGCTGTCGTTCCGCGGGGTGGATAATCGCAGCTATTACCGACTGTCGCCGGAGGATCCGCGGTATTACATGGATTACACCGGCTGCGGCAACACGCTGAACATGACCAACCCGCGCGTGCTGCAATTGATAATGGATTCGCTGCGCTACTGGGTCACCGAGATGCGGGTGGATGGGTTTCGCTTCGATCTGGCCAGCACACTGGCGCGCGAACTACACGATGTGAATCGGCTGAGTGCGTTTTTTGACATCATTCACCAGGACCCGGTCCTGTCGCGCGTGAAGTTGATCGCCGAGCCCTGGGACGTGGGCCCGGGTGGATATCAGGTGGGTAATTTTCCGGTGCTGTGGACCGAGTGGAACGGCATGTACCGCGACTGCGTCCGCCGATTCTGGAAAGGCGACGGCGGCACGGTTAACGAGCTGGCGACCCGGCTGGCCGGCTCGAGCGATCTGTACCAGCAGAATGGCCGCAAGCCGTACGCAAGCATCAACTTTATCACGGCGCATGATGGGTTCTCGCTGCAGGATCTGGTCAGCTACAACGACAAGCACAACGACGCCAACGGCGAGGACAATCGCGACGGCGCCGACGACAACCACAGTTGGAACTTCGGTGCCGAAGGGCCGACCGAGGATAAATGGATCAATGACCTGCGCGAGCGCCAGAAGCGCAATCTGATCGCGTCGCTATTGTTCAGCCAGGGCGTGCCGATGATCTGCGGCGGCGACGAGCTATCGCAGTCGCATGGGGGGAATAACAACGTCTATTGCCATGACAGCGAGCTGTCGTGGATGGATTGGGAACTGGATTCCCGTCGCGAAGGATTCCTCAACTTCGTCCGGCGCTGCACCGAGATCTGGCAAAGCCAGCCCACCTTGCAGCGCCGCAAGTTCTTCAGCGGCCGGGCGATCCGCGGAACGGACGTGAAGGACATCTCCTTCTTCAGCGCGTCCGGCGAGGAAATGAACGATGACGATTGGAATGCCGGTTTCGTCCGCTGCATGGGCACGCGTCTGGCCGGCGATCTGATGAACGAGATGGACGAGCGCGGCAACCCGATCAAGGGTGACACGCTGCTGCTGCTGATCAATTCGCACAGCGAGGCGCAGGATTTCACGTTGCCCGCCGCCGCGGAGGGGGATATCTGGCAGCTATTGCTCGACACCGCAAATCCGGATCTGGAAGCGGCATCCATGACGCTCAATCCTGGCGCGGTCTATAAACTGACCGACCGCTCGCTAACGCTGCTGCGCACGATTCGCGAGACCGAGGCCGGCCAGGTCGTCTCATCGACCGAAAAACATAACCTCACGACCGCCGCTGCGCGCGGGCAAGTGACGCCGGAGGTGCTATGAGCATCGCCGCGGAAAGAAAGAACAGCGTCGCGCGAC
Source organism: Phycisphaerae bacterium (assembly GCA_014379105.1). GTDB lineage: Bacteria > Planctomycetota > Phycisphaerae > Tepidisphaerales > Tepidisphaeraceae > JACMML01. The sequence goes on from JACMML010000360.1 coordinate 3,996, forward strand.
GGCTGCCCATCGGCGCGGAGGTGTCGGGCGCGGGAGTCCACTATCGGGTGTGGGCGCCTAAAGCGCAGCGCGTGAGCGTTGTCTATGACGATAACCGCCCGGCGATGGCGCTCGAAGCTGAGCCGGATGGATATTTTTCCGGCCTGGACAAGTCCGCGCAGGCAAGGACGCGATATCGATTTCAGATTGATGATGACAAATCGCTGTATCCCGATCCGGCGTCGCGGTATCAGCCGGAGGGAGTTTTCGGCGCGTCGGAGGTCGTCGATGCACGCACGTTCCGCTGGTCGGATCGCGATTGGCGCGGGCCGGCTCCGCTGGGACAGGTGCTTTATGAGATGCACATCGGCACGCTGACCCAGGCCGGGACGTGGGCGGGTGCGATCGAGAAGCTCGATTTCCTTAAGACGCTTGGGATCACCTGTCTTGAAGTGATGCCCGTGGCCGAGTTCCCGGGACGATTCAACTGGGGCTATGACGGTGTTGATCAGTTCGCGCCCACGCGCGCGTACGGCACGCCCGATGACATGCGGCGTTTCATTGACGCGGCCCACGCGCGCGGCATCGCTGTCATTCTCGATGTGGTCTACAACCACTTCGGGCCGGCGGGGAATTTCGTTCACGTGTTTAGCGGCAAGTATTTCTCAGAGCACAAGAATGACTGGGGCACAAGCCTCAATTTCGACGGTCCGGGCAGCAGGCCGGTGCGGGATTTCTTTATATCTAACGCGAAGTACTGGATCGATGAGTTTCATCTCGACGGCTTCCGGTTCGATGCCACGCAGGCGATTCTCGACAATTCGCCGGAACATATCCTCGCCGAGATCGCGCGGGCGGCGCGCATGGCGGCGGGGGAGCGGAGCATCTACCTCGTGGCCGAGAACGAGCCGCAGGACAGCGTTATTGTTCGGTCGCCGGACAAGCGCGGGTACGGATTTGATTCGCTCTGGAACGACGATTTTCACCACAGCGCCATGGTCGCGATCACGGGCCGAAATGAAGCTTATTACACGGATCACGCGGGTCATCCGCAGGAGTTTCTGTCGGCGCTGAAATGGGGCTACCTCTTTCAAGGACAGATTTATCGCTGGCAGAAAAATCGACGTGGCAAACCGGCGCTGGACGTGCCGCCGACGGCGTTTGTACACTTTATTCAGAACCACGACCAGATCGCCAACTACGGCGACGGCCGCCGGCTGCAGAATCTCACGTCGCCCGGATTGCTGCGTGCGATCACCGCGCTGCTGCTGCTGGGCCCGCAGACGCCGATGATTTTTCAAGGCCAGGAGTTTGGGTGTTCGAGCAACTTCAACTTTTTCTCCGACCACGACGACGAGCTGAATAAGCTGGTCAGCGAAGGGCGCCGCAAAGAGATCAAGCAGTTCCCGTGTTTTGGCGACCCGCGATTGCTGGAGCAGATTCCCGACCCCGGCGATCCCGAGACGTTCCAGCGGTGCAAGATCCGCTGGGAAGAAATAGAAGACATCGGCCATGCAAGGATTTTGGCGCTGCATACCGACCTGCTGAAACTGCGGCGCGAGTTGCCGTTCTTCGCCCGCTCGCTGAAGCGCGGCCAGATCGACGGCGCGGTGCTGGACGGCCATGTCTTCTGCGCGCGATTGTTTGGTGAGAATGACGATGATCTCCTGATGATCGTCAATTTGTGGAACGACGTGATCCTGCACAGCGTGCCCGAGCCGCTGATGGCTCCGCCGATTGATAAACGCTGGGAGATTCTGTGGTCGAGCGAAGACCCGAAGTATGGCGGTCTTGGCGTGATGCCGCTGGAGACGCGCGGCGAATCCTGGCGCCTCGCCGGCGAAAACTGGCGCATTCCCGGCTATAGCCTTACATTGCTCTGCCCTGTCCCCGCCGGGGATGAATCGTGAACGCGCCACTCCCAGCCACGGCGCAGTTCGCCCGCCCGCTGGCGACATACCGGCTTCAGTTCAACACGGCGTTCACCTTTGCCGATGCCGCAGCGGCGGTTCCGTACCTGGCGCGGCTCGGCATCTCGCACGTTTACGCGTCGCCGTACCTCAAAGCGCAAACCGGCAGTACGCACGGGTACGATGTGGTCGATCCGACGGCGCTGAATCCTGAGTTGGGTACCGAGGCCGACTACGACGCGTTTGTCGAAACGCTGCGCGCACATGGGATGAGTCACATCGTGGATATTGTTCCGAACCACATGGGCGTGGCGGGCGACCAAAACCCATGGTGGAACGACGTGCTTGAGTTTGGCCGCGCATCGCGATTCGCCGATTTTTTCGACATCGCCTGGGACAGCTACACCAACGCGATCGGCCGCGAGCAGGTGCTGCTTCCGATTCTTGGTGATCAACCGGAGGCGGTGACCAGCGCAGGTGAACTGAAGGTGACGTTCGACGAGCGCGGCCCGGGGCTGCGGTATTATGAACGCTGGCTGCCGCTGGCGGTTGAAAGTTACGCGGTGGCGTTTTCAAGTTTTGACAAGTTTTGCGATCTCCCGAATCGATTGGCGGCACTTCCGAACGAACGAGGGGAGCGATTGAAGGCGGTATCCTCGATCAGGCATGATCTACTTGAGGCCGCGCGCGAGCCGGAGGCGCTTGCGGCGCTTCAGTCGCGTGCGGCCGAGGCGAGCATCTCCGAACTCCTGCCACTACAGCATTACCGGCTGGCGTTTTGGCGCGAAGCGCACGCGCTGTCGAACTACCGTCGATTCTTCGACGTCAACGAACTGGCCGCCATCCAGATGGAACGCGAGGATGTGTTTGAGCAATGTAATGCGGTGATTTTGCGTCGCGCGGCCCAAGGCCAGATTAGTGGGCTGCGCGTGGATCATCCCGACGGGCTTACGGACCCGAAGCGCTATTTCGAGCGGCTTCAGGAGGCGTTTCGCCGCGAGCGACTTGGCGTCGCGACTTCGAGCGCGCCGTCGACGCCGGGCGCGAGCTTTTACGTGGTGGCTGAGAAGATTCTCGCGGGGGACGAGTCGCTGCCGCAGGACTGGCAGGTGGATGGGACGACGGGCTATGACTTCCTGGCTGAGGTCAATGCGCTGTTCATCGATCCGGCGGCGCGCGAGCCGCTCACCGAGGCGTATCGCGCGTTCACCGGGCAGACGGCGGAGTTTGCGCAGATCGCCAATCAGTGCAAGCAGCTTCTGCTTCGCGGCAGCTTCCCGAGGGATTTTTCGGTGCCGACGACTCGGGTTCACGCGCTGCTTGAGCGCGAAGTGCGTGATGGTGTTCCGTCCCTCGAAGACATCGAGATGGCGATCGGTAAGACGATCATTCATTTTTCGGTGTACCGGACCTACTTCATGCTTGGGACGGCAAGCGACAGCGATCGTCAACACCTCGCTCGGGCGTTTCAATCTGTCCGCCGGGAAAACCCGCACCTGCCGACGGCGGCGCTTGATCTGTTCAGCGATGTGCTTTTGGGTGAGGGCGCGCTTGCCGGTCGCCCGGACCTTGATGATGAGCGCTGGCAAATCGCCAAGCGCTTTCAGCAGTTGACCGCGCCGGTGACGGCCAAAGGTGTGGAAGATACTGCGATGTACCGGTATCACAGGTTGATCTCGCTGAACGAGGTGGGGAACGAGCCAGACCATTTCGGCATGTCTCCCGAGCAGTTGCACGAGCGGTTAGTACGCCGCCAGCAGCGCTGGCCGTACTCCATGTTGACGCTTTCCACACATGACACGAAGCGCAGCGAAGACGTGCGTGCCCGGCTCAACGTGCTGGCGGATATCCCGCACCGGTTTGCCGATGCCGTGAACCGATGGAGCAGAATCAACCGGGCGCTGCCGGGATTGGCTGCTGAGCCGCTTGATCGCAATACCGAATATCTGATCTATCAAACGCTGCTTGGCGTCTGGCCGGCGGATCGCGACACGTGTCCGCAGCCGACGCTGGAACGCATTCAGGCGTACGCACTCAAGGCCGTGCGGGAGTCGAAGCTCCACACGACCTGGGCGGAGCCGAACACGGCGTATGAGGAGCGGCTGCAGCGGTTTCTATCCGCGGTGCTCGACGCCGAAGCAAATCGTGATTTCTATCGCGACTTCGTCCCGTTCGCCCATGCGCTTGCCAAGGCGGGATATATCAATTCGCTGTCGCAAACACTGATCAAGCTCACAGCCCCCGGCATGCCGGACACTTACCAAGGTACAGAGCTCTGGGACGACAGCCTGGTCGATCCAGACAATCGCCGGCCGGTGGATTATCGCGTGCGCGATGCAATGCTGAGCGAGATCCAAAGCGCGTCGGTTGCGCCCGGTATCCTGTTGCAGACGCCGAATGACGGTCGCGTGAAATTATTCATGATCTATAGAGCGCTACAGACCCGGCAAGGTCATCGCGCGTGTTTTCATCCGGGTGACTATCTTCCATTGTCTTTGCGTGGCTCGGGATCCAATCACCTGTTCGCATTTGCCCGTCGGAACGCGGCGGAGCATGTCATCACCGTGGTACCGCGGTTTCCCGGTGCGTGGATGCCGTTCACGCCGGCCGCGCCGCTGCAAGTACCGCGCGATTTGATTGCCGACACCGCCATCACCGGCCTGTCGGCAGCGAGCTACCACAACGCCTTTACGGGCGCAATCGTTCGAGCGAGCGAAGACGGGCACTTATCCGTTGCTGAGGTGCTGGCGGAGTTTCCGGTCGCGCTATTGGTCGCGGACGACGCTTGACCGGACACCGATGTCAGTGCACTTCAAGTGGAACGACATCAACCGCTACGCCTAGCGAGTGGCGTTTCCCCCCCAGTACGATTCCCCGCACGGGTCCGACGTCTTCATAATCGCGCGCGCAGGCGAGGGTGATGTGCTGGGAAGTCGGCATGATTCCGTTCGTCGGATCAAAATCAAACCAACCCAGCCCGGGCGCGTAAACGCTGAGCCATGCGTGGGACGCATCGCAGCCAAGCAGTCGCGCCCGGCCCGGCGGCGGATCAGTCGCGATATAGCCGCTCACATACTGCGCCGCCAGTCCGAGCGAACGAAGACACCCGATCTGCAGGTGGGCGAAATCCTGGCATACGCCGCGGCGTGTCTGCAGCACCTCGGCGACCGAAGTGCCGACGTCGGTTTCGCCGGCGATGAAGGTGAACTCGTCGTAAATCTTCAATGTCAGTTCCATCACGCACTCCAGCAATGGCCGACGTGGTGTGAACACGGAACGCGCGAACTCGGCGAGTGCGTCGGATCGGACAACGTGTGGAGAATCGAACGTGAACTGTCGCGCGGCGATCGCGCCGGGGTCCGGCAATTTGGCGATGATCTCGCGGGCCTCATCCCAGGCGATGCTGACGGCAAGATTGACCTGCGGGCGCGGAATGACGTGCACTTCGCTGGTGGCGGTGATGGTCAGCTTGTCATGCGGTTCCTGCAAACTGATCGACGTGACCTGATTGCCGAAAAAATCGATCCGGGTGCGCTCCGAAACCGGCACCGGCGAGACGGTAAGCGTGTGCTGGCGGCACGTCTGGTGCTCATCGTCACGCGGCCGCAGGCGCAGGACATTGTGGCACAGCGAGACCGATTCGCCGTACCGATACTGCGTTTCGTGTTTGACCGAATAGTTCATCCTTCGTCGTCTCCGGTCATTCCGTCCAGCCCGCGTGGGATTGGTGCGTGGGAGAAATAAAGCTGTGTTATCGCCTGCGTAAGCTGGTTGCATTGATCGAGCGTCTGGGTCAGCAAGGTATCCAGTGCGACGCGGCGTCCGGTGCTGGCCGAGCAGATGGCGGCGAGGTCGGCGAGCTGAATGGAGGACCGCATGCGCAGAACGATGTTATGGTCCGACCGCTGCTGCACCGGCGTGCTGTCGTGCGGCAACGCCACGACATGCCGGTTGATCTCCGCCAACTGAAACGCGACCGCCCGCGGGTTCGTCTCATCCGCCAGCAGCAGATCGGCGATCGCGTGGGCTTCGAGGTGCGTGAGATATCGACGCCGATAAGTGACCGAGCTGTCGGTGATCTCCAGGACTGTTTCCAACAGCGCGCTGTCATCGACGCCGTCGATCAGCGTGTCGCGAAGCAGTTGCAGCGTCACGACCGTCCGCTCCACGCGCCGTCCGAGATCGACAAAGAGCCACGCCTGCCCGCGCGTCATCGAGTCGGCGACCAGACCAGAGAACGCTGCACATTCAGCCAATAGCTGGTCGAGGAGTTCCGGAAGATCATTGGTCGGCTCGAGCGTGCTCGGCTTGAACGCCGTCACGGTATGCCAGATCGATTGCAGAATGCGCCACGCATCGATCGATATCTGATCGCGCAGCACTCGCGCCAGTCGATGGACGCTATTGGCGTGCGCGCGCAGGCTCCACGCGCTGGTGGGATCGAATAACATGCCGACGATCGCCCGGTCCAGTTCCGCAGGCGCCGCTGCAGTGCCAGGCCAGAGCAGGCAGCCGGCCAGCGTCTCCACCGCGTGGGTGCGCTCGGTGCTGCTGTGCTCGATGAGCCGCGCGAGTGTTCCGCGGGCCAGTCGCCCGAGACCCTCGGTGCGTTCGACGTAGCGCCCCAGCCAGAATAAATCGTCAGCGATACGACTCGGCAGATCGCCGCCGCCGCGACTCAGGGCAACGGGTCGATCAGCGGTCGGGAGCAGTGAGACTTCGCTCACCGGTCCGTCAGCGAGGATCCACGTGTCCTTGCTTCCCGCGCCTTTTTGCAGAGACACCAGCATCGAAGTTTCCGACCCGGTCACCCGCGTCAGACCGCCATGCATTGCCGTGTAGCTATCGCCGCTTGCCGCCAGATAAGCGCGAATGACAAACCGCCGCGGGTGGATTCGTTCTTCGGTCAGCGCCGGCGTGGTGCATTCCATCACGCGCCGCTGGGCGACGAACTTTTCCGGACGGGCGTTGATCTTCTCGATAAGCGTGCCCCGATTATCGCGTGACAGGTCCGAGCCGAAGACCGGGTCTTCGCCGCGTGTCGGGAACGCGGATTTGATGACCAGATCCGACAGATGTTCCAGCACGTAAGCGCGCGACGCGGCATCGCCGCACCACCACGTCTGGACCGAAGGCAGCTTCAATTCCTCACCCAGCAGGTGCCGGCACAACGCCGGTAAGTACGGCATCATTCCCGGCGCCTGGAGGACGCCGCTGCCCAGCGCATTGGCGACCGCGACATTTCCCGCGCGGACGGCTTGCAGCAAGCCGGGGACGCCCAGGTACGAGTTCTGAAACAGCTCCAGCGGA
>JACMML010000361.1 GCA_014379105.1 Phycisphaerae bacterium
GCCGATTTTCCGCGATCCGATCGCGGCGTGCCTGCGGTTAGCCGGTCATGAGACGGCCTGCGCTGCCAGTGGGAAGGAAGGAGTCGCCAAGGCCCGCAACCTCGCGCCAGGGCTGATTATACTCGACATGGTCATGCCCGAAATGGACGGCTTGCAGGTGCTGGCGGCGCTGCGGGCGTCACCCGAGACGGCGAAAATTCCGGTATTCATTCTCTCGGCGCTGGCGGATCGGGATCACATTCTCAAAGCGCATCGGCTAGGCGCGCGCGAGTACATGCTCAAGTCTCGCTTCTCGGCCGACGATCTGATTGCGCGCGTCGAAAAACACGTTCGTCCGAACCTGACCAGTCCGTCCGCGGGTAAACACCAAGGCTCGACGATACGCGCGGAGGCAAGAGACGCGTCCACCGTGAAAGCGCCGTCCTCCGCGTCTCCCGTGACGTCCGCTCACGCTTCGCCGGCGACTTCAGCACCGGCGCAATCTGCAAACGGGACCGTGCCGGCCGTGGTGCTGCCTGCTACGGCGCACGCGGTGCTTGCGCCGAAATCATTTTTGACGCGGGAGGATTGCATCGAGCGCGTCACCTCCGCCACCGCCGGTAAGGCGCTCGGCGGGGTTGTATCCCAGGTAATGACTGTCGCGACATCGCCGCTGGGTGATGCGATCCAACTGGCGTCGCTGATCTCGCGCGATCCGGTGCTGGCGTCGCGGGTTCTGGCGATTGCCAACAGCGCGGCGTATGCGACGCGCGGAATCTGTACGACAGTGCTCGACGCGGTTCGCAAGGTTGGCTTCTCCTCGGTCCGAAATATCGCGGCGGCGGTTGGGATCTTTGACGCGGTTCCGCTTAGCCGTACCGATGGCTTCGACGCGCTGCGCTGCTGGCAGCACTCGTTTGCGGTCGCGACCCTCTGCGAGCAGATCGAGCGCGCCCGCGATCCGGCGGCCGGTTCTGAAGCCTATATCGCCGGCTTGTGCCACGACCTGGGTGAACTGCTTGTGCATGTCGAGTTTGCTGAGGAGTACACAGCCGTCCGGGCCGCACAGATCGAGACCGGCCGTCCGATCACCGAGTTGCAGCGGGAGATGCTCGGAATGACGCATCTGGAGTTGATGCTCGCGTCAGTCGCGGCCGTGAAGCTCCCCGATGCGATCTGGCTGCCGATTCAGAACTATCATCGCGCGACGCGCGTGGATGAAGAAACGCAGCGCCGTGCCGATCTCCTTCAACTGACCCACACGTACGCCAACGGCCTGCTTCTGGCGATCGACCCGGACTCGTCGGTTCGCTGTTTCACCCGCGAGGCGTGCAAGCGGATCACCGGTAAGGAAACGCCGAAGCAGCCGGACCCGCAGCAGTTCTGCGCGGAAGTCACCACGATGACGACGGTGCTCGCCAAACTTGATTCGGCGGCCGCGCGGTCGCTCGTTATGCCATTCAAGAAATGCGACCGCAAGGTCTACCTCGTCCGCGACGTGCGACTGTCTGAATTTGATCCTATCTTCACCGCGCTCACCGCGATCGCGGCGCCAGAGCTATGCGACGAGTTTCCCGCCGCCGCCCTCGCCAGCGACGCCGATGCGCTGTGCGTGGTGGTTTCCGGTGGGGCGATATCGGCTCCGATTCGATCCGCGATCGCGCAGGCGCGAAACCAACTGCCGGGCCTCGACCACCGGCTGATGTGCATCGTCGGCGAACCGCCGGACGCGGCGATCCCTGATCCGACCAACGCGCTTGCGATGGTCTGGCCGGTAAGCTTGCAGGCGCTTAACGATTTTGTGGCCAAGCCGCTGAGCGCGACGAGCGCGTGAGGCGCGAGTTGCACCCGATACCGCATGTGCTAGCTTTCAGCCGATGCCACGTGTGCTGCTGGATCGTGACCCGTTGCTTGAGCCGACCCGGTATCGTTTCATGGATGCGCCTTGGCCGGTGAGCTGGATCGGTCCGGTTCAGTTTGACGCGGACGGCGCGGGGGTCTGGGCGTTTCGCTGCAAGTTCAATCATTCTGGTGAAACCCTTCGCGTGCATGTTAGCGCAGACCAGCGCTATCACCTGTATCTCGACGGCCGGCGCGTTGGTCGTGGGCCGGAGCGCGGTGACCTGCGCCACTGGATGTACAACTCGTATGATCTGGATGTCACAGCCGGCGCTCACACACTGGTCGCCATTGTCTGGTGGTGCAGCCCGACGAGCCCGACTCCGCCGCCGTGGGCGCAGCAGACGCAGCGTCCTGGCTTCCTGCTGATGGCGGAAGGAGACAAAGCGCCGGAAATATCTACCGGTCATGGGCATTGGGATTTCCGCGCGGTGACGGGTGTTGGATTTGATCCAGTCCCATCGATCAACTGGTTTGCCGACGCGATCGGATGGCGCGTGAAGGTGGACGGCCAAGCCTATCCCTGGGGCATTGAACGCGGCGAGTGTGATGGATGGCAACCCGCCCGAGTCCTGCACGCCGCGGCCGTTGCGTCGGTGGTGTGGGAATCGCATCCGTACTGGCTGCTTCGTCCGGCGCTGCTTCCGGAAATGCGTGAGGCGCGGTTCGCAGGCGCGCGGGTGCGTCATATCGAGGAGGTGCCGGACGCAGACACAATTCTGGTGCCGGTCAATGCACAGCATCATATCGCTGCCGAAGAAGCGGGGTGGACGGAGCTGTTACGGGATCATCGCGCATTGGAGCTACCGCCGCACACGCGGCGTCGCGTGGTCGTCGATTTTCAGACATACCTGTGTGGCTATACCGGACTAACAACGTCCGGCGGGGCGGGTGCGACCGTCAGAGTGCGGTGGGCGGAGTCGCTATTCATCCATGATGCGTCAAAACAAAAGACGCCCGCCCAGGCGACGCAAAAGGGCAATCGCTCCGAAATCACGGGCCGACATTTTACCGGGTTTTGCGACACGTTCACCACCGATGGCGGCGCGGCCAGGGCGTTCGAATCGCTTTGGTGGAAATCAGGCAGATACGTGGAAATCTACGTCGAGACACATTCCGAGCCGCTGACGATCGACGCGCTCGCATTCACTGAAACTGCGTACCCGTACGACTTTACCGCCAAGTTCAACTCAAGCGATCCGCGACTCGAAAACGTCATCCCCATCGCATTGCACACTCTGAAAATGTGCAGCCATGAGACGAGCACGGATTGCCCGTACTACGAACAACTGAACTACACCGGCGACACGCGTCTGCAATCACTGGTGGCGATGACCTGTAGCCGCGATGACCGGCTGGTGCGCAAAAGCATTCTGCTGTTCGACTGGTCGCGCACCGGCGACACGTGGACGTCTGGCCGGTATCCGACACGGTCGGTGCAGACAATTCCCACCTTCGCGATGTGGTGGGTCGCGATGGTATACGACTACGCGATGTATCGCGGCGACCTGCTATTCCTGCGACAGGTGATGCCCGGCGTACGCGCGGTGATCGAGCGGTGGCGGCAGCAGATCGATGAAACGGGTCTGCTCAAACTCCCGGCGGGGTGGAACTTTGTCGACTGGGTCAAAGGCTGGCAGGCCGGGATGTCCAATCCGGTACCAGACGTCGGCTGTGGGATTACCCAGTGGCAGTTCGTCTACACACTGATGCTTGCGGCTGAGTTGGAAGGGATAGTTAACGAGCCATTGCTGGCCCAGCGTCACGTGCAGACGGCCGCCGCGCTGGCTGCGACGGCGGAGCGGACATTCTGCGTGCCCGAGCGCGGATTGTTTGCCGATGACCCGGCTCACATCCGTTTCAGCGAGCACGCACAGGTGCTTGCGCTGATCAGCGGGCAACTCTCAACGTCCATCGCCGCCGCCGTGGCGAATGGTCTGCTCACCGACGGTGGACTGGCGCGCACGTCGATTTATTTCAGCCATTACACGTTTGAGGCGCTGGCAAAAATCGGACGGATTGACGTCCTCATCAATCGGATGAACCTCTGGTTCGAGCACGAGCGGATGGGTTTGTTCACGCTTTTGGAAGAGCCCGAGCCTTCGCGATCTGATTGCCATGCCTGGGGTGCGCATCCGGTCTTCCACTACTTCGCATCGATCCTTGGAATTCGGCCGGCAGCGCCGGCGTTCACGAAAGTGATGATCACGCCCAAACTTGGTCCGCTGGAATGGGCAGCGGGGGAGATGATTCATCCGCTTGGGTCAATCCGCACCAAGTTTGAGCGGCACGGCGAGTCTGTCAGTGGCGAGATCGAATTGCCCCCGGGTGTCACCGGCGAACTGGTTTTGCCCGATCAGCGCGTTGCGCTGACCCCGGGACTATCGCGTTTTTGAGCCGCGGGTACGATTGACGCGCCCGCATTTCTCTGGCGACAGGAGACGACCATGCCAATGACGATCCGACCAGTGACGCGCCGCAGCTTTCTTCAAATGACGGCCGCCGGTGCTGGCGCGCTGATGGCGTCGCGACTGTGGGCCGATGTGCGCCCACTTACGGACGCGAATCGCTTCGCGCTTTTCTCCGATACGCATATCAACGCCGATCCCTTAACGATCAGCCGCAGGTGCAACATGGCTGACCAGTTGAACACTGCCGTTCGACAAGTGCTTGCGCTGGATGCGACACCTGCCGCGGTATTGATCAACGGGGACTGCGCCCATCAGACCGGAGAGGCCGGCGATTACGTACAGCTTTTGAAACTGACCGCGCCGCTGTCCAACGGCGGGTTGCCAGTCTGCTGCGCACTTGGAAATCACGACCAGCGCGATCGATTCTGGCAGGCGGACCGGACTAACGGCGATCGAGCCGGCTCACAGCGTCTCGCCGAGGATCGGCAGATGCTGCTGATCAAATCGCCGCACGCAAACTGGATTGTGCTCGACACGCTTGATGTCCCCCGCGCCGTGCCCGGCCGGGTAGGAGAAGCGCAACTACGACTGCTGGAACGCACGTTGGACGACCCGAGACACGCCAGCACGCCCACGCTGATCATGATGCACCATAACCCGGAGCCGACCGCCGACCCTGCGGCAACGCAGCCGGCTAAAGGCGTCATCGGTGTCCTCGACACCAAGCCGCTCTTTGATGTCCTGCTTCGACGCAAGCACGTGAAAGCGGTGTTTTTCGGACATACGCACAAGTGGGAGCGAAGCGCGATCGAAGGAATGCACTTGGTCAACCTGCCGGCGATCGGATACCCGTTTGCCGAAACGCAGCCGACGGGGTGGATTGATTTCCGGATTGCCGAGAAGGGTGCCAAAGGCACGCTTGTCTGCATCGATCCGAAATTCCCTAAAGCGGGTGAGACTATCGATCTCGCGTGGCGCTAGACCGCGGCTTCTTCGCAGCGATCGGCTTGCCCGATTTTTTCTTACCGGCAGGGAATACATTGACACTCAGCCGCGGCACAAAATCGTGCGTCCGCTGTGTCGCGGCCGCGATGAGTTCGCCGCGCGACGCGACGTTAAATCGCTTGTGCAGCGCTTTGACGTAGTTGTGCACCGTGTGCGGACTGATACCGATCGCGTGAGCGATCTCTTTCTCACTCTTGCCCGCAACCAGCAAATCAACCGTCTGTCGAAGGCGCGGGGCCAACGACTGATGCGGGTCGCGCGTCTGCCGCAACACATCCGCTCGCCAGAACCGTGCCAATTCAAGGTGCAGCAGACGCAGGAGGCGATGATCGGAATTGGTGAAGTGGGGCGAGCCGTGCGCGCGATGGACGCCGAGCTGATCGACCGCGCTGATATGCGCCAGCGGCATGCTGGAGATCATGAAGGCGCTGCCGCGATAGAGCGGCTTGGCGGGCGCGATCGCCATATGGTGATCGGCCGGCTCGGCGCGGCGATTGATGACCAGATTGTAGATCTCGGGGTTGTTCTCGCGGGTGGTTGATTCGATGCGCCATTCACTGCCGGTGGTGTCGGCGCCCCAGCCGATATCAGTGATGCTCCATTGGCCGGGCTGGCTGGTCGGCTGGACGTAGATCTCGGTGCTGATGACGAGTTCGGCCTCAAAATACCGCAGTAGCGACTTGGCCATAAACGGACGCCACTGCGCCGGATCGTCGCCGCGGCGACGCATCTCGGCCACGAGGCGCAGGATCTGGCGAACCGCGCGTAGCTTCAGTAGGGGCTGGTCGGGAGGCACCCGAGCCAATATAGGCAACAGAGCGCAAGTCTCACAACAATATAATCTTCCGAATCCGCATCGAGACTGTCCAAACAGGCCCGATCTTGCGTGGCCAAGCCGTTTCGACGACACTTCGCGGCCTCATATTCGATCTCAAGGACAAGAAGGAACTCTGGACATGTCATTCGATAAGAAACTGAAATTTACCTTCGGTCTATGGACCGTCGGCAATGTCGGCCGCGACCCGTTTGGCGAGCCGACACGCGAAAAGCTCGATCATGTCCAGATCTGCGATCTGCTCGGCGACGTCGGCGCGTACGGGGTCAATCTCCACGACAATGATCTGGTTCCAATCGATGCCGATACGCCCACCCGCGATCGGATCGTCAAAGAGTTCCGCAAAGGGATGAAGGACAACGGGCTGGTCTGCCCGATGGCGACTACCAACCTGTTTTCGGACGCGGTGTTCAAGGACGGAGCGTTCACCAGCAACAACGCCAAAATCCGCGCTTACGCGATTCAGAAAACAATGCGCGCGATGGACCTTGGCGCGGAGCTGGGTGCAAAGATTTACGTCTTCTGGGGCGGCCGCGAGGGTGTGGAGAGTGACGCGACGAAGAACCCGGTGGAGGCGATCAAGCGGTTCCGCGAGGCGATCAACTTCCTGTGCGAATACTCAATCAGCCAGCGGTACGGCTACAAGTTTGCGTTCGAGGCCAAGCCCAACGAGCCCCGCGGGCATATGTATTTCGCGGTCACCGGCAGCTATCTGGCGCTGATCCCGTCATTGGATCATCCCGAAATGTGCGGCGTGAACCCCGAAGTGGCCCACGAGCACATGGCCGGGCTGAACTTTGTTCACCAGGTGGCTGCGGCGCTGGAGATGAAGAAGCTGTTTCATATCGATCTCAATGATCAGGAGTTCGGCCGCTACGACCAGGATTTCCGCTTCGGATCCGCCAACCCCAAGCACGCGTTCTTCCTCGTCAAATTGCTCGAAGATTACAAATACGACGGCCCGCGCCAATTTGATGCTCATGCCTATCGCCAGAGCAATTACGAGGATGTGAAAGAGTTCGCCAAGGGCTGCATGCGGACCTACGTGCTTCTGCGTGAAAAAGCCCAGCGCTGGAACGACGACAAAGAGATCCAGCAGTTGCTCAGGACGATCAATGTGGAAGACCAGATGGTCAGCAAGCTGACCAAGAAGTTCAGCACCGGCAATGCCAAAAAGCTGTTGGAATCGCCGCTGGATCGGGTTGAGCTCGCCAAAGCGCCGCTGCCGTACGAGCGACTGGACCAGTTGACAATGGAAATCATCATGGGTGCCCGGTAACTACGCCGTTGGTATACTCACGCGTATGAACGATCTTAACGAGGACGAGAAGAAGGCGATCAAGGCGTTCAAAAAGCGCCTGAAGATGCACCAGTTGGAGGAGGATTCGCGGCTTGGGCGCAGCCACCTCACTGGTGCGCGCAACTCCATCGTCGCGATCCAGCCGCCGACAGGTCACGCGCGCGAGATCTGGCCGCAACTGGTTGCCAAGGGATATCTGACGCCCGATGGCGGGAATTTCTACAAGCTTGTCGCGGGAAAGTGATCGCGAGAGTCAGTTCGTTCGCCCGTTCAGCCCAAAGCTTTCAGTCCGTTCGCAGCCGGCCCCAGGAGACGAGGTCCTCATGGACGCCGTTCTTCTTGACGTGGCCGCGCAGTATGCCTTCCTGACGCATGCCAAGGTTCTTCATAACCCGTCCGGACGCCGGATTGCGCAGCAAGTGCTCCGCGAAAATGCGGTGTAACCCCAGGTATCCGTATCCGAATTCCATCACCGCCCGGCCGGCCTCACTGCAATAGCCGTTATTCCAATAGGCGTGCCCGATCCAGTATCCCAGCCATGCGCGGCCATCGCGCAGGTTGGCAGCTATATTGATCGCGCCGACGAGCGTAGCGTCGCGCGTGCAGATTGCCCAGACGGCGTGATCGCGATCCCGCCACAGTGCGTCGTGCTGGCTTATCCACTCTTCGGCCATGCCGTCCAGATAGGGGTGTGGGATCGCCATCGTCGTATCCGCAATCCGGGGATCGCCGGCGAGAAGCTGAACGCGCGGCGCATCGGCAAGCGCGAACGGCCGCAACAGGAGGCGTTCGGTCTTCAACATTGGCAACGGACCATCCTGAGGCATCGGTAGTCGCCGAGATTATCACAGCTAGTCCGACCGGCAAATGACAGGAATCGACACTTCTCCTATGATGCCGCTCCTAATTGATTGAGGAAAAAGATGCCCGCAGAAATCACCATGCCGCAGCTCTCGGACACGATGACCGAGGGAACAATCGTCAAATGGCTCAAGAAGGAAGGCGAACCCGTCAAAGCCGGCGAGATCGTTGCCGAGGTGGAGACCGACAAAGCAACGATGGAGATGGAGAGCTTCGAGAGCGGCACGATGGCGGCGATCCTCATCCCGGCCGGCCAGAAGGCGCCGGTCGGTGCGGCGATCGCACTGCTCGCCAAGGCAGGAGAAAAAGTCGAAGACATCAAAAAATCCAAGCCCGCCAGCGGCGCGGCACCGTCCCCCGCGTCACCCGCGACCGCCCCAACGCCCCCGAAGGCACCTGCCCCGCAACGCATTCCCCCGACCCCAGTAACAGCCACGGCATCCGCGCCTAAGCCCCAAACCCCAAGCCCCAGACCCCCAGCTAATTACAACTACGACCTCATCGTCATCGGTGGCGGCCCGGCGGGGTATGCTGCCGCGATTCGCGCGGCGCAGCTCAAAAAGCGCGTCTTCTGCATCGAAAAAGAAAACCTCGGCGGCACCTGCCTCAACTGGGGATGCATCCCGACCAAGGCGCTGGTCGATAGCGGCGCATTCGTCCGCAAGCTGCGCGACGATGCGGCCGAGTGGGGCGTCACTTTTGACAATCTAAAAGTGGACTTCGGCAAATCGATCTCCCGCTCGCGGGAAATCGCCGGAAAACTCAATCGCGGCATCGGCACGCTGTTCAAGAAATATCAGGTGAAGCACGAGATCGCGACAGCCAAAGTCGTTGCCCCGCACAAGGTGGAATGGATCGGCGCCGACGGCAAGAAGGACGCAACTGCCCAGAACATCCTTGTCTGCACCGGCGCGCGGGCCCGCGATTTGCCGAACATTAAATACGACGGGAAAAAGATCATCAGCTCCCGAGAGGCGATGGTCCTCGCGCAGCGGCCGGCGCGAGTGGCGATCATCGGCGCCGGCGCGATCGGCTGCGAGTTTGCCGATTTCTACAGCGCGATGGGAAGCGAAGTGACGATCATCGAGATGCTCGATCATCTTCTGCCGATAGAGGACGAAGATTGTTCGATCCTTCTGGAGCGCCTGTTCGCGAAGCGTGGGATCAAAGTGTTGACCAAAACCAAAACCGATTCGGTCGATACGTCCGGCGACGGTGTGAAGCTCAAGCTGACCACTCCGACCGGCCCGGAGACAGTGGCGGCGGACGTGTGCCTGCTGGCGGTCGGCGTGACGGGGAATATTGATGGGCTGTTCGGGCCGGACGCGCCGGTGGAACTTTTCAAGAACCACATCAAGGTCGTGCCGAACGAATTCAAGACCAACGTCGAAGGCATCTATGCCGCCGGCGACGTGATCGGCCCGCCGTGGCTCGCGCATGTGGCGCACCATGAGGCGGTGTACGCGGTGGAGAAGATATTCGGCGTCAGCGATCACCACATCAATTACGACATGATCCCCGGTTGCACCTATACGCATCCGCAGGTGGCATCGATCGGTCTGACGGAGAAGAAGGCCCGTGAAAAGGGTCTGCAGATCAAGATCGGCAAGTTCCCCTTCAGCGCCTCCGGCCGTGCGATGGCTGCCGGCGAGACGGCGGGGTTTGTAAAGCTGATCTTCGACGCCAAGTACGGCGGTCTGGTCGGCGCCCACATGATCGGAGAAGACGTCACGGAGCTTCTGGCCGAACTGGTGGTGGCGCAAAAACTGGAGGCCACCGAGTCCGAGATCATCGAGGCGATGCACCCGCACCCCACGCTCAGCGAGGCCTTGATGGAGGCGGCGGGCGTCGCGGACGGCCGGGCGATACATATTTGATGATGGCGATGCTTTATTCTGCATCGACGCGGACGAGGCGTCGATGCTTGACGCTGCGTGAAGAATTTTCCGCCGCAGCGCTCCTACGATCTGTCGCGGATGGAACCACAAAGACCTGCGGGCATACGCCCAGACGTCAAACGGTCGCTGCGTAAGGCAAACCTCAGCTACACCGTCGATACGGCGCCCGGCATTCGGCGCGTGCGGCGCGGCAAGGGCTTCGCATTTGTGCAGAACAGCGGAAAGCCTGTCACCGATCAGGCAACGCTGGCCCGAATCAGGGCGCTGGTTATTCCACCGGCGTGGGAAGAGGTGTGGATTTGCCCTTCACCGAACGGCCATCTCCAAGCGACGGGTCGCGATAGCCGGGGTCGCAAGCAGGCGAAGTATCACGCGCGGTTTCGCGAAGTGCGGGACGGACACAAGTACGACCACCTTCTTGAATTCGCCGCCGCACTGCCGAAGATTCGCCGCACCGTCGCGCGGCATCTGCGTCTGCCGGGAATGCCGCGCGAGAAAGTCCTGGCCGCAATTGTCTCGCTGCTGGAGAAGACGCTGATTCGCATCGGTAACGAGCAATACGCCCGGGATAACAAGCACTACGGGCTGACGACAATTAGAAACCAGCACGTGCAGGTCCGCGGCGCAACACTTGGTTTTCGATTCGTCGGCAAGACCGGCGTGCCGCACGAGATCTGCCTTGAATCGCCGCAGA
>JACMML010000362.1 GCA_014379105.1 Phycisphaerae bacterium
GAGCCGATCGCCGTCACGATGCCTTCGCCGACGCGGGCGATGATCGTTTCTTCCGTGGCGCCGCCGACCAAGCTCTTGATGTTTGTCCGCACCGTCACGCGGGCTTTAACCTTCAGCTGGATGCCGTCCTTCGCAACCGCGTCAATCGTGGCGCGGCCGAGCGCGGGGTTCGGCACGTCAATGACTTTTGGGTTTACGCTCGTCTGGACGGCTTCGAGAATGTCGCGGCCGGCCAGGTCGATCGCAGTAGCCGTCTGCCAAGGGAGATCGATATTGGCTTTGTTGGCAGCGATCATCGCGTTGATGACGCGCACCACGTCGCCGCCCGCCAGCACGTGCGACTCCATCTCCGAAGTTGTAATCGCCAGCCCCGCCCGGCTCGCCTGAATCCGGCTGTTCACAATCGCCGTCGGATTCACGTTTCGAATCCGCATCCCGATCAGATCAATCAGCCCGACCGGCGCGCCGCTGATCAGCGCCCGGATATACAGGCTCAAAAACTGTCCGATCACCAGGAAAATCACAATCGCAATAATGACGATCACGACAGGGATGATGATTGACCATGGAATCCCTGATGATTGCCCGAGAATGTTCATTTGCTCGATCATATTTGTCCTTCCCGAAAACCAACTCTTTCCCGAAAACTAATTCTTACACAGAGCACACAGAGGCACAGAGGTCACAGAGGAAGAATCTTTAATCCGTTCTTTTCTTCTCTGTGCTCTCTGTGCCTCTGTGTTCTCTGTGCTTAATTCTTCAAACTGAAATTTCGCGAACGATCGCCCGATCGTCCACGATGCCGACCACGCGCACTTTCGTTCCCGCGCGGATCATTTCATGTTCCGACACAGCCGGCACGCGCTCACCGGCGATTTCGCACACCCCGCCTGGCCGCAGTTCGCTGACGACCGTGCCGGTCGAGCCGATGCGGATGGTAATCACTTTGGGCGTGCCCGCCACCGTCTGGAGCACCATGCGTTTTCCGACGGCGGTCCTGGGCCAAATTTTTACCCACCACGCTCCGACAAACGGCGACGCCGCCAGCATGGCGATGAGCAGCCCGCCGCCGAGCCACTGATTGATCCAGAAACAGACTCCAAGCCCGCCGAGGACGCAGATCAACCCGCCCACGCCGATGATCCCGTATGCCGGCAACAGCGCCTCCGCGATGATCAGCGCGAAGCCTACGGCGAACAGGAGAATGGCAAGGGCGATGGGGTCCATAGGGTTCTTAAAAGCCGATTAACCACGGAGGCACAGAGGCACGGAGGCCAACTTGAAATTTGAATACATGCAGAACAACTAAACTCGAGCTCCTTTTTCGTTTGCCGAGCTGTGCTCGTCATTCAGGCCTGCCTCTGTGTCTCCGTGCCTCCGTGGTGAATCATCCCTCTGCGGGCCGAACGATAATTCGGCTGCCGCGGACTTCTCTCACCGCGAGGCGCGTTCCCGCGCGGATGAAGCCGCCTTCGCTGACGACGGCGGCGACGCG
The DNA here is from genome assembly GCA_014379105.1 of Phycisphaerae bacterium. Classification (GTDB taxonomy): domain Bacteria; phylum Planctomycetota; class Phycisphaerae; order Tepidisphaerales; family Tepidisphaeraceae; genus JACMML01. Next base: position 1,496 of record JACMML010000362.1, read on the forward strand.
TTTGTCGTCGGCGTAAGGAAATTCCGCCGAGCCGCCGGGGCGAAGGTCGCTGACGGCCAGGCCAAAGGTTCCGATGAAAGGCCAGACATCGGCGGCCTCTCCTGCCGGTGCGGAGCCAACGGCGGTCGTGGTCGTCGCACCGGCGGTGGTGTTCAGAATCAACCGGCTGAAATACGGCAGCTTGGGAAGATACTGCCGCAGCCAGAGCGACAGCAAAAACGAAGCGGCGATGGCGCTGGCGACCACGATCAGCCCCGTCCGCACGCCTGTCATGATCTGCGGCATCCGCCAACTGCCCGGCAGTCCGGGCACGTTGCCGACGAAGGTAAGAATCAATCCGCCAAGCAGAAGGACAAGCCCGGTGATGCCGGCGATGCCGAAGCCGGGGAGGACGAACAATTCGACCGCGATCAACCCGAGGCCGGCGACGATTGCCAGCACCTCCCACCACTGGGCGTAGCCCGTCAGCATGGGCACGCCGACGAGAATGCCGAGCGCGGTTAATGCGATCGCTTCCGGTCCGCCGGTGCCGGGCGAATGAAGGGCGGCGTAAAGGCTGAGCATCAAGATGCTGAAAACGATCCCTCGTACCGCCGCGCCGCTGAGAACGCTGACGAGCTTGTCGCCCGCCCCGGGCGCAAGGCTGCCAACGACGACCCACCCCCGCTCGGCAGCCAACGTTTCCGCATTTACGACGATGCTTTTTGCCAAGCCGGTGTCGACGGCCTTTTGGTCATTCAGCGTGAGCAGCGTCTCCGGCCCGTCGAGCGGGCGACCGC
>JACMML010000363.1 GCA_014379105.1 Phycisphaerae bacterium
CGCCGTAGTGCAGGCGGCGGCCCCACAGGTGCCAACCGCCTGCGACTTGAATTCGGTGCCGGCGCCGACTCCGGTCGGGGCAGTTGCTGCCGCGACATACGCCGCGGCTTGCGCCTTGTTGGCCCGCAACCTTTCGGCCATTTCGTTGGCGATTTGCAAAGCCTGGTGGCGTTGGAACGCTTCGAACGAAACACGTTGACCTTTCGCCATCAGGCCAGCGATACCGAGGAGGCCGAACGTCAGGATCACGAGCGTGACGAGAACTTCAATCAGGGTAAAGCCGCGACTCAATTGGATGTGCATGGCGGCGCCAATTCCACACAGGGAGGAGCAATCGCGGACGTCCTTCGTATCGCGTTCGTGGTCACGCGTCCCGAAGCCCCGAATAGCAGCCCACGTATCTTGTTGTTGCAGTTGTTGGCGTCGCCCATCGTATCCACGACGTAAATTCCGTCGGCGGGAAGAACCGGAAGCGTGTCGCGCACAATTCGTCCGTCCGGCCGGAAGATCAGGCGTGTGGCGAAATCGGCGGAGACACTGCACACGTACGCTCTCGACGTCGGCGAAAAACCATCGAACCGTTTCAGCTCGGTATCCCCGGCGGTGAAAGTGCCGTCGTTGTCCAGGTCGATGTATACACGCCAGCCCTCGCGCCACAGCGCGCCGGTTTTTTCCAGATTGACCCGGCGGCTGCTCTCGATCGCTTTAGCGCGCGCAAACGCGATATCGCCAACGATATCCGACGCCGTCGTGCGCACGCGCTGGTCAGCCATGAATTCGCCGAGCGCGGGCGCGCCCACGGCGATCAGAATCGCCGCGATCGCGAGCACGATCATCAGCTCGATCAGCGTAAATCCGTGCGCTGGGTGGGTGTGCATGCCGGCCACTATTGAGGTGTGCACCGCGTGTCTTCCCATCGGCAGTCGCTGCCGGCGGTGAAGGCGGCGTCGGCGGCATCGACCGAACGCCAGCGCTGCTGCAGGTTATTTACGATCAGCGTTCCATCAGCCGCCATGGTGCTGCCGGCGACAGGCGAGAGCGCGATACGGAAACCTTGCGGCGGTCCGGCTATTAATGTGATCACCGCCGCCTGGTATCTATTTTGTATCTCGCCCGGCGGCGTCAGATTGAAATCGCCGATGACGTTCGTATATACCCGCCGGTCGAGGAGGAACTGCTCTTCGCGTTGCGTCAGGTCCATCAGATACTGCTGACCAGCCGAGCGGATTCCGCGCCGAATGTAATCCTGATATGCCGGATATGCGACAGCCGCCAGAATGGCGATTATCGCCATCGTGATCATCAACTCGATCAAGGTAAAGCCGGCCATGCGTCGCATGCGCTACTCCTTTGTTCAACGAATCTTAATGACGGTGTCGCCGCAATTCCACACCAAACCGATGAGCGGTCACTTAACGGGAATGAACGGGAATAGCGTCGTAACTCCGTAATTCTGCTTGCGGATGCGTGAACGCAAACCGCGTGCCCGTTCTTCGTTTTCTTTGTCCGGCAACGCTCCTATTACGAATGAAATGTGAAATCGGTCACGGACCAAGCATGTTTCGTGTAGCGTCCACTGTCGTCGCGTGCCTGCCCCCGGCTCGGGCAATTCGGAGCTCGAACGCTTCGGCTGGACGGCCCAGCCAGAGTCTCGAAGCGCTCACCCAAGCCCGCGGTCCTGATTAGACAGAGTCCAGAGCTTCGTTTAAAATGAATCATGCCGGAAATGAAATTCACGCGCGACAACCTAGCCGAAGTGCTGCGCAATCGCGGCATCAATCCCACGCATCAGCGTATCGAAATTGCTTACGCGATTTTTTCGCGCTGCGAGCATTCGTCCGCCGACCAGATTCTTGCGCTCGTTAACGATCGCGCGTCCGAAACCTCGAAAGCCACCGTCTACAATACGCTCAATCTTTTCTTGGAAAAAAAGCTGATTCGCGAGGTGATCGTCGATCCCAGCAAGGTATTTTACGATCCCAATACGGATCCGCATCATCATTTCTATAACACGGATACCGGCGAGCTTACCGACATCGATGCGAGGGATATCCGCGTAACCGGTCTGCCGCCGTTGCCGCACGGCATGGCGACCGAAGGCGTCGATATCATCGTTCGCATCCGCTCCAAAGCGGCCTGATACAATACGTCCCTTCCAGTCGGCGCTGGTGTAGCTCAGCTGGTAGAGCAACTGATTCGTAATCAGTAGGTCGGAGGTTCGAGTCCTCTCACCAGCACCAATCAAAAGAGGCTTGCGAGTTGCAGGCCTTTTTTTATTCCCACAGCAATTTTAGGCGGGGCTCCGAACCTTCGCCGCAGCGTCATCCTATCCAGGCGTAATCCGTCGTTTCCGCGCACCTTGCGATCCGCAAACGACGTTCTAAAGGCTCATGACTGACGTGGGGCCGTCAGGATTGACGTCTTTTGGACAATGCCGTTTCGAGCAGCCACCCGAAGCGTGACATTTGTCGCGCCCGTTGATGGCTTGCCGGCAAATGCGCTGACGAACGACCTGGGTACGGGTATTGCAAGCATCTCGGCAGGGGAGCGCTTTCGGAAGTGAGGAGCCGAAGATGCAATCAACCGCAAGTCTGGAACAGGCAGTAAGTGAATTCCGCCGGATGCTGCCCGCCGCGAGCGCCACCGCGCGGGCCATCGACCGCGGTGACCCATGGGACGGAATCGCGATCAACGCGGTCGCCGACGGCTACATTGAATCGGCTAACGAGATGGGCAGATTCCTCGAAGCTTGCCTGAAACGGAGCGTCTGAGGGGTCTCTGTCACCGCGGATGCGGGGATGAGCGGCCGCGCGTTTAGCGCCTGAAGGCATACGCGAGCGATACCGCAGGAGAGAGCGATGACATATTTTGTAGAAGGTCTGATCAAGCTGCACGCCGGGCAGACCGAGGTCCGTCGTATCGGCGAGTATCAGACGCTGGAAGACGCCATCGGCGCATCGAAACACGTGATAGACCAGTTCCTGGTGGGGATCCTGGATCCCGAGATGACGGCCGCGGACCTTTTTTCGAAATACAGCGACCTGGGCGAGGTCCCGATCATCTTCGACGATGGGGAAAGAACGCTCAATGTCACGGGCTTCAATCACTATAGCTACGCGATGAACCGCTGCGGCGTGATGTGCGCACGCAAGGTGAAAGCGCCTCCCGCGTGGGAATGCGGTGCCACGCGACGTGCCGCAGCCCTGCGGAAATAACCGCTGACTGGTCCCTCGTTCATTGCCAGCGGTGACGACCGTAACGCGGCCGATTCGCGAATAGTCAGCGCTGCTGCGCACCGATCCAGCTATCCGGCACGCCAGTTCGCCCATAGCGCGTCGGTTGGAAATCTTGCATGCGGACGCCGCGATTTTTACAAGCAGCCGGGATTGCGACTAGCCCTTGCGATCGAGAATCGATGTGTAGCGGACCGCTCCCGTCAGCTAACGCGCTGTCGTCTCGCCTTCGCCGCTAAGCCGTGACCTTTCGCGCGTGCCGAAAAAAGCACCGCTCACGATGAATGCGTGGCGGCGTTGAGGGTCGGGTGCGAGCTTGTTGACGACGCCGCAGGTGGGAC
>JACMML010000364.1 GCA_014379105.1 Phycisphaerae bacterium
AAATTATGTCATCATCTATTTCACGTCGGGGCATTTTGCGCCGCGCGGGTTCTCCTATCGTTAGTCGCTCGAACGTCGGCAGTTGTTGCCGGGCGGAACTGAAGTTTACGACCACGGGTATCTAGCATTTGGGCGTCATCCATCAGATCACTATTCGGTCGTTCTGACTGTGCTCAAGGAAATGGGAGAAGTTCAGGCAGCACTTGAGACTGAAAAGCTAATTCACGAATGGAACCCGAAGCACATAGTCGTGTGGGCATAGCAGGCAGCATGAAACACGACGTCAAGCTCTGCGATGTCGTCATCAGTAATCGAGTGCTGCACTATGACAGTGCAAAAATTACACCCGGCGGCACCCGCTATCGACCACAAAGTTATCCCGCCAACGCGCTACTGCTCAAGCAACTGCAGACGCTCACGGGTCGGCATAGCTACAAGGCGTGGCAGTCGCAGGTCGGACGGAACATCAAGACGATGGGTGCCAAGCTCAAATCGCCCGAAGTGCACTTCGGCACCATCGTGTCAGGAAGTCAGGTGATTGCCGCTGTCGAGAAGAAAGAGGAGTTGCTGAAGTTGGATGACAAGATTATTGCCGCCGAAATGGAGATGGGCGGGGTGATGGCAGCCGTCTTCTCGCGGGCCGACCCCAAGCGCGCCATCACGATTCGCGGCATCTCCGACGCGGCCGATGCGCGCAAGGCGAAACTCGACAGCAAGAAGGTCTACCGCAAATTCGCCGCAGCCAACCCCGCGCGATTGACGCGCACATTCCTGCTGGGCCGGCCAGTCGATCCGCTGGGTGTGGATACATTCGAAGCACATCTCACTCTCGGCGCCGCCGCTGCCGCGAGAAAGCATCTGCAGCCCATTCCCAAGTCCTCGCACCTCGCCTTCGAATGCGCGATCGCTCCGTGTGGGCCAGCAAAGACGCTTTCACTTGAGTTGCGAGCCACCAACGCAAGCGCGAAGCCCATCCGGATTCTCGAGGCGGTAGCTACATATCGCGACGCGAACGGGGAGCAGACCAAGCGTCTTACGCCTGACCCAAAGCAACTGGTAATGCGCTGCGAGCTGAAAAATGTCAGCCCCGCGCCGATCAACGTGTACGCCGCCACAGTCGGACCTGCTCGTAGCGCGGTGCTTGATGTCAACACGCGGAGGCAAAAGGAGCGACTCAAGTGGACCGCGCCGTCCGGAAGGAGCAAGTAACGTGCAGTTCAGTGTCTACCTATATGACGACCAGACGAATCCGCTAAAGGTTTCGAATGTCGATGTAGAGTTATATGATTCTTCGGCTAACACACTGCTTGACACTCAAATATCGGGCAAGATCGGCACCGCCAACGAATGGGGGGCGATCTTGCATTGGAACCCGTCACTGACCAATGCGGTCGAAATTCTTTTCAATGATCCGACCTGCACTTACAGCGGTACCGCCATCGTCGATATCAATGGTGCACTGTCGGGTCGTATCGACGTCGTGCTTCATGGTCTGCCGCCCGGTGCGGGTGGACACGGCGGGTTCTGGCATGCCGCAAATCTCGCGCTGGATAGACACCAGCCCGGACTGGAGCCCATCAGAAAAAACGGCCGTGCGCCGGCTGATTTCGAACTACGCCACTTTGATTCTCCCGCGGAAGGCCGCTCGCCGCCTGACGCCGGAGATGCAGGCGGCGGCCGAAAACTGGGAGACGGCGCTGAGCCAAGTGGAATTCCCGCTTGATCTGATCAGCGCGTCCGAGACTCAGACCGAGGACGAGGGTGAGGCAACCGCCTGGTAATCGCGTGTCCGCCAACCACAGGATGCATCGATGAAATTGCCGCCGCCCGTGATTGTCGTGCCTGAAATCACTGCCAGCTATCTGACGGATGAGTATCCGATTCCGCCAGAAATTGTGTGGTCGGTGATGACGAAGGAGTTCGAGCGAATCCGCCTGCACCCGGACAACCTCCGGTACGAAGCAACGCAACCCGCCCGCGTCGGGGTGGGGCAGATATTCGAGATCGCTTACAAGGAACTCGTCAACGAACTTCGTCACAACCTCACCGCGCGAGATGATCGTCCGGTGCCGGTGTTCCCCTTTGGTTACGACTGGCGGCAACCGCTAGAAGGCACACAGTCGATGCTCGCCGCTTTCGTCGCGGAAGTAATCGACCGCACCAAGCTGATTCGCCACTACGCCGACGACGGTTACGGCGATGCCCCGGTTGTGAACTTGGTCGGTCACTCTATGGGTGGGCTGATCATCGCCGGCTATCTCGCATCAGCGGGCGGCAAGGCGCCGGTCAGCAAGGTGGTGACGCTGGCCTCGCCGTTCCGTGGCTCGTTTGAAGCGGTGATCAAGACGCTCACAGGAACGGCGGAACTTGGTACTTCAGGACCATCATCGCGCGAGCGCGAGGCAGCGCGCGTGACACCGGGCCTGTACTACCTGATGCCGACCGTGGACAAGGGGCTCGATATCGAAACGAATTTGCCGGGCAAGACGCTATTTGATGCCGATCTCTGGCAGCCCAGTATCCGCCAGACAATTGAAGAGTATGTTCGGCTATACGCGGTTGATCCTGGCCGCCAGTCTGATCGCGCAAAGCAAGCCGACGAGTTATTCCGCTCAATTCTTGACGCCGCCGCCTCGCACCGGAAAAAGCTGGAGTCGATCAAACTTGCAGATCTCAAGCTGAAGGCAACTGATTGGCTCGCGGTAGTCGGAATCAAATTGCGAGACCCGTGTGAAGCTGACGATCATTGCCGGTGCCGGTGGGAAGCCCGAATTCAAACTACAGTCGTCCGACCGCGCCAATCTCTGGAAGCCTACACCGCCCACGGCGGGTGAAGACGATCGCTACCTCACTGGCGACGGCACGGTTCCTTTCGAAGGCGCGGTTCCAGCGTTTCTCGCCCGTGAGAACCTCGTCTGCGTCACGCCTGACGATTACGGCTATTGGGAGATCCAAGACCGCATCGTCACCCAGTTCGGCGGCTTCCACGGCATAATGCCCAACATGGACATGCTGCACCGCCTGATCGTCCGCCACTTCACCGGTGCCTCTGATCGCCACGGCAACACGTGGGGTCGTCGTGCGCCCGGTGTGCCCTCCCGTGGACTGGAAACCCCCACTTGATCTGGATGATAAGACAGAGCGTTGACTATGACGCAGGGATTAATTTTCGCGGGATTGGTTGGCTAAAGAGCAAACCCCCGTGATTGCATCTCGACCTTCGGGCGAATGATGATCGGCCGGCGAGTGTTCCGTAGCAGTGCGATCGCCTTCATCGGACTCTGAAATTGCCGGAGGTCGATACCAGGCTATGCACATCTTTGGCAGTTCAAATCCCGTTATCTGGTCGCCGTAAATCGAGGTTTCCAAAGGTCCTCGAAGCAACTCATTGAACTTGGGGAACGATCGCAAGTGTCCATTCACAAAAGATATCATTGCGAAATCACCTAAGCAGATTTCTGTCCAATTAAATCGCAGTGACAAGACACCAGTTGAACTGCGTTCTTTGCTCAGAAATCAAGGTGTTGGACGGACTGCTCATGAAGGTGCCGATATCGAGATTCAGTGCGATCCCCTGGTTGAGCGTATAGGTATTCGCCGGTTCATTGGGCGGTGCGGCTGTATTGGAAGGTGGGCCCGTCGCATTTCTGCGGCGGAAGGAGATTTACGATCACTAATCACTCACTGAGTCACTTAAGTCGTGAAACAGCCGAGAATCGGAGCGCTGCCAGAAACCGCGATTTCGTTGCAAAAACGCAGAAAAAGTTCAACTGGTGTCTTGTCACCCCGATTTTATTGGACACAGTTGAACCAGCAGGAATTTTTTAGCCAACTCCATGCACTGACGCGACTTACACAACACCATCGCCTGTGATTTGATGACGGGGATTTGAACCGTCTCAGCAACCGCATCTCATCCGGCTTCCGCATTTTGACATCATGAGGTCGCGAGCGAGGCGAGTGGGCGGCCCACCGACGAATACCTCAAACATTCCTGTCAGTTCGATCATCCACCCCGGCGGATGATCGAACTGCAGATCGTCCGACCAGATCGGCGGCTTGGCCTTCGCCTTGACGGCGTAGAGGTAAAACCGCCGGCCGATGACCTTCGTCGGCATCGCCCGAAGCTTCACCGTCTTGATCCCACGGAGGATCAACTCGGCGTAGGGCTGGCGGATGGACAGGGCGAGCATTTCACTCCTATCGGCGGAATTGCCGGAGGCATGCGATACGCCTGTCGCGATTGTGCGAAGAAATTGACAGCGACGAAAAGCAATTTATTCTGATCAGGAAAGCTAGGGAATCTCGTTCACAAGGGAAGGCTTTTTACATGCGCAGAATTCATCCTGCTCTCCTGCCTGCATTGCTCCTCCTACTCCTCTTGACCGGGTGCAACTTCATAGGAGGTTTCGACGCTCGATCGCGTGAACACCTCACCTCCCTCAAGGCCTATCACATCAAGGTAATCGACGACGTGACGAGCGACAGCGGTAAGCCTTACGATAAAGCGAAGTTTGAAACTGCCGTGGACGGCGGTGAACTCCGGTTCCGTGAGGCCGAGGAGTACGCCAAAAGCCTGAAGGACGGCCTGCGTACTTCAAACATTGAACTGCTCCATGGAATATACGGAGACGATGTCGGCAACATTGGCTCTAAGGACAAGATTAACCCCACGCAAGCAGAGACTATGAAAGGCCCAACGACTCGCGCCTATGACCGCGCGATCGCTGGTGAAGACCTGCGAAAGACCGACTCGGACAAGTAATCATAACCATTGACCAAAGGGACAGGCCATGGACATCGAAGAGATGCTTAAATCGATCACTTCCAAATCGCTGGCGGAAATCAAGAGAGAGTTTCTTGACCTGTTTGGCCAAGCGAAGAAGGACGGAGTCGAATTCATCAAGTACTCCGCGACGCAGATTCAGAAAGCGCTCGGCTACCTGGCCGAGGGCAAACTCGATACCGACGATGTCTCAACGCTTCTAAAAAAACTTAAGAAGATGGCGCAGATCGAAGCCAACAACGCGACCATCGCCGTTCTGACACGCATTCAGAAGATCGTGTACCGCATAATCGACATTGCGCTGGACGTGCTGGTGAAGGCGATTGTGCCGATTGCGTAACTCCCGAGTCGATCGGAAATACACATGGCAGAAAATGATACGCGCGGAGAACGCATCGCCGACGCGTTGTTTGGAAATAACGACGCGCGGTTCGCCATTCCATATGAGCAAGATAAGCCCGGCCCCAACTTCACCGCCGCGTTCAACATTGCTGAAGGCGTCTTCGTTTCTGATGTCACAGATCACGCCACGCGATTCTATCGGCAGGCGGCGCTATTCGAGGAGATCGGCGAGAAAATGCCTTGCGTTCCAATGGGAGACTTTGAATACGCGCCGATTGAGGTCTTCCAACCACCGTATCCATTGTTCGGATACCCTCAATTCTTTTCAGAACTTCGTTATTTGTGGTGGGAAGAAGTCCGCCGATCGCGCTATTGGGCAGGGTTGGCCGGCGACGGAGAGAAGGTGCGATTCTTCGCGCCTCGCGAGGCTCTAAACTTTGTCAAGCGCGGCGTCAGTCGATTTTTGAGCAGTCGATTCTCAAGCATCAGTCCGCAGGCTGCTTATGCTCCCGTGCCCTTTACTTTGCACAATCAAAATCCGAATCACCAAATATATTATTCGTCGCCGTACTACTTTCAGACTTCAAACGTATTTGGCGGCCCTTCAACGCCGGTCACACAGCATCTGCATCCCGGCATTTACGTTTTTGGAGTCATGGGGTCTGTTGTACACAACAATCAAATGCCCCAGTTCGAAACGACATCGCATTTTGATATCCCGCGAATGCATACCTCTGGCACGCTGGTAACCATATGATTGAACTAATCGCCCAAGCGACATCGCCGGCTAGCGGATCAAGCACGGGTGCGTCGGGCGCAGGGCCTTACACCTCGCTTGTCTTCGCCGTCACTGTTTCTATGACGGCGATCTCCCTGATTCTTGTACAAGTTCTCCGCGGATGGAAGAAATGGAAGCCGGTCGGCGAGTTCTTCCCTAATGCCTCGATCCGTTTCGCAGCGTTGTTCTCCGCAGCGGCCATGGTGCTTGCTTTTTTCTTTTTGCGAACGCCAGACACCGTCAAAACACTTACGGGCACGCTGGTTATCGCCGCCGTTGGTGCCCTCATTTCTCTGATGGTTTACAACATTCTGTTTTCATGGCGGGTGTTCAAGCAGATGCAAGGATTAGATAAAGACGGGAATTTGGTAACAATCGATATTGTGGGTGGCTTTCTCAACCGAGCCAGTAAAGAAAAGTTGGCGGCCGATCCGAATCTCATAGAACAGGACCTTGTCGACGCATGCAACGGTAAGTTAGATCGTGTGTGGTGGAAACCCTCGCGAGGGATTGTAGCGGCGTTGTTCTTGCTCGTTTTCGTCCTTCTCGTCACGTTTGCTGCGCTGACGGCTACTGCTATTGGGCTATTCACCCTAATTGCCTCAGGAGTGATACCGGCTAGCTCACAAGTTCGAGTGCCTGCCACCGTGATGCTGAGTGAACCGGTGCGAACCAGTGACATCAGTGTCGGTAACAATGGATTTATCAAAATCCCCGCCGGACAGCGAGCAGTGCTTGTTTCCGCAGCGACACAGAAGTGGACAGGCGACCAACTAGATAATATTGAACGTCTGCTATCGAAAAGAGGCGAGCCTTACACAGTCGATGTCACGCGTCTCGTTGCGGCGTACAATGCTGCGCCCGGCGATGTCGATGCATTTGTCAAATGGATGAGAGCAGAGTTCGATGTTCTAGTTGATGAGAAGATCACTTCGCCTACCGCAACCTCTGGTTTTCCCCTTTTTGAGTCTTTGGCTGAAAGCTACGTCCGGGAAAACGTCTTCAGTGACATTGCGGATCCATCGAAGCGATCAGGTAATCAGTTCAAGGTCGACCTGTACAGTGAATCCAGTCGAAGCACGATTCCGGTTCCGTTGACTGTGCGGAGGGCGGTTTGGAAGCGAATCGTGTGTGTTGCGCTGCGCGACAGCGAGAGTCTCGAACCGATCTTAGGCCCGTACTACGACGTCACTTCGAAAGGAGTTCCATCGCCTGGCGTGGCTGGGCCTGGAAGTCCCTCGCCCAATTCATCATGGGGGAGTCTGGTCGGCGGCATCATGACACCCGACGCGGACGCTAGGACAAGCTCGGTAAAACTTGGTGCGGCGACTCCATTCTCAAGACCTAGTGACGCGATCGGAAACCCCACCAACGTTGACGCGATAGCTCGGCTCGGTATGAATGATCGTATCCCGTACGACAATGGTGACGGCTACGCGGAAGTAATTTACCGTGTCGAGAAGATCCCGAATCAATAGAACAATTGGTCCGCAGCAAAGTTTATAACCATCTTATGCCATTGCGCCCTTGTCTGAGCCGAAGAGGTGACATTCAACAATGATTCAGAAAATGAGGGCGCTTCCGCGGACGGTTAAACACATTCGCTCGACGGCAAACCGCTTTTGAAGCAACGCCCGCTTGCAGACCGCTTTTGCTACCTGACCAATCGTCTTTGCTTCCAAACATATCTCGCTTGCTCATTTAAAAGGGGCGTTGCTCAATTGCAGAACGCGCTCGCGGATGGCGAATCTGCATCGCGCCGATGCTTGGCGCGCGCGGCAGCATGTCAGCGGACGGTTTTATCAGTCGACGGCATTTGTCAGAGAGCACGGCGTAATTTTTCTCGCAATCTCCTCAAGTCGCCGCGCCATTCGCCGGTTTTCTTCCCAACGCCTTGACGACGCGGCCTCTGTCGCTCGCTGTATGGTGAGCGGCATTTTTTGTCGGACGGGCGAATCTTTCCGCAAGGAGATTGCCATGTCCGTTCCTTACTTTCGCATGAGCGATGCGAATCTGCTCACCTGGTCCAATTCGTTTTCGCAACACCTGACCGCCATGCCGGCGGTGTTTGCCCATCCTTCGTCGGGTAATAGGTCTCTGCGTGTTCGAGGAACGCAACGGCGAGTTGAGCGATACTCGGCCGATCATCTAGCGCGACAGGACGGCGTCCGGAACTCAGATATTCCGCGATGATTCGGTCATACGCACGACGACTTTCGTCCGAGTTGAATGGACCGAGATAGTGCACTCGGTAGTTCAGCTTAAGGACAGCTTGTCCAGACGCCTTGTGGAGTGAATACTTGGGGAGTTTCGCGAATAAAATTGGCATCGCGATGCTCCTGCAGAAGCCAAAGGCGTATGTACGCCTTTGAGGGCTGCGTTTGCACCGCACTGCCGACACCGGCAGGTTCGCTAACTCTCGCGATCGGTGTGACTTACTGAAATGGCCGATACAGGGCTCGAACCTGTGACCCCCAGCGTGTCATGCTGGTGCTCTAGCCAACTGAGCTAATCGACCGTACGCCGATCAGTATAGCCGGGGATTTTTTCGCGACAAGGGCGGGCAAAGTGCCGTGCGGGTCGCCACGGATTCGGTGTGCGGTTTGCTCTGCGGTTTGTAATTGGCCATCGTCAATGTGTTTCGCTGATCAGTTCCAGATTGCGGTCCATAACCGACATCGGGCTTGACCAGACCAGCAGGAATAGACACTCGCGGGCGAGGCGCTGCGCGGGATGATCCACGCGCAGCCCCGCACCTTTGTAAAGCGTGACAGCGGCATGTGCGGCGCGGATCGCGAGGCTGTTGCATTCGCTGCGCAGCAGCGGGCCGGTCTGCAGATCGTGACGCTCGATCATGATGCTGTTCGCCTGGCGGACGCTTTCGGACAACTCCCCAAACTGTCGCTGCAGCGCTTCCAGTGTCGCCGCGGCGCTGGGGAGATCGATCTGCGCGATCAAAGTCATCGCGGTGCGCGTTAATCCGAGCGCGGCGAACACCTGACCGATCGGCAATGACTTCGTACGTTTTGCCAAAGCCCGCTCGGCCGGGCCGGCGATGACGAGCGCGGTCTCGATCTTTACGTTCTGGCAAAGTATCGCGCCTGTCGGCGCGGCCGCGAGCGTCGCGAGCTTGATCGGTTGCTGCCGTGTGACGCCGGGCCGATCAACCGGAAGCGCAAAGATCAGCTGTTCGCTGCCCGTGGTCTTCGCGCCCGCCACTACGAACTGCGACTGCGTGCCGCCAGTCGCCCACGGGATCGTGCCGTCGATTACGTACCCACCGGCTTCGGGCGTCGCGATCAACGTGCCGGATTGGGTTGATGTTGTCAGATGGGAAATGCCAATGGTGGTCCATAGCTCGTTTCGAGCCAGCTTCGGCAGTAGATCGTTTTTTAAATCGTCATTCGTCGATGCTTCGAGATAACCCGCGGCCGTGTCGCGTTGCGAGAGAACCAGCGCGGTCGCGAGGGATGCCGATGCGATCAGCTCGTAGCGGTCGTGCAGTTCCAGCGCGTCCAGATCGTCTCCGCCGTACGCACGGCCGATCGCCCAGCGCATCGCGCCGATGGCGGCCAATTCGTCCAAATCCACCTGCGGCCATGCGGCGGCGATGTCGTTCTCGGTCGCCCGTTGTGAGATGGCGGTGAGCACCTGCGTGAAGTCGGGATCTGCTTCAATCATCGCCTCATTCTATGTTCGGTGAATCTCCGGTATAAAGGCCCATTCGATGACGCGACGTTTTTATATTACAACCCCGATCTACTACCCCAACGGCGAGCCCCACCTCGGCCACGTCTATACGACGGTCTGCGCCGACGTCATCGCCCGATATCACCGCCTGGCCGGCGGCCGCACGTGGTTTCTCACCGGAACCGACTGGCACGGCATAAAAATGGTTAAAAGTGCCGAGGAGCAGAAAACCACGCCCCAGGCGCTGGCGGAAAAGAATGACCAGACGTTTATCGATTTCTGGAAAGAACTGGGCATCACCAACGACGATTACATCCGCACCAGCGAGCCGCGGCACGTGAAATCGGTCACGGAGATCGTCAATCGCATGCTCGCCAGCGGGGACATCTACCTCGGCAGCTACGAAGGATGGTACGACGAAGGCCAGGAAGAATTCATCACCGAGACCGAAGCCAAGGCCAACGAGTTTAAGTCGGTCGTGTCTGGAAAACCGCTGGGCCGGTACAAGGAATCAACGTACTTTTTCAAACTCACGAAGTACGTTGACCGCGTGTTCCAGGCGATCGAATCGGACCAGATTCGCGTCCTGCCGCCGAGCCGTAAGAACGAGATTCTCAGCAAGCTCAAAGGCTGGAATCAGGACCTGTCGATCAGCCGGGCGTCGCTGAAGTGGGGCATTGTGATGCCCAACGATCCGGAGCACGTGCTGTATGTCTGGATCGACGCGCTGAGCAACTACATCACCGCGCTCGGCCTGCCGGGCAGCACCGACGATAAAGATGGCAATGAAGCTGGCGAAAAAGATGGCAAAGAAGCTGATAAAGACCTCGCGGCATTCTGGCCGGCGGACGTGCATCTGATCGGCAAGGAGATCCTCTGGTTTCATGCCTTCTATTGGCCGGCGATGTTGATGAGCCTGGACCTGCCGCTGCCTAAAACGCTCTTCGCCCACGGCTGGTGGACCAGCGAGGGGAAAAAGATGGGCAAGTCGCTGGGCAACTTCATCGACATGGATCGCCTGCGCGCGGTCAATTTAACCTATTCTCTGGACACGCTGCGCTATTACCTGCTGCGTGCGGCGCCGTTCGGTTCTGATCTGGACTGGAAAGAGACGGAGCTCGCGACCGCGTACGCCGAGCTCGGCAATGTGGTCGGCAATCTGCTGAACCGCACGATGAACATGATCACCAAATACCGCGATGCCAAGGTGCCCGCGCTGGGGATAACCGAAGATCGCGATGCCGTATTGATCAAGACGTTGGCTGATCTGCCCGCCGCCGTCGCTGGCGCATTCGCGGGGCTCGAATTGCAGCGCGCCGTGTTGCTCCCGATCGAGGCGGCCCGCGCGGTCAACACATATATTGATCAAACCCAGCCGTTCAAGCTTGCCAAGGATCCCGCGCAGCAGAAACAGCTCGATACCGTACTGAATCTCTGCGCCCAGGGCTGCAAGAAAGTGCTCGCGGCGCTGCTGCCCATCCTGCCCGCCAAGGCGGCGGCGGGGTTGGCGCAGATGAACGTCGTGTTGGACGGGCAGACGATCGCTGATTTAATCGGCAGCGATCTGCCCGCCGGACATCAATTGGGAACGGCGGCGGTGCTTTTTCCGCGGATCGAGACCAAGTAATGGCGGTAAAATAGACCAGTGGCATATCTCGAATTTGAAACTCCCAAAGGGCCGCGCCGCCTCGAGGTGCGCGAGAGCAAGCCGATCACGATCGGCCGCCAGCCCGCGAACGTCGTTTCGTTGGACGACGACAAGATGTCGCGCTATCACGCGGTCGTCGAGAAGCGCGAGGACGGCTGTTACATCCGCGATCTGGGCTCCCGCAACGGAAGCGCCGTGAATAATGTTCTGGTCCAGGTGGAACAGAAACTCGCCCACGGCGACATCATCCGCACCGGCAGCCACGTTTTCCGCTATTACTCCGGCCTGCCCGGCGGCGGCGGGAAGTCCGTGCTGATCGGCTCCAAGCCGGTGGACGAAAGCCTGCAGATCAACGCGACCTCCGCCGCCGCGGGCGAAGGTGTTCTGGAATCGGCGTCGGCAACCATGAGCGGGACAATCAGCGGCGCGGGCAGCGGTGCGGGCGGTCCGACGCTAAGCGACGAACCATCCCCGCGCTGGAGCGCCGGCATCACCGGCGAGGCGTCCGGCGTGGGTCCGGCGCGGCAGCTCGCGCAGCTGGCTGAATCGCTGCCGCACAAGCCATTCACGCTCAACGAGATCGAACTCATCAACGGCCGCGGCGATATCGTGCACGGCTCGCGCGACGAAGACGCCACCGGCATCCCCGCCGAAGCGGTCACGATCCTGCGGCTGATCCTGCTGGTCTGTTTCCGCACCCGCGCCAGCGATATCCATATCGAGCCCAAAGGCGAAACCTGGCAGGTCCGCGTCCGCGCCGACGGATCGATGGTCACCGTCGCCGGGCTGAAGAAAGACCTGGGCGTGCGCCTGCTGTCGGTGGTGAAGATTCTCTGCGATATCGATATCTCCGTCCGCAATGCGGTGCAGGAGGGGAGCTTCGTCTCGCGCGTGCCTGATCGCAAAGTCGATTACCGCGTGAGCATGACGCCATCGATCTTCGGTCAAAAGCTGGTGATTCGCTGTCTCGATAGCGCCAATTCCCCGCGCTACCTGTGGGACCTCAATCTCCCCGAAGCCATGTTCCGCACGATCGAAAAAGGCATCAAGCGCGACGCCGGCATGCTGCTGGTCTGCGGGCCGACCGGCAGCGGCAAGACCAGCACGCTCTACGCGGTGCTGCGCTCAATCGATGCCAGCGAGCGCAATGTGGTGACGATCGAAGACCCGGTGGAAATCCAGATCCCCGGCGTCACGCAGATGCCGGTCAACGAGGACATGGGCAGCACGTTTCACTCGCTATTGCGCAGCACGCTGCGGCAGGATCCAGACGTGATCCTCGTCGGCGAAATTCGCGACGCCGAGACCGCCAAGACCGCGATGCAGGCCGCGATGACCGGGCACCTGGTCTTCTCCACCGTCCACGCGCGCGACACCATCGGCAGCGTGTTCCGCCTGCTCGATCTTGGCATCGAGCCGTTCCTGATCGCCAGCGGCCTGAATCTGCTGCTCGCCCAGCGCCTGATCCGCACGCTCTGCCCGTTCTGCAAAGCACCGGCCGCGCCCACCGACGAGCAACTGCGCGAGATGGGCTCGCAATACGAATCGCTGACGACGATCTACCGCGCCGTCGGCTGCATCAAATGCCTCGGCACCGGCTACTCCGGCCGCCGCGGCGTGTTCGAGCTGCTGGTGATCGACGAAATCGTCCGCGCCGCCATCGGCCGCAACAATCAAGGCGACGTCCTGCAGGCCCTAAACCAAGGCCGCATCTTCTCACTGAAAACGCATGGGTTCTCGTTGGCTGCAGAAGGCATCACCACTTATGACGAAGTGGATCGGGTGGTGGGAGAGTAGCAATGCATTGGCACCTATCGTAGGGCGCGATTCATCGCACCGCGTAACAGCTTCACGTTGCCTACGGTCAATCGCTGGATTAAACTCTTTTACATGGCAAAAAGGGGAACAAATGGGCGGCGAATATCGCGATCCCTTCCCCCGTGTTTCTTGCACCAGCTAACAAGCCGGGTAAGCCGTCCGCCATATTCGACACGCGCGTCGCCTATTGCTCCGCGTGCTAAAGAATACCGGCAACAAGCCTGTGACTAGCACTCAACCAAAAGTAAGCACTCAAATGAAAAAGACACTAAAAGACAAAGGCGAAACAACGACATCCGAACCATCTACAAAACGCGGGGGCGATTTTCCGGAGAAGGTTTCGAGGGTGATTGCTCAACGCGCTATGTTCATATGTTCGTCCCCCGACTGCTACCGTTTGACAGGGTATGGAACGACAGATGGAAAAGTGCGGTCTGTAGCGGAGGCCGCCCATATGATAGCGGCGTCAACACGTGGTCCCCGGGCCGATCGATCGGCTACAGTAATGCGGAAAGCCGCCGATAACGGAATTTGGCTTTGCAAAATTTGCCACACCAAGATCGACAACGACCCCGTTCAGTACACGCTTGAAATGCTGCGCGAGTGGAAAAAAGCCCATGAAGATGTCATCCGGCGAATTGTTGGAAAAGATCTTGAAGCGGCGCTACTTTCGCTCAAAAACGCGCGGCAGTACCACCAACAATCTCGCGAGCTGGTGTCCTTTCTCGAGAACAAGCGGGTTTTCTACGAAGCCATGGATAATGAACGTCCTTCGCTTGTTCTTGATTCGCTGAGTTTAATCCGCGAGCGATTAATCGCGGTAAGAGCAAATGTTGATCCGGAGTCGAATGTATTTCTGGCCATGAATCAGCTCCAGCGAGCGATCGACACTTTTCTGAGGGATATTGGAGCATCAACCAACATGAGGACATTAAAATGCAACGCCAGCGATCCGAATTGGCGGCGTTTTTCGAAGGAACTTCTTCAGTTCCGGGCTGGAATGATAATCATCATCAAGGTCATTGCGGGTAACGCAGACTACAAGCTAACATGGTTTTAGGCCGAGTGTCCACCGTCGGGGCGGGTCATCGCACTGGACGGCTCCCGAATAAGGTGCAGGTCGGTGACATGGCGTGGACGGCTGTCGGCAACGGCAAAACGAAAATCGCGCAACCGATAAAGGCGGACTATTCTCAGACGACTGGTTCCCGATCAAGGTCGAGCAGATGGGACAAAGTCGGCCGACCGGACATGCCGTCATGGAGCGCGAAGGCGAAAGCGGCCGCCAGCTCGGGTTCTTCGTCTCTTTTGGCTACACCACAGACTCCTTCGATGAATGCACCGGCTTTCAGAAGCGCACCGGACGAATC
Source organism: Phycisphaerae bacterium (assembly GCA_014379105.1). Taxonomy (GTDB): domain Bacteria; phylum Planctomycetota; class Phycisphaerae; order Tepidisphaerales; family Tepidisphaeraceae; genus JACMML01. Next base: position 14,433 of record JACMML010000364.1, read on the forward strand.
ATCAACCTGGTCAACGTTCAGGAGATACTGGACGAGGAGCATGTGCAGAAGATGTGAGGAGCCCGAATGAGACAGCCTTACACACCGCCAACGTTCGCGAAGCAGACGTTTAACTGCGCGCATTGTCATGCATTTGCATATCATTCCTGGTTTGAACTGCATATTTTAGTTAACAGTGCCTGGCAAGCTCTGTCCGTAGATAAGATGTCTCGACTTTCACGATGTGCACATTGCAAGGAATCTATCCTTTGGCACGAAGGGAAAATCATCTATCCCGAAGTCGGGCACGCTGAACCGGCTAATACCGATCTACCAGATGATGTTCGCACTGACTACGACGAGGCGGCGTCGATCGTCAACAAATCTCCGCGAGGAGCTGCAGCACTCCTACGGTTGGCGATTCAAAAGCTCTGCAAGCATCTGGGGCAGCCGGGTCGTCATATCAATGACGATATTAAAGCACTTGTTGCTGAGGGGCTGCCCACGGGCGTGCAACAGGCCCTCGATAGTGTGAGAGTGATTGGGAACAATGCCGTGCATCCGGGGGAAATTGATATCAAGGACGACCACGCGACCGCTGTGACATTATTTAAGTTGATAAACTTCGTCGCCGCGAAGATGATCACCGAGCCGAAAGAAGTGAGCGAGTTCTATTCAACTCTCCCGGAGCCGGCGCGGGACGCAGTTGACAGACGCGACCAGCCAAAGATGTCGTAGGCAAGCAATGAGCCCGACAGAATTCGACGAGTTTGACAGTTTACTCGGGCGCGGACAGTGGGAAACCGCGTTCCAAGTCGGATGGCGCGTACTTCACCGCTTGATACGATCGTTCTATATTAACATGGCAGTTTCGGCTCTATATGAGTCCAGTTCACGCAAACCTGAAGAGCGAGCGGCTTGGGAGGCGACAACACTTCCAATACTCGACAAGATCAATACGACTAACGAGCGAGGTCTTTTTGAAAAATTGGGCCAGAGATTTATCTCTCTCGATGTTTCCACAGTGATTAAATCGCGCTCCCCATCTCTGTGGCTAGAGTATGAGCAGGCTACGCAGCCACGGCATTTTATATTTCATGGTAAAGTTTACTCTGACCGCGAACTCGATGTTAGGGCCTCTGCAGAGACACTACGTCGACTTATCGAGATGCTTGATATGCTCTTCAAGGACACCCACGATATATGGAAGTGCGTGAGGGACGACCTCTGGCGCCAATAGCCAAATTTGTGTTCGATTCTAAGACAAGACAGATTACTATTGACCTACACCCCGGTTTTGCAGAGCCCGACACTAAGCAAGACTCGGTCCCGCCCTGACCTGCCCTCGCGAATGGTCGGACGAAGATGAGTTTTATTAAACTCGAATGTCGGACCGCTGAATTTCGGGGCGCTGGCGCAGCGCGACTAAGTGCAATCCTGAAAAATTCCGCGTGGCCGGATAAGCACTTAGCGGCGGGCGAATCCATCTTGCGCGCGCCGGCGCAGCGCGGCGTGTGTATATGGACGGACATCATCATTCGGCCAACCCCGTCGCTCGCTGGCGACGGCGGCGGGAAGCTCTTTGACATTTTGCAGAAACGAATAGCTGGCGAGCTCGCGACGATGCCGCGGCGGATCGTCGTGCAACAAAATGCGCACCCGTGCGCGGGTTGTTGCATCGATAGGTCGTGGCCGGCGATGAGGTTACGTCACCAAAAAGCTACATTTGCGACAGGTGCGCATTTTCATTTCGCACCCTCGTTCGGTCCGCGAATGCCGGCAGCGGGGTCGATCACACGGTGGAGTGCGAGCGCCGCGTCGGCCAACACCTGTTCCACTTCAAGCCACTGCATGCACGAATGGTGGCTGCAGGTGCGCGAGTAGCAGGGGCTGCACGCGATCTGGAGGCGCGTGACGGTTTCCGGTCTTGCGTACGGGCCGGTGCGGACGGGATTGGTCGGGCCGAAGAGCGTGACCAGCGGGCGATTCAGCGCGCTGGCGATGTGCATCGGGCCCGAATCATTGGCGATGACCAGACTCGCGCCATCGAGCAGCGCGACCAGCTCCTTCAAGTTCGTTTTTCCCGCGAGGTTGATCGCAGCGGGCGCTTGTGTCGCCAGTTCGACGACATCGCACCCACCCGCGATGACGCAGCGCAGGCCGAAGCGGGACTCGATCGGTTCGACCAGCCTGGCAAACTTCTCCATCGGCCAGCGCTTGGTCGCCCAATTGGTGCCGGGGAGAAGGACGCAATAGCGCTCGATATCCGGCAGCAATTCGCGTACGGCGAGGCGCGGCTCGTCGGTGATCCCGAAATCAAACACCACCGGCCCGCGGCCGCAGTCCAGCGCTTCGGCGATATCCACATACCGCTCGATCGCGTGCTTGTCCGGCGTATCAGTCGGCACGCGGTGCGTGTAAAAGATCGGCGCGCCTTCGCGGGCATTAGAGAAACCAACGCGCACCGGCGCTCGCGTCTGCCATGTGATCCAGCCGCTGCGCAGGAGGCCTTGCAGATCAATGACCAGATCATATTGCTCGCGCCGCAGCGACATCGCGAAATGGAATAATCCCTTCGCCGCCGAAGCATCCCGCCACAGGTTGGCGAAGCGCTTGCGCTCGAACAGCAGCACGTGATCCAGGAGATGATGATGTTCCAGCAGACCCGCGAACGCCGGCACGACCAGCCAACTGATCTCGGCGGTTTTGTATCGCTTTCGCAGCAGATGCAGGAACGGCAGCGTATGGACAATATCTCCCAGCGCGCTGGGTTTGACGATCAAGATGCGTCGCGGCTCGCGCGGCAGGGGAATGCTCATGGCGCCGGCTCCGTGTCATCGGTCGGCGGCATCCCGCGCGGCTGAAATCCCAGGCAAAGATGCAGCGAATCAGTCGGGGTGTATTGCGGATGATCGCGCATCGCCCGCAGCAGTCGACGAATGCCGAACAGTTGCAGAAAGGAGTTGAGCTTGCGAATGCCATACGCGTCGATCAGCACGGGTTGATTGTTGAAGACGATCCAGTTGCTGCTCTTGGCGTCGGTGTGGGTGAGGCCGGTGTCTTCGATCTTCCGCAGGATTCGGCCGCAGGCGCGGAAGAAATCCTCGCGATCGCCCGGCGGCATTTCATTCAGGTCCGCCCGATCCAGCGCGCTGCCCGGAACGCGCTCGAACAGCGCGACGGCGTCCACGACATAACCCCATCGCCGCTTCTCCATGACGGCCAGCGGGTATTCAGTCGGGATGTGCCGCACCTGCAGCCAGCGGGTTTTGTTCCAGAGTCGTCGTGCTCGGCTCGCGCGGAAGAAGTCGAGGAGGTAACGATACCAGAACTTATTGCGTGGCCGCTTGACGATGACATCGATCGGCCGGCCTTGCAGCGTGATCTCACCAGCAAGCACATCGCCGCTGCGGTCGCGCTTGAGGACTTCCAATTGATCCGCATTGATTCTCGCCACCAACCGCGGCCATTCACGTTGCCAGTCGGATGCTTCGATGCTCAATCGCGATGCCTGAGAATAAGCAAGCGGTTCGACCGGTCGGGCGCGGAACGTGGCGCGCCAATCGTCGATCCCGATTGATTGGATCGGATCGGTACGCAGGTCCTTCTTATAGCGAGCGTTGCGGGCACGGTCGCGCGGGATCGGTTTGTCATCCATCAGCGCTCGCCAGACGCGCAATCGATCGGCGCGCGTGGCCCGCGACTCGGCGGCGTGAGCGAACTGCATCAGGTGCTCATCGGATAGGCCTTCGGTCTTCAGATCGAGCACGTCGTGAAGGATCATGTCGCCGTCGCGTATCAGAAAGCTCGCGGGTGAGAGCGATGCGTGTCCCACATCGTGGGCGGCCATCTGTTTGAGAATCGCGATAATCTGTAACACCGCGTGATGGTGCGCGCGACGATCATTGCGATTGAGCTGATCAAGCCGCACAACGGGGTTCGCGTCGGGCGCTGCGCCCGGCGTCGCGCCGCGCTCGACGCCCTGGGTGATCACCGCGTCTCCCTTGCGCTGCCCGAACTGGAACCCCGAGAGCAGCGCGTTCACCCGCACGGCGGGGATCTTGAAATCCTGAAGCGTTTTCAAGCTCGCAAATTCCCTTGCCGCGAGACTGGCGCTATACGCCGAGGTGCGCGGATAGAAGTGGACATAATACGGCTGACCGGCGTATTCGAATCGCCAGGTTTCGCGATGACGCCCGCGGGCGACGAGCGTGGCGATGCGATCGAGAGTGCGAAGCTGCTCCTCAAAATCCTGCGGAGTCACACGAGTGATCGTAGTCGATTCGCTCAAGCGGGCAACGATGCCAGCTCCTCGCCCACCGCGCGGATCAGTGGTTCGATCGTCTGGATCGAAAAATCAAACCGCAGTCCGGCCGCGCTGAAGAGTTCGGGAAGCGGGCGCGTACCGCCGAGCTTCAGGGCCGAGCGGTAGTTGGCGATCGCGCGCTGCGTGTCTTCCTTGGCTTTCATCCACAATTGCAACGCACCGATCTGGGCGATCCCGTATTCCACGTAGTAAAACGGCACATGGAACAGGTGCAACTGGCGCTGCCAACTGGCGGCGCGGACCTGCTCGTAGCCGGTCCAGTCGACGATGCTGCTGAAGCGCTCCAGCGTCGCGAGCCACGCGCTGGTGCGCTCCTGGGCCGAGTGCCCGGGGTGGGTGTAGATCCAGTGCTGGAACTGGTCGATGGTCGCCATCCACGGGAAGAAGCGGATGACGCCTTCAAAATAGGTGCGCTTCGCACGGGCCGCCAGCGCGGGATCATCGTAGATAAGATCGTAGTGGTCGCTGCCGAGCGCTTCCATGGACATGGATGCCACTTCGCAGAATTCCATCGGCGCGGAGCGCAGAAAGGTCAGCGGCTCGTTCGCCGCCGCCGCGAGAAAGTGAAACGCGTGGCCGCCTTCGTGGAGGAGCGTCTCGACGTCGCGCTGCAGACCCGCCGCGTTCATGAAGATGAATGGCTGGCCGCACTCTTCGAGGCAGCACTGGTATCCGCCGGGCTGTTTTCCCTTACGGCTCTCCAGGTCCAGATTCTTGTTGCTTCGCAGGGTTTCAAAATCGGTGGCTAATGTAGGCGACATGCGTTCGAATATCTGCCGGGTTCGTGTAACCAGCCCGTCCACATCCGCTTCGGCAAACGGGCGCAGCGGCGGGCGGTTTTTCGGGTCTACCGCCAGATCCCACGGGCGCAACTTCTCCAGCCCCATGTCGCTTTTCCGTTGGCGATCGAGTTCGCGCACGAGCGGGACGATCGATTTCTCAATCGCGTCGGCAAACTTGTGGCAGTCGTCCGGCGTGTAGTCAAACCGCTTGAGGCTCTTCCACATGAAGGTGCGGTAATTGTCGCAGCCGGCGTTGGCGGCGATCGTCTGGCGCAGCGGCAGAAGTTGTTCGAAGATCGTCTCGATCTTGTCCTTATCCTGCATGCGCCGCGCCGCCGCGACCTGAAAGCTTTCTTCCCGCACCGTCCGGTCGGTCTCCTCGTTGAACCGCGCCAATTGCTGCATCGTGTATTGCTTGCCTTTGAACTCGACCAGCATCGCGCCGCAGATCTTGTCATATTCGGTGACAAGCTTGGTGATCTGCGTTTCCAGCGGGATATTTTCCGGGCGGAATACGTCCACATCCGCCTGCCACTTGCGCGTGAGGATGGCATAGCGCTTGTCGCTCAGCCCGGATCGGTGCGGCGAGGCGAGGTACTTCTTCTGCAACTCGAAATAGAACGGCTTGAGCTTCGGTTCGATATTCTCGACGAAGTGCATGAACGCCTGTTCGATCTTGGTGTCGTCGGTGTGACAGCTCTTATCGATGTATCGCCGTGAGCCGTACTCATCGACAACGCTGCTCAGCTCCGACGCACGTCCAAGCCAGGCTTCCAACTCGGCCGGGGATGCGATCGAGGCTTCGAGCAACTGCGTGCATAGTGGCTCGATCTGTGCCCAATCGGCGACATCGAATTGTGCCGGCACAAACTTTCTCCCGGGATGCGACTGCGCTACCATAGCTGATCTCCAATGAATCCGGCCCACGATATACGCAACGCGGCGGCGGTCCAAATCAAGGATATCGCTGTCCTCCGCGGCCAGCGCGTAATCCTCGAGGATATTTGCTGGACGGTGGAAGCGGGCCAGCATGCCGCGATCCTCGGGCCGAACGGATCGGGCAAGAGCACGCTGGCCAGAATCCTGCTCGGTTATCTCTGGCCGACGCGCGGGTCGGTCGTGGTCGCGGGGCGCGTATTTGGTGAGACGAATCTTCATGACCTGCGCAAACTCGTGCGCCTCGTGCAGCCGAACGGACCGTTCCAGATCGATGACGCGCTCTCGACACGCGACGCGGTATCCACGGGTTTCGATGGCACACTCGGCGTCTATGACGCGTGCACCGACCCGCAGCGGCGAGTTGTGGAGGAATGGCTTGAGCGCGTCGGACTAGCCGGCGTCGCCGACAGCGCGTTCGGACACCTCAGCACCGGCGAGCGGGTGCGGGCGCTGCTGGCCAGGGCGCTGGTCGGCGGCCCGCAGGTGCTGATACTCGACGAGCCGACAGCCGGGCTCGACATCCGCGGCCGCGAGGAGCTTCTTAGCGCACTGAGCGACCTGGCAGGTGATAGTCGCGGATCGCCCACAATCATCATGGTCACGCACCACGTCGAGGATTTATTGCCGTCGACATCGAATATTCTGCTGCTGGACCGAGGCCAGGCGGCAGCGGTCGGGACGTTGCCGGAGGTGCTTCGGCCGGAGCTGCTTTCCCGTGTCTATAATTGCCCCGTGGATGTTCGGCAGATTAACGGGCGCTATTATCTGCATGCGACCAGCCGATCCTGGCTGGGCAAACGGGTGTAAAGGTTTGACGAGTGGATTGTCGGAAATGTGAATTTGTCTACCATAGAGCACGCTTGGTGACACCGAAAAATGAGCAGCACGGCCGTTCAAAAAATCGATGGTCTTGATCCCGCCGCCACGGCAGCTTCGACGGAGCGCGTCCCCACAGATGTTATCGTCCGGCCCCCGCGCCGGCCGGCGCCGAAGTCCACCTGGATCGACAAGGTTGAAGCGTTCATCAGCCGGCTCAGCACGCGGGATAATTTCTGGCACAGCATCTGTTCGTTCATCTGGCTTCCACTCGCGTTCTTCTCCGGTATCCGCACGCGGAAGATCGATACCGACACATTTGCGGCGTACCTGCCGTTCCGGCGCTTCAACCGCAACTGGTATCGCGCCATGGCCGGCGGGGCGCTGCTCGGCAACGCCGAGATCGCCGGCGGCATGTACGTGTTCGGGCTTTGCGGCAGCGAATACACCGTCGTCTGCAAGAATCTCAACTACACCTTTCTCCGGCCATGCCTCGGACCCGCGGTCTATCGCATGAAGGCGCGCGAGAACGTACAGGATCTGATCGCGTCGGGCACGGAGTTCAATTGCGTGCTGGACATGGAGATCATGCAGCAGCCGTTCCGCAAGAAGGACGACCGCGAACGCCGCGTCGGCAAGTGTGAAGTGACATTTCATATCACGCCAAAAGTTCACCACAAGATGAAGGCGTTGAGGAACAAGCCGAAGTGAACAGGATTTGCAATTTGCAAATGTCAATTTGCAATTGATGGCCGACGGATTTCTGCCTCGTAATTGCAAATTGACAATTGAAAATCGCAAATCCTCTTCCGCTCTCTCGTGGGCCGCCTATCTCGGCATCAGCTGGACCTGGGTGATCGGCATGTTTCTGCCGGTGCTGTTGATCCGCGACTACGGTTTCTGGGCGTGGGTCATCTTTGCGGTTCCCAATTGTTTGGGCGCCGCGGCGATGGGTTGGGTGATGCGCTCGCCGGAACAGAGCGCCCGCGTGACGACGGTTCACGCGGCGGCGTGCCGTTTGTTTTCGCTCGTCACGATCGCATTCCATGTCTTTTTCGCGATCTGGATCATCCCGCGTCTGGTCGGCCCGATCGGGTGGGTCGTGCCGGCGGTCCTGGTGCAGTTGGCGTTCACGCCGGCGATTCGGAATGGCGCGATGCTGCGAATCGCGTTTGTCGTGATCGGCATCTCGGTCGGCGTGGCGGTTGCGATGGGGAACATGGGTCAGTTGACGGTGCCGGCGGCGGTTGCGGTGCCTGCGAGTGATCTGCTCGGATTAGCGGCCGTCTGCACACTGGGGTTCTTGACCTGCCCGTACCTCGATCTCACATTCCATCGCGCGCGTCGACACACGACCGGTGCCGGCGCGAAGCTCGCGTTTGGCGTTGGGTTTTGCGTCTTCTTCGCGTCGATGATCGTCTTCACGCTGCTCTACGCGACCAGCCTGGCGGCCGGCATGTCGACGACCATGTTTCGGTCGACCCCGTCTGCAGCGTGGCTGCTCGCGGGGCATTTTTCCGTGCAGATGGCGTTCACGGTGATTGTCCATGCGCGCGTGCTGTACGAACAGGCCGAGGCGCGAGACGAGGATGGGAACTTTCGCGCGCTGTTGAGCGCAACGCTCGCTGCGGCGTTGGCGGCGGGGTTGCTGGCGCATTTCGGATTCGTCAACGAACTTCCCTTCCGCGGCGTCGAACTAGGAGAAGTCGTCTACCGCTGCTTCATGAGCTTTTACGGTCTGGTTTTCCCGGCGTACGTCGTCACCAGCTTACTCACGGGCAGGCCGCGTTGGTTGCTGACCGCGGCTGCGATCCTTCTGGCGCTACCGTTCTATTGGATCGCATTCATCGACCGGCAGATGTCTTACGCAATCGCGGGCGCGGGGATAGTCGTGTTGGCGGGCGTCGTGGCGCAGCTCACGCGCCGGCGCGCAACCGCGCCGGTTACTTCCGGAGCATAATGCGTCAGATCACCGCGGGTCAGATCACCGGCGCCGGTTCAGCCTCGGTGACGAACTGCAAGAGCTTCAGGATCACATCCGGGTTCTCCAGAATGCCGTTGTGCGTGTCGCCGGTGAGCTTTGCTTCGCGCGGTTCGTAGGCGGCGTCAAACAGGCGCTGGCCGTGCGAGAATGGTATGATCTCGTCATTTCCGCCGTGCACGATCAACACCGGTCGCGGCCAGATCTGCCCGATTTGCCTGCCGGGCGCGACCCGCATGAGATTAGCACCCACGTGCATCGACGCCATCGGCAGCCCGAATGCCCGGGTCAACCAGCTGATCGGCGGCGCCATGTGCAGGCTCGATACGTCGCGCGACAGCGCCGCCAGCGAGTCGAATGTTCCCAGCACCGCGACCGCATCGATCCGCTGATCTTCCGCCGCCGCGCTGATGATCGCGGTGCCCCCGAGGCTCGCGCCGATCGCGACCAGTCGCTGGCTTTGCTGCGGGTGGCGGGATTTCAGCCAATCGACCGCGCCGAGCACGTCCAGTGATTCATTCGCCCCGAAGCTGCACAGCTGCCCGCCGCTGAAGCCGTGAGCGCGCAGGTCTATCGTGAGGACATTGATGCCGGCCTCGTGAAGTGTACGCATCAGCATCCACATGCCGGCCTTGCTCGCACCGAGTCCGTGACACAGCAGTACCGTCGTGGTCCCCGGCTCGTCAGCCGCGATATACCACCCGGCGATCTGCGTACCGTCACGCGCGCGGAATGTCGGCGATTCGAAGCTTACGCGCATCAAGGTCATCGGTGTTTCAGATGGCTGGACGCGCGGCCGATAGACCATCACCGCGGACATCACCCACGGCAATGCGATGCTCGTGAGGATCACAACCCGCGACAGCGCCGCGATGACGATCCGGCGGCGATTCAGCGGATATTTGGGATCGAGCACCACCCGCATGATCGCGGATTTCAGGCCGTGATCGAACAGGCGCAGCATCATCATCATCGCGCAGCCGAGGTAGATCGCCAGCGCGATCTGTCCGATCCCGATATGCCCGCCGATCGCGATGACATAAGCGCCGAGAATCGCCGCCGCGATGATCGCGCCGCTGATCCACGCGCCCAGGATGTGCCTGCGCAGGTGCGGGCGTTTGGTCGTCAGCCACAGCACCACCGCCGCCGCGGGGAGCCCAAGGTAGAGTCCCTTGACGAGCAGTGAGATGGCAAAGATCACAGGTGCATGATAGCCGGGTGGACACGCCGTTCCCACCAGCGCACGTGAGCGCTTGCGCAGCGCGTAAAAACTGAAACCAGAAATATGAACGTCAAATATCCGGCATTTGCGCACGGGTGTTCGATCGCTTGCGCGCGCCGGCGCAGCGCGGGCTGTGTTCCGGGAGGGCCAACGCGCCGCACCGGGTGAGCGCACCAACCGAACCCGCAAACGAGGTCCGACTATGGGAATCATGCAAATCGCCGTCCGCTCCGGTGCCAAGACGTTCGTCCTGCCCGCCGACGGTCCCGCGTGCGCGATCAGCGCCGCGCCGGGGCTGACGATTGGAGTCGATTGTGACGGCGGTGCGGTATCAGTCTTCGTGTTCGGACCGAGTGTCAACGGGCGCGTCGGCGATCGCTGGCAGGCGCCGTACGACTTTGTGTTGCCTGATCTATTGCCCGGCGAACAAAAGGTCGTCGTTGAGCAGTACAAGCTTGGCCGGCTCGTCGAGCGGAGCGTCCGCCGGGTCGTGATCAGTCCGATCCAGAAGCCTCCGGCGATGCGCGTCGGGATAGTGGACCTGATGCGCCGTGATCATGCACTTGTCGCCGATCATATCGCGCCGCTGCAGATCACTAATTCGCGCGAGTGGATCGATACGAGCAATTTCGGCAAGTATTGGCCGCGCAATCTCGCGCGACATGTCGCATTTTCCGCTGCCGGGATCGTGCCCACGTTCTGTTTCGCGCAATCGGGACTCACGCCGGCGATCGTGTCGGCCGGCGATGTCGCCGTCTGGACCACCGCCGCCGTCACCGATCTGCGGCGGCAGCTGGGCGGCGCAGTGTTTCGCATCGAGTTGGGCAACGAGATCAACCTGCTCGACGCCGACGGACGCGGCCATTACTGGAATGTGCCGGCATGGGAGCGCGACAAGCGCATCGATTCTTACATCGAGCGCGTGCAAGCGCCGATGTACCGCGCGATCAAAGCGATCGATCCTACGATCGAGTGCATCGCTCCGGCGTTTTCGTGGGATTGCACCGCGCTTGAAACCCATGCCGATGCGTTGCTGGAGTACGCCGACGTACTGGCGTTTCATCCCTACCCGAATGGAATCACCTCAATCGCTTTGGAGCGCGTGGGCCGGAGTGTGGAAGTAGCGCATCGTCGGAGTCGTCGTATCGCGTTCACCGAGGCGCAGCTGAACTACGGCAAATCGCTGCGGGACGGCCGAGCGACCATCAACCAGTGGAGCCGCGATCTGGAGACTTTCATCATGCACTGCGCGGCTTCGGGCGTGGACGAGTTCCACTACTTCGTCGCGTATGACGCGGGAACCACCAACTCGCCAGGCGCGCTGTTCACCAAGTCCGGCGGCGCCACGCCGATGTATCACGCGTTCAAGCGCTCGCTGGCGACGCTGCGGGCGATGCCATAGAGTCTTCGCTCACTTATAATGGAGCATCGAATGCGCACGCGAGAATTTGGAAAACTTGGCTGGGCCGTTTCGGAGATCGGGTTCGGATCATGGGCGCTCGGCGGCGGGGCGTGGGGCCAGCAAAGTGATGACGATTCGATCGCCGCTTTGCACCGCGCCCTCGACCTGGGTGTTAATCTGATCGACACCGCGCCCGGATACGGCAACGGACGCAGCGAACAGGTGATCGCGCGGGCGCTGGAGGGACGGCATGCAAAGGTTCACCTCGTCACCAAGACGCCGCCGAAGATCGGACCGTGGCCGCCGGCGCCGCATGATGCGGTGGAGCAGCGCTATCCGGAGGATTATCTCCGCACCAATCTGGAAGAACGTCTGCGCTTTCTCAAGACCGATTGCATCGACGTGCTGCTTCTGCACGTCTGGTCGCGCGCGTGGAACCGCGATCCGCGGCCGCTTGAGACGCTGGCGAAATTTAAGGCCGAAGGGAAGATTCGCGCCTTCGGCATCTCCACGCCGGATCACGATCAGGATCAGCTCAACACGCTGCTGGCCAATGGGCAAATCGATGTCATCCAGATCGTCTACAACCTCTTCGAACAACAACCCGCCGCCGAAGCGTTGCCGCTGGCGCGCGCCAGCGGCGTGGCGGTGATGGGCCGGCTGGTGTTTGATGAAGGAAGCCTCACCGGCAAGTTGACGCCGACGACGAGATTTCCCGAAGGCGATTTTCGCAACAGATATTTTCGTGACACGCGCCTCGGCGAGACGGTGGCGCGCGTCGAGAAGATCCGCGCTGATCTTGAAGGCACCGGTTACACCATGCCGCAGGCGGCGATCCAGTTCGCGCTGGCCGATCCGGCGATGAGCTGCGTGATCCCCGGCATGCGCAACCCGGCGCAGGTGGAATCCAATATCGCGTCGGCGGCGATGGAGCCGATGGATTCACAGTTGCTGGAGAAGCTATACAAGCACATCTGGCTGCGCGGGAATTGGCACGCATGATTGCAATCGCAGCAAAGTGTGCCTGGTCCGTCACTCGGCGTCGGCCCAGACGCGTGGCGAAACCGTGTCTTCAAAGAATTCAATGTGGATGACATTCGGGTTGCAGCAAACCGGGCAATCCTCCAGATATTCCTGCTCATGGCCGGCGGATTGGTCGAGCGGGATGACGATCTGCTCGCCGCACGTAGGGCAGACGTAAGACCCCTCGTCGCGTGGCCGGCGACG
>JACMML010000365.1 GCA_014379105.1 Phycisphaerae bacterium
CGGGTTCTGGTTGGCGATGGCCAACACCGAGGTGCCCGACTGCACCAGGATCTGGGCCCGCGTCAGGCGAGCGCTTTCGACGGCGAAGTCGGCGTCGCGGATCGAGCTCTCGGCGGCCGTCACGTTCTCCAACGCCACGTTCAGGCTGCTCACGTTCGTCTCGACGATGTTCTTCTGGAACGCGCCCAGCCGGCCGCGGAGCGTGGCGACCTGCTTGATGGCCGCGTCCAGCACCTTTTGGGCCTGGATCGTGTTGCCGCCGACCAGTGAGTTGTTGCCGTCGCTGCCGATGCTCGACAGGTAGCCGACGACGTCGTTGCCCAGCTTGGTCGTCGCGACCGCGCCGATGCCGATCTGGATCTGCCCCTGGCGCTGTACCTTGGACCCGATCTGGAACTTCGCCCCGCCGCCGGTGATGGCGAAGCTTGTGCCGGTGGTGCTGACGGTGGTTCCAAACGCGGCGTCGAGCTTGAGTTCGACATCAAAGTCGCCGCTGCGCACCGACACGTTGAGCCCATCCACGCTAGCGGATGTGCCGTTGACGCTTACGGTCGCGTCCTGGCCGTAGTCTTTGCCGTCGGTGAAGGTGCCTTGCAGCGTCTTGACGCTGACAAACTGGCTTTCCCCGTAAGCGATCGACGAGAAGCGAAGCGTGCTGCCCGAAGCGATCGCGCTGACGCCGGTCGAGCCGGTCAGGTTATTCACCGCATACGCCACGGCGCTGGTGGCTGTATTGGCAGCGAAGGAGAGCTGTTCTGTGCCGTCGTTGCCGCCGACCTCGATCGTCACCGCACTGGTGCCGATGTCTGTGCCGGTGAAATCAACGTTACCAAGTTGAGCTGAGCCGGTGACCTCGACGGTGACGGTCTGGAAACCGTTGTCCGGCAGCTTCGCGGCGTTGATCTGGAGCGTGTCGATCGTGGTACTCGCGACGCCGGAGGTGGTGTAATCGAGTTGGCCGTTCAGGAGCTTGACGCCGTTGAACTGCGTGGTGTTGGCGATACGGTTGATGCTGTTGAGAATCGAATCAACCTGGAGCTGATTCGCCTGGATTTCCTGCAGCGACAGCGCGCCGGTGTTGGCCGCTTCGTTGGTCAGTGACTGAAGTTCCAGCAGCAGCGAGCTGGCTTCGCCGAGCGCGCCTTCTGCGGTGTTAATGACGTTGTTAGCCCGGGTCGTGTTATCGATGCCCTGGCGGATGCCCTGGATTTCGGAACGCAGCGTTTCCGAACCGATCAGCCCGGCAGGTGCGTCCTTCCCGCGATTGATTCGCAGGCCGCTGGAGAGACGCTCCAGGTGCGTGTTGAGGTCTGCAGAGTTCTTGGCAAAACGGGTCATCGCCTGAAGCGACGGAATATTAGAATTGATGCGTGACATAGGTATCTTCCGTGATACGGGGTTTCTTTTGGCCTGCTATCCGTAGCAGACCTTCTCGTTTTTTACTGACTCGGATACACACCCTTCCCGGGCATGGGGTCCGCTGACACTTACGGGAACGGAAACGGCGATAGCAACTGAATGATCGACGAATCCCAACGAGCCGAAGCTCCGCAACGGCCGGCATCGAAGTGGGTCTACCTGGCGGGGCAACCTCCTTGTTGAAAAACCGTCCGGCAATCCTTTGCCAGATCTCTTCTCGATCTGAAAAGCAATTCGGCGTTCTCAACGCGCAATCTTTAACCAAGGAGCCCGCAGTTCCTGCGTCCGCGGCAGTTACCGATAATAACATTCGTGGTCGTCCACCCGCCCACGGCAGGATTTTTATGGGACGTGCGGCGTATACTTAATTCCACGGATGGAAGACCGCACCCAACGACTCAAAGGCCTGCTCGAAAAGGCCCGCCACCTGCCCAAGACCCCCGGCGTCTACCTGATGAAGGATGATAAAGGCCGGGTCATCTATGTCGGCAAGGCCGCGGCGCTGCGCGATCGCGTTTCCTCCTATTTTCAGCCGTCAACCAAGCTGGAATTTAAGAAAGCCCCGATGCTGGAGGTCGTGGTCGATTTTGAAGCCCTGGAGATGGATACCGAGGTTGAGGCATTGCTGGCTGAGAATCGGCTGATCAAGGACATCCAGCCGAAGTTCAACGCCCGGCTGACCGACGACAAGACCTTCCCCTACCTCCAGCTCACTACCGGAGAAGATTTCCCCGGCCTATACGTCACCCGCGAGCCGGCGACGCGCGATGTCAAGCTCTACGGCCCGTTCACGAGCGTCTACCAGTTGAAGGAAGCGGTCACGCACCTGCAGAAGGCGTTTAAGTTTCGCACCTGCCATCTGGACATTCGCGAGGACGACACAAAGCGGCGATTCTTCCGGCCGTGCCTGCTCTACGCGATTAACCAATGCACGGCGCCGTGCGCCGACAAGATCAGCCGCGAGGCGTATTGCGAAGACATCCGACGGCTCCGCCGATTCCTTGATGGCGAGCGCAAGAGCGTACTCCGCGAACTCGAACGCGATATGGCGCAGGCGGCCAAGGATTTCCAGTACGAGCGCGCGGCGCAGTTGCGCGATGAAATCAAGGCGCTACAGTCGCTCGGTCAACGAGCCGCCAAGGGAGATCAGGCGTATTGGCAGCCAGAGGCATTCGTCAGCAATCCGCAGGAAGGCGTCGAGGCGCTGCAGGAATCACTGAAGTTACCGGAGCTGCCGCGGCTGATCGAAGGCTTCGACATCGCGCACCTGCAAGGCGGCGAAATGGTCGGCTCGATGGTTTCATTCATCGACGGCGTGCCGTTCAAGAACGGCTACCGGCGTTACAAGATCAGCCACGGGCAGGGAAACAATGATATTTTGTCGCTGCAGGAGGTTGTCTCCCGCCGCTATCGCGACGCCGGGACGAATCAGGAGCTTTATCCCAATCTGATTCTCATCGACGGCGGCATCGGGCAGTTAAGCGCGGCGATGGAGGTGTTCAAGCTGATGGATGTCCAGCCGCCGATGGTGGTGGCGCTGGCGAAAAAGGAAGAGTTGATCTACACGCAGCACGGTTCAGAGCCGATCCGTCTCGGGCGTAACCACCTGGGGCTCAAGCTGCTGCAATACGTGAGGGACGAAGCGCACCGTTTTGCCCAGCATTATCATCACATCCTGCGGCGCAAAGCCGTTCTCGAGGAAGAGATACGCCAGGGACGGCGTCCGCCACGCAAATCAAAGCCTGCTGCTCCAACGCCTATAGCGACTCCGCCGAAGCAATCTCCGGCGGAGCCGCCACCGATGGACAGTTAGCTAGAATTTCCAGGTCACCTGCGCGTACGCCGACGAGTTCGCTTCGGCCGACGTGCCCGAGTTGTAAGGCGCCTCGAGGTGGTTGGCGTCAAACGCGCCTTGCACGCCGACCGACACGTCCAGCCCCGGCTGCGGCTGCCACATCACATTGATATCCCCACGGTAGTACGAATTGATCTCCGGGCCCGGGGATCCGGCGATGGTGCCCCCGCCGGTCGCGTCCACAAAGTAGAGACTGGTGTTCAACTTCAGAGTTTTGGTGATGTCGAAGTAGGAATGAATCTGAAACTGGTGCTGCGGGTAAGACTGCTCCATGTCCGCATCTGACGCACCGAGGTTGTCCAGATCGTTATGAACATATGCCAGCAGATGGCTATACGAACCGCGGAGCTTCCAGCGTTCGTTGACCTGCCAGATGGCCGCCACCTCGGCGCCAAATACTTCGGCGTGTTGGGCGTTGGCAAATTGATTGCGAACGACGAACCGCGGTGGAGCGCCTTCCAGGCCGGCGGAGGTCGTTTGTTCGCCGATCAGCTTGTCGTAATTGTTGTAAAAGCCGGTGATGTCAAGTGAAAATGATTTGTTGAACTCGTGACGATACCCCAGCTCGTGGGCCCAGAGTATTTCACTGTCCGGGTGTGCGCTGGTGATCACGATGCTGGCTGCAGGACTGGAGTCCTGCAAATTGCTGTCCTCCTGCCACCGACCGGGGGTGCGGACACTGCGGGAAATCGCGCCCCACAACGATGTCTTTTCGTCCGGCGTCCAAATCAGACGGCCGCTGGGCTGTATCTCAAACCCTGTGAACGAGTTCATCTCGAACTTCGATCCGAGCACGAGCTTCAGCCGATCCGGCGCGAGAGTGATGGTGTCCTGGATGAATGCACTGGCAAGATAAGTCGTCCGCGAATCCGGATCGACCATAGGAATGTCCAAACGCTCACTGCCGACGGTGTCGTATTGAAACCTCAGTCCCAACCCGTAGGTCAGATCGTGCCTCGATGACGCCGCGAAACGCTGCTGAAAATCAAAGTCGATGGTATCCAGATGATATTCAAGATGTGGATCGCGAAGGTTAACGCGATCGTAATACATCTGTAACGACGTTTCCGAAGACTTCGATTCCACATGCGTCAGCCTGGCCAGCAGGTTGGCGCCGCTGTGGTAATCATGCGTGTAGCCCGGCTCGACAATCCCGACCGTGACGCCGTTGGACATGCTCTGGTAGTAGGCGTCGCCTTGGATGGTGAACATGTTCTTCTCGTCGATCGCGTGATCGACGCGGAATCCGCCGCGCGAGTGCTGCCATTGGTTCTGGTCCCCGACTTCGTTAAGACCCTGGAGATCGTCGAAGGCGCGGCCCTTCATATAGACGCGGTAGTGCGTCTGGTCATCGAGTTGCCCACCGTATCGCAGCGCCAAATCCGATGAGCCGGTGCCGATGCGCGATTCGATCAAGCCGCCTTGCGTCTCTTTGGCAGTCTTGGTGGTGATGTTGATGACGCCGTTCACCGCATTCGAGCCCCAGAGCGAGGCGCCCGGACCGCGAATTACTTCGATCCGGTCCAGATCGGCGATCGGGTAATCCACGGTGTTCCAGTAAACACCCGAAAAATACGGCGTATAAAGCGTTCGGCCGTCCTGCAGCACAAGGAGCTTGTTGGCGAATTGGTCGGCAAACCCGCGGGAAGTCACACTCCAGCCGGTGAGATGATTGCCACGCTGCACAAACATGCCGGGCACAAGCCGCAGCATCTCGGGGATGTCATGCAGGCCGCTGCGGGCAATGTCTTCCTGGGTGATCACCGAGATCGCGGCCGGGGCGTCGGCGACGCGCTGTGATGACTTGCTGACGCTCGTGACTTCCACGTTCATCAGGTCTTCGATGCTCAGCGCCGTAAGATCCTCGTCCGCACCAAGGGCAGTCGCCGCCGCCAGCGCGAGGGCCCCTCCAACAACACAAGAGGAGATCGATCGCAAAACCATTTTGAAAACTTTCTGCCGATATCAAACGCTTTCCATCGTGTGCGTTTTTCTATCGCCTTTTCCGACCAACCTTACCTGTCGAGTCGGCATGACGGGTTCCGTGGGCGTAGGAACTTTTATCACGCAAAGGCGATTGTGACGGTGACCGATAACATCGCTGTCAAGAACCAGACATCGCCGGCGGGAGCTATGAAGGCCGTCGTTATAGGACCTTGGAGCCCGGCTCGCCGCGCGGCAGCGAAGCAGGAGATCGAAGAGTCTTCTCCCCTGTTACATCAAGACCAAAGGAAAATGCTGCGGCCGGCGAAACCTCCCAATTCACGCCTGGACAGGAGATGGTCGATACTTCACGCGGACGGGCAAACCTTTGGGATGAACATGCAATTAGGACAATTGATCTACGTAAGCCGTTGTACCAGCGCGCTGACCAGCGAAGTCCTCTCAGAAATCGTCGCACGAAGTGAAAAATCGAATGCGGCCCGCAATATCACCGGCGTACTGATGTGCTGCGGCCCTAACGTCATTCAGCTCCTCGAAGGTGATCCTGCTGAGATCGAGGTGGTTTTCCAGAAGATCGCGCTCGATCCGCGTCACACAAATGTCGAATGTCTGCTGAGAAAAGACGCCAGGAAACGGATGTTCCCGGAATGGGGCATGGGCGTCGCCGATTTGAATAGCCGGACGATGCTCAACCGCGGGCGCCTGATGCGTCTGGTCGACGACATCCGCGGCCAATACGACACCGCCGGGCTGAATGTCGAGGCGCGGGTGATTCTGAACGATTTCCGCCAGCAACTTGCTGCCGCGGCATGATCACTTGCTGATCGTGTTACCGGGCTTCATTGAGGATTCACCCGATCTGGCAAGCAGCGCGGCTTCGCATACAATCGGGGCATGGCGACGCTCACAGTTCCGAATCTCGGCGACTCTGTTACCCAGGCCACGATTTTGCGCTGGCACAAGCAGGACGGCGAGGCCGTCAAGCTCGATGAGCCGGTGTGCGAATTGGAAACCGATAAAGCCAACGCCGACATTCCCGCCAATGCCGCGGGCGTGTTTCAGCGCGCCGCTGGTCTGGAACCCGGCGCGGTAGTCACCGTCGGCCAGACGCTCGGACAGATCGAAGCCAACGGCAGCGCCGTCGCGGCGCCGGCGGCTGCGGCATCCAAAGCCCAGGCGGCCAGCTTGTCGCCAGCGAAATCACCGGCCAAGTCTGACGAGCCCAAGGCAGAGGATCTCTCGCCGGCGGTGCGTCGGATGATCGAGGAGCACAAACTCGATGCAGGCAGGATCAAATCCACCGGACCGGGTGGCCGGCTGACGAAGGAAGATGTCATCAAGTACGTCGAGGAGAATAGCGCGCCGTCCAAGGTCGTTCCGCCAAATGATACCGACGTTAATGAGATCGCCCGCTCGACCCCCGCCGTCGCCGCGCTGACAACGCCTGCTTCGTCCCCCAGCGGTGCGACGCGCACGCCGATGAGCAAACTTCGAAAGCGCATCGCCGAAAACCTGGTCCGCGCCCAGCAGACGGCCGCCATTCTGACGACCTTCAACGAAGTGGATCTATCCAAAGTCATGGACCTGCGCACCAGGCACAAGGAACGCTTCGAAAAACTCCACGGCGTCGGGCTCGGCTTCATGAGCTTTTTCTCCAAAGCCGTCTGCATGGCGATCAAGCAATTCCCCCGCGTAAATGGCCAACTGGAAGGCGACGACGTCGTGACGTTCGACTACGTGAACCTCGGCATCGCAGTGAGCACCGATCGCGGGCTGGCCGTGCCGGTGCTGCGCAATGCGGATCAGATGTCGTTCTCAAAAATCGAGAGCGAGATCAAACGGCTGGCCGGCGCGGTCCGCGATGGCAAGCTCGGCGTACAGGAACTCTCCGGCGGCACCTTCACAATCACCAACGGCGGCGTCTTCGGCAGCCTGCTGAGCACGCCGATCCTCAACGCCCCGCAGAGCGGCATCCTGGGCATGCACACGATCCAGAAACGCGCAGTCGTCGTCGATGACAAGATCGAAATCCGCCCGATGATGTACATCGCGCTCAGCTACGACCATCGACTAGTTGATGGTCGCGAGAGCGTGAGTTTTCTTGTTCGCGTGAAAGAGTTGCTGGAAGATCCGGCACGGTTGCTACTGGAAGTGTAAGGTGTTGCCGTCCTCGTGGTACGGGCAACTTGCCCGTGGCGTGTTTATTGTAATTCAATGTCATGAGCAGTCAGCCATTGCCCCGGCGATCAGATACTGATCGGTTTCCCTGCGCGAATATCGGCGACCATCTCCTCGATCTCGACCGATCCGCCCAGATAAGCCAGTTCGGCGAATTGCTTCAGTAGTTCGATTTTCAGTTTCTTGTGGTTTTTAATTACACGCGTGAAATCGGCAGCGTCCTGAAAACGATCGCCTTGCTGCCGCGTCAGCGTGATCATCGAGTAAAATTTCATCGCGATCACCACCTCAACGCACGGCACATTTACAGTCACTTTCCCGATTTTGAGAATTGTGATGTGCTTCAATGCCTCGCGAAAAAGTTTGCCTGAGGTCGGGCGGATAATGTCGATCGCTTCGGCCCCGTTTCGCACGAGACGAATGACCACTGGGAACTCGGTGGCTTCCAGATCGGTGAACGCCGCCAATAGCGCATCGCGCGCCTTGTTGGGATGTTGCGCGACAACGTCCACATCGATCGTCGCCCGCGGTTTGCCCGAATAGCTGTTGACGGCGTGCGCCCCGACGATCACATATTTTTGCTTTGCGGCGTTCAAGACCCGGGCGACGTCCACTGCGTCCATAATGGCCCCTTGTGATGTCGCAAGCTTCGCCCCCTGAGCGAAATCCCGCGCGTCATCGCGAGGTAAAACCTCGTCAGGCGGGAACGTAATTCCGACGTGATTCGGCCGAATCATCGAGCGGATTATACCACAACCCGTCACACCCCAATATCTTCATTCCACAACTTAGGATTGGCGGCGATGAAGTCGCGCATCATCTGGATGCAGGTGGCGTCGTGGAGATTTACCACTTCGATGCCCGCGGCCTCCATGAAATCTCCGGAGCGGCCCCATTTGCTTTCGCCGCCGGGGAAGGTGATTGATTCGCCGACGACGACTTTAGGCACGCCGAACTGAACGGCCGCGCCGGTGCAGAGGAAACAGGGCATGAGCGTGCTGTAGAGCACCGTGTCTTTGTACGTCGCCTGCCGGCCGGCGTTTTTGAGGCAGTCGATCTCAGCATGCGCCATCGGGTCGCCGTGCTGCACGCGCCGGTTATGCCCTCGGCCGATGATCTGCCCGCCGCGCACCAGCACACTGCCGATCGGCAGGCCACCTTCGGAAAGCCCGAGCTTCGCTTCGTCGATGGCCGCTTGAAGAAATGGGTCCATGATTCGATATCCTTCAGGTCCAATGCGGCGGTTCCATCTTCTGTCTTTGTATTGCGCAGTTAATCAGATTAGCCAGATCACTCATCTTCAGCCAGTCGCCCACACCGAGGACAAGGAAGTTGTCACCATGCCCAACGAATCTTAAGACGACCGCATCGCACGGGCCATAATAATCAATTCGCATCGCCCCGGTGACCCAATCGCGGTGAGCCGCACACGATGCGAGCTGGGGCCATGGGACAAGATGACGACGCCGCCTCCGAAAATTGGCCGTGCAGAGAGTCATCCCTCTCCTGTCGAACCGAATCACATTGCAGTACCTCTCGCGTAAAGCAATCGACAGAATCTTGATCGCCATGATCATTGTGCCAGCCGCAATCGCCGGATGGTTCATCAAAAAAACAAGACAACTCATCCCTGCAAGCAGAACGGCGAGCCCCACCACGCAGATTACAAATAACGCGTAATCTGCGGTAACAAGCCGGTCGAAAACAATTAGACAATGTCGGCGAGCGGCATAGTCAAAACGCGGTCCGAATATGCTGAATTTCGAACCCGGGTTGCGGCGTACGATAGGATCTTGCTCTTTCAAGAAAAACTGAAGCATTTTGCTTTCACAATTCAACCAACAATGATTTCCAGATCCTTCAGTAATGTTTTCCGACTACGATCACATGCCCCGCCAGCGCCGGATGATCGACCGCATTGCTCGAGAGGTTCCATCGCTTCTTATTCCACGCCGTTACATTCGCGATCTCCTCCGCTGCCTTGGGGCCCTTCATCGCCAGCAGGATCGAAGATCGCCGCATTAGTTTGTCGCACCAGCCGAGCAGCTTATCCAGCTCGGCCACGGCGCGGGCGGTGACGATGTCGTACTTTTCGTCGAGGTCTTCCATGCGCGAATGGATCGCGCGAATATTCGTGACGCCAATCTCCCCGACCATCGCCATGACGGCGTCCAGCTTTTTCTTTGTCGAATCGATAAGCGTCACGGAGATGTCCGGCCGGGCGATAGCAATGATCACTCCAATAATCCCACCGCCGGCGCCTACGTCGGCCAGCTGGATTGGTCCCCTCTCCATCCGGGAGAGGGTTTGGGTGAGAGTGCCTGCACTACCGGTTCCGCCTGTGCCCTCACCCCGACCCTCTCCCGGAGGGAGAGGGAGAAATCGCAGCAGCGTCAGCGCGTCGGCCACATGCTTGATCTCGGCGTCGGCGCGATCGCTGATGCGCGTCAGGTTCAGCACTTTGTTTTTTTCGATCAGCAGGTCGAGATACTGGTCGATTTTCGACAGTTGATCCTGAGATAAGTGGCTGCCGGAGATTTGATTCCAGACGGGATTCACTTCACTAATCCGCTGACGAGATAGTCGTGGAACTTTTCGTTATACAGCGCGCCCGGCCGGCGCTGCTGAATGCGCTTCACGGCGTCTTCCCCTTTCATACCCAGGTACATGAGGATCAGCCCGGCCATCAGCGCCGAGCGGTTGAGCCCGATGCCGCAGTGACTCAGCACGCGATCGCCGCGGCGGATCAGTTCCGCGCACATCTTTGCCACGCCGTGCAGGCGGTCCATGTCGGGCATTTCGGCGTCGTGGATCGGAAGGTAGACGTACAGGAACTTATTCGCCTCGGTCGGCACGCCATGATCGATATCCCCTTCCAGATCGATGACGGTATCGATCCCTTTATCAAGGATCGGACCCCAATCCTGGATTGCCGCGCTCAGAAAGAGCTTGCCTTCGTCATCCAATTGCACAATTTCGGCAAGCACATCCATTTACGGCAGTTTAACCGATCGAGCTCTTGCGCCCACGCTCCCCCTAAGCGTCTGAATCACAACCGTTTAGCTTTATGTTTAGCGTTATCTGATGACCGCCCTCATTAGGGCTCTTTGGGGCTTGCCCCGATTCCGGCATGATGAACGCCGTTCGTAATATAGGACCATTATGTGGGATTTAATGCTTAGCGTTGGCGTTTCTGTGTTCCTCGCTGTCCGCGTCGGCGTGCCCCGATCGCGTCGTGTGCGATTCACTTCACGTAGCCGTTGAAAAAGGTTTAGCTGTGCGCTCGTTTCGCCCCCGATTCACCGGGTCGCGGTTCTTCTGTCTGGTGCTTTCCTTCCCGATGAAACTAAAAAACAACTCCAGACCCGCCCGGATTCCGATATCGTCGGTTAGAGGCATTTCGCCTATACTGACGTGACGACATGGGCCTTCTCGAACAGATCAAACAGCCTTCGGACCTTCGCACCCTTGCGATCGACCAGCTTGAGACGCTCGCCAAAGAGATCCGCGAGCGCATCTTCGCCGCCGTCAGCACCAATGGCGGACATCTGGCGTCCAACCTCGGGGTGGTGGAGCTAACCATCGCTCTGCATTACGTTTATAACTTTGGACCGTATCCCGACGGGCCGGACCGGTTGCTGTTTGACGTCGGGCACCAGTGCTATCCGCACAAGATGCTCACCGGCCGGGCGCAGCAGTTCGCGACGCTGCGAAAGCGCGGCTCGGTCAGCGGCTTCCCTTCACCTGATGAAAGCCCGTATGACCTCTTCGCGGTGGGTCACGCCGGGACGGCGATCTCCACCGGCGTCGGACTTGCACGCGGTGATCAGGCCGCGGGGCTTGCGAATCATGTGGTCGCGGTCGTCGGCGATGCGTCCATCGTCAATGGGCTCGCGTTCGAAGGGCTCAACAACGCCGGCACACTCAAGCGGCAGATGCTGATCATCCTGAACGACAATGGCATGAGCATCAGCCAGCCCCAGGGCGCACTGGCGGAGTACATGGAACGCGTGCGCGTCAGCACGACCTACGACGAATTCAAACGATTCTCCGAAAAGATCGTCCACCAATTCCCCACCCGCGTCGGCCGCACGATTGAGCACGCGTGGCACGCGTTCACGCGCTCCGTCAAAGGCGCAATGTGGGACGGCGCGCTGTTTGAGAACATGGGCATCAAGTACATGGGCCCGATCGACGGCCACGATCTGCCCGGGCTTGTCAACTTCCTCGGCGAGATTCAGCACGTGAATAAGCCCGTGCTTTTGCACGTTAAAACCCGCAAAGGCGAAGGCTACGAAGTCTGCATCAACGACCCGACGAAGATGCACTCGCCGGCCGCGTTCGTCGTCAATGGTTGCCGTGTGGAGATCAAGCCTTCAAGCCGCTCATGGACCACCGCGTTCGCCGACGCGTGCATCGAGCTGGCGCAGAAAGATTCAAAAATCGTCGCCCTCACCGCGGCCATGCCGGACGGAACCGGGCTGAGCAAGTTCCAGAAAATGTTGCCCGATCAATTCATCGACACCGGCATCTGCGAGAGCCACCTCACCGCAATGGCGGCCGGCATGAGCAAAGCCGGGCAGAAGCCGATCGCCGCGGTCTATTCCACGTTCATGCAGCGCGCTTTCGACCAGGTCTGGCAGGAGGTTGTTCTCAACGGCGTGAAGGTGATCTTCGCGATGGACCGCGCCGGTTTTGTGGGAGATGACGGGGCGATTCATCACGGGTTCATGGACCAGGCGTTTCTGCGTCCGATGCCCGGCCTGGTGCTGATGGCGCCGTCGGACGAGGCGGAACTGAAACGCTCTTTGAATCTTGCGATAAGCATCGACAGCAGCAGCGCCCTGCGCTACCCGCGCGACGCGGTGCCGGCCGTCAATTTTGAAGAGCTGACTCCGCCGCAATTGCGCGAGGCCGCGGGTGCGGAATGGCGGTTGGGCGTCTCGCGAACGCTGCGTGAAGGGATTGATGCAACGCTGATCAGCTACGGCGCGCTCACCGAGTACGCGCTGATGGCGGCGCAGGTTTTATCGGAGGAAGGGATCGAGGTAGAGATTGTCGATGCGCGCTTCTGCAAGCCGATCGACGGCGCGATGCTCACCCGCGTGCTGCGCCCAAACCATCCGGTGCTGACAATCGAGGACCACGCCCTCACCGCCGGCTTCGGCGCGGCCGTCCTCGAGTACGCACAGGCCAATGGGCTCCCCACGCAATACATCACTCGGCTTGGCCATCCCGAGCGCTTCATCGCCCACGCAACCAGGCTCGAGCAACTGACCGAAGTCGGGCTTGATGCCGCCGGGATTGCGTCGAGTGTGCGGGATGTCGTCCGTGTCGCCGTTGCTGCGAATACAACGGCGGTCCGACCCCTCCAAACCAACCCTGCCTAGCCATGCCGCTCGTTTTTTTCGTCCGCGAACCCGAACTGCGACAATTTCCACTAATTTTCATTGCCTGTTGCACCAACCTTCGGCATATTCAACGAGAGTTCGTGGAAAGGCGGAGATCAGAGTGCGGCTGAGGATACATCCAGGCGTTTACCCGCTCGTGTGGACGATCTCTACACTCGTCTCGGGAATCGCCAGCGCTGCGATTTCATTCACAGCCAACAGTGGCACAGACTGGCGTATTTCCAACGGTGCGCTGACTGTCAATTTCAATCCGACCAATTCGCAGATCTTTAACGTTTACGTCAAGAACAACACTGACGACATCCTGAACCCCGCCAACTCGCGCATATATCCCCAGTTTACAGGCACGCCCTTCGGCGCCGGGACGATGACATCCGGCCGCACGCAGACGGCGGATTACATTGATTTCTGGACCACCACGCAGTCCACAGGGACAGCCGCAAATCCGGTGACGTATTCGTTCCATTACGTGATGTTCAATAACGACCCGGCCATCCACATGTATGAGTTGGTCGATCACTCAGCAACGGATCCAGCGACTGAAATGGCCCAGGGGCAGTTTCTCATGCGGGTGGATCCGGACAAATTTCACACCCAGCACCAGGTTGATCCGGGCCCGTTCAACATGGGCGTCAAACAAAGCACCCTCCCCGACTACGCGACGTTCACCGCCGCCCAGGCCCAGCCCGGGCGCACAGTGCAGGATGCGACGAATGATTTCACCGGCATCCCCGCCTTGACCAATCCCATCGGAAAGAACTTTCACACGAAGTACGACCACCAGGCCTACGAGCAATTTCACAAGGGGCACCTGGAATACGGCGATAAATACGCCGTCTCGACCGTCATTCCTTCTCAGGAGAGCATGTCGGGCGGGCCCACCAAGCAGAACCTGATTTTCACCGATTCGATCCTGATGATGGAGTTCATGTCCGGACACCAGGGCACCACCGGCTATGCGTACAAACCCAAACAGGGCGTGGACACCTCGCGCCTCTACGGTCCGTACGTATTCCGCGCCACCGAGCGCGAGGGTAAGACCGGCGATCAGCTTTACGCCGAAGCGATTTCCACGGCCGGGGAGTATCGGACGAAATACGACACTGTCGCGCCGCTGATCGCGAACGGATATGTCCCATCCACCGCGCGCGGCGGAATCCAACTCAACATCGGCAGCACGGCCGGGTGGAATGCAAATGCGAATCACAACACAGTCGTCCTGTCCGACAACGGCGTAAACTTCCAAAAATCCGGCACGGGCTACCAATACTGGACCCAACTCTCAAATGCCGGAGCAGGCACCATCAATGGCGTGGTGCCGGGCACGTACCGCATGAGCATTTACCAGCTCGGCAAGTGGGGCGAGACACGCGTGGACAACATGGTGGTGCAGCAGGGCAAAACCACACTTCCGCAGGACGCGAAGTTTGTGCCGGAGAATTTCAGCACTCATGCCCCGATCTGGACAATCGGCACGCCCGATCGATCGTCCCATGAATTTCTCAACGGCCACTCCGCCAATGGCGACATGCTGCGGCAGTATCATGGGTCGTACGATTTCTGGAAGCAGCTTCAGGACCTCGGAACTCCCGGAAAAATCGTCTATTATGCGACGGCCGTGCCCGGACATGCCGCGACAAATGATTCGAATAAGTGGATTGCCAATCACTGGCGAAAATTCAATCCCGGCTTGTACAACCCGGCCAATGCCACGACCGACAACTACTCAAACATCGCACCACAATACGTGAAAGACGCCGGCGGGCCCGCTGCATACAACGGCCTGCCATGGGAAGTGCATTTCACCACCACCGCGGCCCAGAAGGCGCAGGGGCGCTATATCACGCTGTCGGTCGCACTGGCTGGAGCGCTGGGGGATTTCACGGCGACGTTGAATGGCACATCACGGGTATGGAACATGACCAACTCCACCACCCCCGCCTACCGCTCGGCCGATGCCGGGTTCTTTCAGTGGGTTGTTCTGCAATGGGATGATCCCAACGGCACGCTCCTCAAAGCCGCGGGCATCGACAACCTGCTGACAATCAGCGTCGGATCGAACAACGGCATCATGTACGACGCGCTTCGGCTGGAGATCAGCGGCGTCTCGGCGCACCCGGATGTCACCGGTTGGCACGATTACGATTTCGTCAGCAGTTCCGACAACACCAATAACACGCGCAACGCGAACGAATCCTTGGGCGGAAGCCTCGTGCAAGTGTTCGTGCCCGAGCCGGCGGCAATGGGAGTGCTGGGCGCCGCGGCGATCGGCATGCTGCGCCGCCAACCGCGCATCAATTGCCGACGTCCGATATCACGGACCGATCCAGCGTGATCCGGTAAAATATCTGCTTTTCCATGCGACATTTGCACGAACCGATGCGTCCCGCGTACACACCGATCCCAGATTCACCGGCCGGAATTGACCCCACTGGCCGATCGTATCTAATAGCTGTCGGCGATCGCGCCGGCCTGTCATGGACGACCAGACCCTTTCATCGCTGATCACGCTCTGCTCGCTGGCGGTATTCGCCGTCAGCGCCTTCGCGGCGTTCTGGATGTGGCGCGCCCGCCGCAGCGGCTGGGCGACGCTCGCCGACGCCTATGGCGCTCGGCCGACCAAAGATTCCACGCCACGCCGCGGCGAGAGCATCGTGATTCGCCCGTCAAAGCTCGGCTACCCCTGGATGGTCACCGCGCGCCTCACCGTGGACGGCCTGCACATGAGTCTCATGCGCCCCTTCAACCTCGGCCACGAGCCGCTGCTGATACCGTGGAATGACATCGAAATTTTCGCAGTCGACACCTACCCGGCCGACCGACTCTACGACCTGAAGCTCTCCCACGAGCCGAACCTGAAAATCCGCATCGGCGTAGCGCTCGCCCAGGGAATCCGCCGCGCCGCGGATAACGTGCAATATTTCGTTCCGCCGACCCCGCCGAAATCGGTCGTCAAGCGCGCTCAGCAGCCGGCGGCGATTTAGTCTGATCTTGACCTGCTCAACACGGGCATGCTATTCTGTCCAGAACCTGTACAGATTTATGGGAGCCGTTATGGGACAAGATTCAATCGGCACATTTGAAGCCAAGGCGCAACTCAGTCAGCTGCTCGATCGCGTGGCGCTGGGAGAAACAATTACGATCACTCGGCACGGCACACCCATCGCGCGGTTGGTTCCGGTCAATGAAATGAACCGGTCGGCCGCACGCGAGGCGACCAAAGAATGGAAACAGCTCCGCGCCGGAAACCGGCTCGGCGCGGGCTTGTCAATTAAGGCACTGCGGGCCCAAGGGCGTCGATGATGATGCCTTCACGGTACGTTCTGGATTGCTCAGTAACGATGGCGTGGTTCTTTGAAGACGAAGCGAAGCGAAGCACCGACGCCTTGTTCGACGCCCTCCCGGAAGCAGACGTCCATGTTGCGGCAATATGGCCGATCGAAGTAGCGAATGTGCTTACGCTTGCCGAGCGAAAAGGTCGGACAAGCGAGGCCCGCATAAGCCAGTTTATTCAGCGACTCCTCAAGCAACCCATTACGATCGACCATGATGGCCTTGACCGGTCATTCACTCACATCCGGCAGTTAGCCAAACTCCGCTCGCTCACCACTTACGATGCTTCCTACCTCGAGCTCGCGATACGCCGTGATCTGCCCCTGGTGACGCTCGATAAGCAGTTGATCGCCGCTGCCAGGGTTGAAGGCATCCATTGCGTTACCCTCTGACGTTTCCCTCCCTCCAGATTTCTTTCCCGGCCTTGCAAACTCTTGCTCGTCGAGGACTATGATCCCCAACAACAATGATGCTCCTCGCCTTCTTCAGCCAATCGTTTGAAACGCATGACCTGTTTGTCATCGCGCTCCTGATCGTTCTCGAAGGGACGCTGTCGATCGATAACGCGCTGGTGCTCGGGCTGCTGGCCAAGCGGTTGCCTAAGGCGCAGCAGTCCAAGGCGCTGACTTACGGTCTCATTGGCGCGTTCGTCTTCCGCTTCATGGCAATCGCCGCCGCGACGTTTTTGCTCAAATGGACGATCTTCAAACTGCTCGGCGGCGGGTATCTGCTCTATGTCGCGATCAAGCATTTCTTCTTTGACAGCAAGGACAAGGACGACCGCTCGAAGATCCGTATCGGCCCCGACGGGCACCCGATCCTCGAGGACGACCCCGAGCAGGAGTTGACCGAGCAGCGGCGCGAGCAGGAGATCGCCGAGCGCTCGCCGGTCGTGATGCATGGAGGCGTCCCGGGACCGCAGCCGGTCTCGTACGAGGCAATATCGCCGAGGACCCGTTACGCCGCTTTCTGGCCGACCGTATTTGTGATCGAGATGACCGACATCGCGTTCGCGATCGATTCGATCGTCGCCGCGATCGGCGTCGTCGGACGTCCGCCGGTGGACCATCCGCCGGAGGCGCTGCACCCCAAGTTGTGGGTCGTCGTGCTCGGCGGATTTATCGGCGTCATCCTCATGCGCTTCGCGGCCGTGTTGTTTATCAAGCTGTTGGACCGTTTCCCCAAGTTTGAGGTGGCGGCATACCTGCTGGTGACGGTCATCGGCGCCAAGCTGGTGATCGATTGGGCCGGCAACTATTTCTTCGCGACCGAGGCACATCCCCATCCCGTCGATTTCCACAGCCCCGCCAGCCCAGCATTCTGGATCTTCTGGGTCTCAATGATCGCCTGCTTCTGCTACGGATTCGCGGGAAGAAAGCCGGCCGGTGCGGACCAGAATGCGACGCCGACCGGGTAGGGTTGAGAAGGCATGCTCAGCAAATTATGGCTTGAACGCACGCTTGTTTGTGACCCTCATCTCATTAACAGCTTGTCATAATCGTGATGATGCCCGATCCAAAACCATACCAATCCTTCTGCGCGATCTCTGGCGAGCGCACGATAGCGCAAACCAACTCTAACAGACCAAAGGGATTCTATTTTCTTGAGTCGCAGTGAAGGATGGTGAGGGTCTTGACGGAGGAGAACAAAATTCTTATCTGCAAGATTACAAATTTCAGGCGGGAGTTGCCGGTATAGTCGCCAGAATCCGGGGGTGACGAAGTGATTCATAGCGGCTTACACCTACCAGCTTCAAAGTCGGCGTCCGCTGCGCTTGTGGCAGCATCCAAACGCCCGGCGCGAATGTCCGCCTCAATCCGGAGATCCCACGCTGTTGCGACATACTCTTCGAACCATTTGGTGAACGCCGCAAGTTCTGCAGGCGGTAAGTCTGTGACGGCCGCCTCGAGTTCATTTAAACTCATTGATGCCTCCGGGAATATTGGGAATAGTGTATCACGTGTTGATTGATGCCAACAAATCAGTTCCCATTCACGAAACGCCAAATTGAAGCGCCACGGATCGGTCTCCCGGGCCGTAGCAGAGAGCTACGTTGGCAATACCGCCTGAGTAGAAAATCCAGATTTCTCCATTGTCTTCGTCCTGCCACAGCGACCAGCTCATCCAATCGCAGGCACCCATTGGCGTCGATGACTTGGACACACACCGAAGCAGCGTCCGATCCGGCCACGTCGTCGCAAGCGGAAGCTGTTGAATCAGCTCGCCGATCCCAGAGACGACCTTCCTATCGGGAAGCACGCGATCGATAAGTGACATCAGCGAATGCATTGGATCGCGGTCAGTATAAGCTGTCGACTGCCGGAATGGCAGGCGATAGCTCGACCTCGGGCGATCCACCGTTTCTCGTCCTGAAAAGCCCGTCCCGTCCCTGATTGCAATCTTTCCAGCGCCCGATACCATGTGGGGCTCGCGCCGGTTGAGGTGCGTTAACCTTTGTTGATACCGAGTGAGGACATCATGGCTGACAGCGCCGTCGCCGAAACGCAGCAGGAAGAAGCCGAGTTTATCTACCCGATCGCCGTCGAGGAGGCCGGTCCCGGCACCAAGAAGGTGACTGTGGAGATCCCCGCCGAGCGGATCGAATCCTCTATCGCCAAGCAGTTTAAGGAGTTGCGCACCCAAGCCCAGCTCCCCGGCTTCCGCCCCGGCAAGGTGCCGGCCAAGCTGATCGAGAAGCGCTTTACCAAGGACGTGCGCGAACAGGTTACCCGCACGCTGCTCCAGGAGAGCTACCAGCAGGCGGTTGAGAAGAACAGCCTGCAAGTGCTCGGCGAGCCGGCTTTTGAAAATGAGAAGGATCTGGCGCTGCCCGAGAGCGGCCCGATGAAGTACACCTTCTCGGTGGAAGTGCAGCCGGAGTTCACCGTACCTGACTTGGGCTCCATCGAGATCAAGAAGCCCAAGATCGAGATCAAAGACGAGCACGTCGATCAGGCGCTGCAAAACCTCCGCGAGCAACAGGGCACGCTGCTGCCGGTGGAAGATCGCGGCGCTCAGGAAGGCGACGTCATTACCGCCGACGTGCATGTGAAGCTCGGCGAAGAGGTCATCCTCCATCAGCACGACATGCAGCTCAAGGTGAAGCCCGGCAGCGTGATGGCGATCAAGCTCGACGATCTGCCCAAGCAGCTCGACGGCGCGAAGGTGGATGAGACCCGCACCATCACCGTCAACGCCGGCGAAAAACACCCGACCGAGAAAATCCGCGGCCAGGAGGTCGCGATCGAGTTTAAGATCAAAGACCTGCGCCAACTTGAATTGGCCGAGATCGACGCGCAGTTCCTGGAGCAACTCGGGTTCGAAAACCAGCAGCAGTTGCTCGACGCCCTTCGCGAAGAGATGGTCAACCGCATTCAGAGCGATGTGCAGAACAACATGCGTGACCAGGTCGCCAAGGCACTGCTTGCGGCGGTTACTCTCGAACTGCCGGCGAAGCTGTCAGACCGGCAGGAGGCGCGGATCGTACAGCGCCGGGCCGTTGATTTGCTGCAGCGCGGCGTGCCCGAAGACCAGATCGTCGCCAACCTGGAAAACCTGCGCGGCGGCGCAAAGGAAGAGGCCGTTCGCGAACTGAAGCTCAACTTCATCCTCGGCAAGATCGCTGAAGATCAAGGCGTTGAAGTGAATGAAGGCGAACTCAACGCCAACATCGCCGGCATCGCCGCCCAGCGCAACATGCGCCCCGAAAAGCTCAAGCAGCAGATGGCCAGCGAAGGCTCGCTGCAGACGCTGTTCGTTCGCCTGCGCGAGCTCAAGGCGATCGACGCGATCATCGAGAAA
Organism: Phycisphaerae bacterium; assembly: GCA_014379105.1. Classification (GTDB taxonomy): domain Bacteria; phylum Planctomycetota; class Phycisphaerae; order Tepidisphaerales; family Tepidisphaeraceae; genus JACMML01. Next base: position 19,942 of record JACMML010000365.1, read on the forward strand.
GCCAAGATCGAGGAAGTGGAACCGGAGAAGAAGGACTGATTCCTTTTTCCTCTCGCTGATCACCGGTCTTATAGATGACATGGTGACAAGGTGAGTGGGTGACCGGGTGACAGGCCGAGCAGGTCTTCTTACCCTTTCACCCCTGCACCATGTCACCTTGTCATTTTTTCTGGGCTGACAAAATGGCCATTCAATCCCTCAAAGGTTTCGCGGACGTTCTCCCCGTTGAGTCTCCCCGCTGGCTCGCGGTGGAGCGCATTGCGCGAACGGTGGCGGAGCTGTTTCATTTCGGCGAAATCCGCACGCCCGTACTCGAGTCGGCCGAGGTGTTTCACCGCGGCGTGGGCGAGACCAATGACCTGGTAAAAAAGGAGACCTACACCTTCGCCGATCGGGACGGCGAGATGGTGACGCTCCGCCCCGAAGGCACCGCCAGCGTCGTGCGCGCGGTGATCGAGGCGGGGCTGTTGAATGACCAGGGCGCGCGGACAAAGGTCTATTACATCGGCTCCAATTTCCGCCACGAGCGCCCCCAGAAAGGCCGGCTGCGCCAGCACCACCAGTTCGGCGCCGAAGCCTTCGGCGTCGCCGAGCCGGAACAGGATGTGGAGTGCATTCAATTGCAAATGTCCTTCTACCAACGGTGCGGCGTGAAGGACTTGTCGCTCAACATCAACAGCATGGGCGACCGCGAATCCAAAGACAAATATCGCGCGGCGCTGGTCGCGTTCCTCACGCCGAAGAAGGACCAGCTCAGCGAAGACAGCCAGCGCCGCCTCGAGCAGAATCCGCTGCGCATTCTCGACAGCAAAGACCCGCGCGATAAAGCCGCCTGCGAAAGCGCGCCCGTCGCCGCCGATTCACTATCCGAAAATTCCCGCAGGCATTTTGCGGTCGTGACGAAACTGCTGGATCAGTCCGGGCTTAATTATCAGATCGATCCACGCCTCGTCCGGGGCTTCGACTACTACACCGAGACGCTGTGGGAAGTCACCGCCGGCGGGCTCGGAGCCCAAAACGCCATCGGCGGCGGCGGACGCTACGACAACCTGGTTGAAATGCTCGGCGGACGCCCGACGCCCGGCGTGGGATTCGGGTCAGGTCTTGAGCGCCTTCTGATCGCGCTCGAAGCCCAAGGCGTAAACCTCCCCATCGAACAAAAGCCCCTGATCTTCCTCGCCGCCCACGGCGACGCTGCCCGGGTGCACAACCACTCACTGGCGATGGAACTGAGGGCCGCGGACATCGCCGTGGAACAGGACTTGGCCGGCCGCTCGATCAAGGCGCAGTTCAAGATGGCGGATCGGGAGAAGGCGCGGTTCGCGATTGTAGTCGGCGATTCAGAACTGACTTCTGGAACCGTTGTATTGAAAGACCTGCTCACCAGCGAGCAGACGACCGTGCCGCGCGATCAAGTTGTCAGTGTGATTCGATCAAAAATCAAATAGGCCACAGAGACACGGAGGCACAGAGAGAAGACTTTTAACCGCAGATGCCGCAGATATAATCCAAATTTCTTCTCTGCGGCATCTGCGTAATCTGCGGTTCCAATTCTGCCTACTTCGCTTGTGCCTCTCTATGGCGAATCAAACCAGTAGCAGAATCATTTATACTCGTCCGGAATCTCGTCCTTGGGTTCAAACGTCGTTTCGCCCTTTTTGTCGGTCTTCACTTTACCAAGCACCTGGCCGTCGCGGTCGATGTAGAGTCGGCCGCCGTCGTTGGTGGCGTTGCCACTGATGACACCGGAATTGATCACCTTCGCGCCGCGAAACACATGGAGATTCCCACTGACGTGGCCGTAGATGTGTACGCGTCCGCCAAACTCGACCAGCAGGTCGCCGTAGATCGCGCCGCGCATGTAGAACTTGGCGCCCTCAATGACGCGGACGTCGCCGGTGATTTTTCCCCAGAGCTCATAGGGCTCGCTGATCACCTGGTCGCCATTGATGTTGTCACGCACTTCTTTCATTTTCGTCTCGTCCGCCCTGATGCCGGTTTATCTGACGTTCTCCCCCAGCATATGATTCAAAACCTCGTCCTCACCCATCGCCATTCGGATGCCGCGATTGGAGCGGAGCTGAACGATTAGCGTAATGATGATCGCAACGGCCGGTGCACCGGCGAAGCGGAACCAACCCATCACTGTCGACGCCCATCCGGTGGAGCTGAAGTTATTTACAAAATAGACACCGCGCGTCAGCTCCTCCCATGTCCATAAGACGCCGCAGACGCGGAAATCCGTCTGCATGAAGCACTGCCACGGGAAGAGGAACACGATCAGCACCAGCGCCCACACGACGCTGCTGGTGACCTTGCCCACGCCGATCAGCCGCCCGACCAGCATGATGTGGGCGATCAGCATTAGCACGAGTGCGAGGAGGATCCCAAGTGTAATGCCGCCCAGAACCGTGATGCCGGATAAGTAATGGAAAAGATCGGTCCACCGCGCCGATTGCTCGCCCGGCTGCGTCGCGGCAATGTCGTACGCGACGGCCCCGGGCAGTGGGACAACGTGGTACCGAACCAGCAGGAAAATCGCGAGTTGCCCGAGCAACATCAGCAACAGCAGCAGCGCCAGGAGGCTCTTGGCGCGTCGCGCTACGCTAAGCGCTTCGGAATAATCTGCCGCCGTCGCAAGTCCGGTCGCTGACATGAACTGACCTTTCGTCTAATGCTTCTTGGTGTAACCCAAACCGGGCCGCCATTCAACAAATCGGGTAAGGTGATGACATGCTGGATCCGATTCTCGCACGACAACGCCAGAAGCGATTGCTCGACCGTCTGTCGGAACATTCGCTCGATTGCGTTGTCATCTCGCAGCCGCACCATGTTCAATATCTCACGGCGCATCACCCTGCCTGGCGACACCTTCCAGCGCTGATCCTCCGCTCTGATGGACGCGCTACGCTGATCAGCGCCAACGCGCCGGCAAAGAACGTCGCGGCCGACGAGGTCATCGCCTATCGCGCGAATCTCGGCGGGACGCTTCGTCAGGACCAGGCGGCGACGGTGATCGAGCTGCTGAAGGACCAGATCGCTTCATCAAAGCGCATCGGCTTTGATTCCAGCGAGACATCGGCGGCGATGATGTCGTCGTTGATCGGGGACAAGGCTTACATTTGCATCGATGATCATCTGTGGCAACTCCGCCGAACGAAGGATGCGGACGAACTGACATTGATGAAAAAAGCTATCGATGCCACCGCCGCCATGTACGCCCGCGCGCGGGAGATTATCGAGCCCGGTGTATCGGAGACGTATGTCTTTAACGAGCTTCACGCCGCTGCCGTTCAAAGCACCGGCGAGCCGATGACGGCACTGCTGGGCAACGACTACGCCTGCGGCACCGGCGGCGGTCTTCCGCGGGCCGGGCGAAGGGCACAGGACGGGGAACTCTACATCCTGGACATCGGCCCGACTTATCGCGGCTATTTCGCCGACAACGCCCGCGTCTTCGCGGTCGGCGGCAAGCCCACCGACGAGCAGCTCTCGGCGTGGCAGATGATTGTCGATGTCTTCCCGATCGTTGAGCGCCTCGCCAGGCCTGGAGCAAGCTGCCGTGACATTTATGCGGCCGTGGATGAGCACTTCGCCGGGCGCAATATGGGGCGCAAGCAAGGCCATCATCTGGGACATGGAATCGGGCTTCAGGCACACGAGTATCCGCACCTGAACCCGGCGTGGGATGACGTGCTGATCGAAGGCGAAATCTTCACCTGCGAGCCCGGCGTCTATCTTCCGGAACTTCGCGGCGGGCTGCGGATTGAAAACCAATATCTCGTCACCCACAATGGCGTGGAAAACCTGACGCCGTTTCCGTTGGCGCTGTGATGCGATCTAAGATGTTCTTGTCTATGGCCGACGACTTGCACAAGCTCGCCTATCAACGCGCCGAGCCGCTGGCGCCACCGAACCCGGACGCGCAGAGAGTAATCATCACCGACCCGGAGCATTACCGTCAGATCATGCTCAAGGAGAAATCATTTGCCGGCGGGATGGACATCGGCGGCGAAGGTGTCGGACGCCGCATGTGGCGACTGCTGGGTTGGGCGGTTGTGGTGCTGCTCGTGGCGGCGGCGTTTACGTTTTTGTTCTATCACTTCACCAATAATCTGCGAGTTGCATTGGCGGTAGTGATTGCGATGCTGCTCTATATGCTCGCCAGCGCATACTTAGCCGAAGGCAACTTGGATCGGCGCGACCGCGAATGAGCACCACGTGGGACACCTTCGAACGCTACCGCCAGCGCGGACTCGATGCGCGGCGGGCCGGGCAATGGCAGAGCGCCAAGGTTTACCTGCTCGAGGCCGCCCGCGCGATTCTTGAACTGAGCAAGCAGGCGCAGACCAAAGAACTCACCGACGCCCGCCAGGAGATGGCCGAGCGGCTGCTCGATCTTGCGCGGGATTGTGACAACGCCACCAACACCAAGCGCCAGAAAGGCGACCGCGGTTCCAGCGCCGAGCCATCATCCGCGGGCGACGCCGGCGCGTCGGCCGAGCAGTGGATCGTCAAGGAGAAACCGTCGATCCGTTTCTCCGACGTCGCCGGTCTGGACGACGTGAAGGAAGAGATTCGCCTGAAGATGATTTATCCGTTCGCGCACGCGGAACTGGCGGAAAAATTCGGCATCCGCGCCGGCGGCGGCATCTTGCTCTACGGCCCGCCGGGAACGGGAAAAACCATGCTCGCCAAAGCCACCGCGGGCGAGCTGGACGCCACGTTCTTCCGCATCTCCCCCGCGGACGTACTGAGCAAATGGGTCGGCGAGGCCGAGCAGAATATCAAGAAGCTCTTCGACACCGCCGCCGCCGAGCCGCGCGCGGTCATCTTTATCGACGAGATCGAATCGCTGATTCCCGCCCGCCGCGACGAAGGCTCCAGCGTGATGCAGCGGGTTGTCCCGCAGATCCTCCAGGGCATGGAAGGTTTTGATAAGCAGAAAAAATCGCAGATATTGTTTCTGGGCGCGACCAACGTCCCCTGGCAGCTCGACCCCGCGGTCCTGCGGCCGGGGCGCTTCGACGAAAAGGTGTACATCCCATTGCCCGATCTCCCGGCCCGCGTGCGAATGCTCGAACTTTATCTGGCGAACCGCCCGATCGCCGATGATCTGGACTTTAGCGCGATCGCTGAAACACTCGCCGGCTACAGCGGCGCCGATATCAAGTACATCTGCGACCGCAGCGCCCTGCTGCCGTTCCTCCAATCCGTAGCCGGGCGCGGGGAGCAGATGATCGGAGGGGAGACCGTCGATCAGGTGATCGCCGAGACACCCAGAAGCGTTTCGCCCGAGGCGGTGAAAAGGTTCGATGACTGGGCCAAGGCCCTAAGTTAGCGGAAACAATCGCACGCCTTCGATGCGCGGAAAACTGCGCCGGTCGAGGGTGGCGATTTGATCGTCACGCACGATTGCCGTTGCGGCGATTTGCAGGTCATGAAGTCCAACTGGTGCTCCTGTCGACGCTAACTGCGAGCTTAGTTTCGCATAGACCCTTGCAGCGGGCAGATCAAAGTTCACCACTACAAGACGTCTGAAGAGCGTTTCGATGAATTGAGAACGACTATCCCGCATGCTTAGATCTGCACGATGAAAGCCGACGAGAAGTTCTGCCGCGGTTATCGCCGCAATACACCAATCCTCTCCGGGTGCCTGGGCAAAAAGCTCTTCCATTTCCAGTCTCCCCCGTTCGATGGTGATCAATACGGAGCTATCGATCAGGATTCCCATGGGTCCCTCGGAATCGCCACTTCTTGGGAGCGAATAGCCTCTCTAACGTCTTCGGCAAAACCGGGATCGACTTCGGGTAAATCTTTCAACAGTTCAATCAGTTCCGCGCCCGTGTGCGGTCGCGTTGCGGCGGTTGACCGAGGCGACAACTCCGCCACGATATCACCCGAGCGCTCGATGATGAACGACTCGCCGCGATAGCGAACCCGGTTCAGAATATCGGAGAAATTTCTGGCCGCCTCGGTGGCGGTGATACGCGTTGCCATATATCTGATTATCGGATAATCTGATTATCAGATCAAGGATGATTTTGGATTCCATCGACGAAATTCTCCATAACCGCTTTTACCTAAATGACTTCCGCCCGATGCAGCGGGAGGTGATCGATGACGTTTTGGCCGGGCGGGACGTGCTTTGCGTGATGCCGACCGGGGCCGGTAAGTCGTTGTGCTACCAGTTGCCCGCGATTGCTAAAGGCGGGTTGACGCTGGTGGTTTCCCCGCTGATTTCGCTGATGGAGGACCAGGTCCGCCAGCTGCGTGACCGCAAGATCCCCGCCGCGTTCGTCAACAGCTCGCAGACCGCCGCCGAGCAGCGCGAGGTGCTCCGCATTGTCGAAGGCGGCTACGACGGCCTACTCTACGTCGCACCGGAGCGCTTCTTCGCGGCCAGTTTCATCGACACCATCCGCACGCTGCGCCCCAATCTGCTGGCGATCGACGAAGCGCACTGCATCAGCCAGTGGGGTCATGATTTCCGCAAAGAATATGCCCGACTCGGCGAGGCCCGCGAGCGCCTCGGTCGGCCGACCTGCATCGCGCTGACAGCGACCGCGACGGATGACGTTCGCGAGGACATCATCCATCGGCTGAGCCTCAACGAGCCGAGCATCGTCGTCACCGGATTTGATCGCCCAAACCTCAGCTACGAAGCGCGGTGTCTCGACCGCGGCGCGGAGAAGGACGAGATCGCCCATCGCCTTCTCGCGGCTGAGCCGGGCAGCGCGATCGTCTATTGCTCGACTCGCAAATCTGTCGACGCCTTGGTCGTCGATATCCAGAAAAAACTTCCAGGCCGGCTCGTGACCGGCTACCACGCGGGGATGGAACAGGCGTCGCGCACGCAGTCGCAGGAGCGATTCATGACCACGCCCGGCGCGATCGCGGTTGCGACCAACGCGTTTGGCATGGGCATCAACAAGCCCGATATCCGCCTGGTCGTCCATTACGACATCCCCGGAACGCTCGAAGCCTACTACCAGGAAGCCGGCCGCGCGGGGCGCGACGGGCTGCCGTCGCGGTGCGTGCTGCTCTACCACTTTGCCGACCGGATGACGCAGGAATTTTTTATTGATCGTCTCGGCTCCGGCGATGCGGCGGTCGAGCCGGATCGTTTGGCGGAGATGAAATCCCACGCCACCGCCAAGCTCGATCTTGTCGTCCGCTACGCGCGGATCGCGCGGTGCCGCCGCCAGCAAATCCTCGATTACTTCGGCGATGAAACCGGCGCCACCAACTGCACCTGCGACGTCTGCCGCGGCGACCTGCAACAAGGGGACGTGAGCGACGAAGTGACGCTCATCATCCGCAAAATCCTCAGCGCCGTCGCCCGCCTCAATGGCCGATTCGGCATGGGGATGCTCACCGATGTCTTGTGCGGCAACGTCACCGAGCGAATCCAGCAATGGCAGCTCGATCAACTCACGGTCTTCGGCCTGCTTAAGGATCATCCCGCGAAAAACGTCACCCGCATGCTGCACCGCACGGTGGAATCCGGACTAGCCCGCCAACGCGATCCCGACGCCACGCGCCGGCCGATCGTTGAGATCACACCGCAAGGCGTGCAGGTGATGAAAGCCCTCCTGCCCCCGCCGGGCATGCTGGCAAACCTGCTGCCGCGGCGTGCGGCCAGCGGTTCATCGTCGGGTGGTTCATCGTCAGGTGTCTCAACCTCACGCGCCTCATCGAGCCGCGCTCGTCAGACCGTGATGAAGACCGACGAGGCGTGGCAACCGGATGCCGAGACGCAATCGCGATTCGACAGGCTCCGCGCCGCCCGATCCGAGTTGGCCCGCGAGCACACGCTGCCGGCGTATGTCATTTGTCACGATCGCACGCTGATCCTGATCGCCCAGCAAAGCCCGACGACGCCGGAAGAGCTGGAGACGATCAAGGGGATGGGCCCGCACAAAGTCCGCATGTACGGCGAAAAGCTACTCGCCGCGTTGACATAAAATACGCGAGCACAAGACGCAGTCTTGGAAGTAATTCGCGTCGCGCCCTTCCGTAGACACAGCTCGCGCTGCGCGGGCGCTCACCTGTTTCGGCAGCGCTGCTTTCAATTATTACGGAATAATCAGCGATCTTTTTCTTGATTGTTGACTGCGCGCTGCGCCGGCGCTCACGGCACAATGGCGCGGCGCTTTTGTCGGAAGTCCGTCGCGGCGGACAATACAGCATGAGGACTATTGATGGATGGCCGGGAACTGTTGCAGCGGTATGTCGACGGGCGATCGCCGGACGTGTTTGGTGATCTGGTTGCGCAGTACATCGACATCGTCTACGCCAGCGCGCGGCGGCAGGTGAAGGACCGGCAATTGGCGGAGGACGTTACGCAGGGGGTGTTCGTCCTGCTGTCGCAGAAGGCAAGTCACATTCCTACCGATCGGCCGCTGTCGGCGTGGCTGCTTAAGACCACCGGTTTCATCGCCGCCAACGCGCGGCGTGAGCGGACGCGGCGGATACATCGTGAACACAAGGCGGCCATGATGAACCCCGCACCGGATAACAATCCCATCGATGATGCCGATGAATGGAGCGATGAATGGAACCGGACCGCGCCACTGCTGGATGAGGGAATCGCTGAGTTGAAATCGGGATACCGCGATGCGCTGCTGCTGCGATTCTTCGAGAACCGCACCGTCCGGCAGATCGGCGAGACAATGGGCATCTCCGAAGACGCGGCCGAGAAGCGCGTGTCGCGCGGGGTTGAACAGCTGCGCGATTTTTTTCGCAGGCGCGGTGTCGTCATCGGCGCGGCGGGTTTGGCGACATTACTGACAACGCATTCCAGCGAGGCCGCCCCGCCGGCGCTGGCGGCGAGCGCTGCTTCGGCGTGGCAATCTGAATCGGCAACGAACCTGGCACTTACCAAGGGAGGAACTGTCATCATGGGAACAATGCCTGCAAAAATCATCATCGGCGCCGCAGTGATCGCGGCATGTGCGTTCGCGGGCGTGGTGGTGCTCCAGAACACACCTTCAACCGCGTCAACGACCGCCGTCACGACTTCCGCGACACAACCGGCCACCACGCAGACTATTTCGAAGCTCACCTTCTCCGATGGAACCACCGCGGAATTCATCGGCATCACCGAGGCGGACGCCGGCCCCAGCGAATGGTGGATGCCCGACGGCAGTGTTCTGCCCGATGTTCAGCAACCTGCTTCCAAAATCATGCTCGGAGGCGGTTTGCGTGAACGGCATGTACGATTTCTGATCCAATACCGCGGCGTGGGCGCGCGTGACTTCATGCCCCGCGTTTCTGTCCGCCGAATTGATCCCAACAAGCGTGGGTCACATGGCAATGTCATCGCCGCCGATGGCAACGGCGTCGCGACGTATGATGCCATCTTCGGTTTCGATGCCGGAGAAAACACGTGCGACCTGCTCATCGGGCTCGGCGTGGAAAAGTGGACCGATATACTCGATCAGCCGATTGACGGGCCGAGGAAAAAGGACGGACGGTTCCAGTTGGGCAAAGTAACGAATGACGGACAGAAATGCCGCGTTCAGTTATTGGGATTGTCGGGTAAGGAACAGGAAAACATGGCCGCGACCGTCGTCGCGATCACCAGGGATGGTCGAGAGATCGGACTGACTGGTATCACAAATTATTCGCAAAACGACGGAGTCATTTACACATTCAACGAACCTGCGGAAAATCTGGCGCGCGTCATCTACCGTACGCGGCCAATCGAAGTGATGCGTATTAAAAACGTGTCACTTGTCGGCGGCATTCATTCGAAGATCACGGTGCACGCAGAGCCCGCGACGGCGGTCTTTCCGTGATTTGGGGACCTACTTCTGTTTCTCTTCGGCCTCATCCAGGTCGGAGTCGTTGAGATCGGAGTCGTTTAGATCCGGCTCGCTTGAACCAGGCTCCTTCAAATCCGGTTCGTTCAAATCGATGAGGTCGTCATCGCCGATTTCTTCGAGTGCGTCGGCGTCGTCGATGAGTTCTAGATCGTCGTCCGCCGGATGACCCAGCAGCGACGGCGGAACAGGGGGCGGCGGGAGCATGCCCGAGCCGGAGAGGCCGGGGCTGGTGAATCCGGCGAGTTCGGGATCGGCGATTCCGACCTGCCCGTGGCGCGTTTCGGATGAGCCGCCGCGCGATGCCTGCTGTTCGAGTTCGTCGTCGGACGGCGAGCCGTCGATCTGCACCATGAACTGCACCGGGCCGATCTGAACAAAATCGCCGGGCGCGAGCTCCGTCTCCTGCGTGATGCGCTGGCCGTTGCGGAAGGTGCCGTTGGAACTGCCGAGATCTTCGAGCAGGAGGTCTCCGGCGTCTTTAATGAATCGGCAGTGTTTGCGGGATATATCGGTCAGGGGGATTCGGAAATCGGCATCCTCGCGCCGGCCGACGACGGTTATGTCCCGCGTCAGCGTAAAGCTGCGGCGTTCGCCGTTTTCCCTGAACATAACCAGAACGACATTCATCGGTTAGTTAATCCTCACGCGCCGCCGGTCGATGCATGCGATACGGGCCTGCAATGTCCGAGGTCGCTTAGCGTCTATGAATGTAACGCCCATCGAGACGCGAGGCAATAAATCGCCATTGCCGGCCCAGCCGTCCGCGGCGGCTGATTATGGGATGAACCGCCCGGAAACATCGACGCGATTGTTGGATTCGGTCAATGGTAGAATCGGTGGACCCGTGAATGAGCGTCCGAAATCAGGCGAGCTGTATCGAATGGATGGCCGCCGGCTTACCGACGGCCACCGCTGAGATCACTGGAGAAGATGTTGTGCTGAAGTCTACGCCGAACAAGAGAACCATGAAGTCTGGTCAGACGTCCGACAACAATCTCGAAGGTCTGGAGCACCGCCAGTTGATGGCGGCCGGCACGGTCGTCTCGCTGCCGTTTCGTCTCGACTTCAACGCAACCATCGCCGACTCGATCGTCGATAAAGACGGCGAAGGCACCGGCCTGACGCGCGTGCAGGCGAATAAGCTCGGCACGGAGTATCAGCCGGCGCTGATTGATCTGAACACCACCACCGGCCGACTCAACATCACCAGCACCGGCACCTCCAGCGCCGGCAGCAGCGGCGGAACCGACAACACGCAGGCCAACGCGCTGGAGACCCAGTTCGACGGCACCAGCAGCGGCCTCACAATCACCGCGCGCCTGATCGGCCCGCTGAGCAATCTCGCCAGCTCGTACCAGTCAGCCGGCATCTATCTCGGTATCGACCAGGACAACCTGATCAAGTTCACCGCCATCAACATGGGCAGCGGGACTGGATCTCAATATCTTCAGTTCAAAGACGAATTCGACACCGGCAGCGGCCCGGTCAGCAGCCGGTCCGACACGCTCAATCGCGTCAGCATCGGCAGCTTCGCCAGCATCACCACGCTGGACCTCCGCATCATCGGCGACGCGCTCAACGGCACCGTCAACGCTTACTACTCTGTCAACGGCGGCGCGTTCGCGCAGTTTGGCTTTAACTACACAGTCCCGACCAGCAAGCAGGCGCAGTTCTTCAGCACCACGGCGCGCACGGGGCTGATGGTTTCGCAGAAGAACAACGCCGCGCCGATCACCGCGATCTTCGACAGCTTCGAGATCACGGCCGGGCAAAGCCTGGGCAACCGCCCTTCGGTCACCGCCACCCGGCCGGCCAATGGTGAGACGAACGTCAATCGCGATATCTTCATCGCAGCCGACGTCAATCTGCCCAACTCCGGCGGCGGCGTCGATACCGCGACGATCAACACCAGCAACGTCAAGCTCATCCGCGCCAGCGACGGCGCGCTGATCGGCGGCGTCATCAACACCACCGGCGGCGGCGACGCGATCGTCTTCACGCCCTCCTCGCCGCTGGCGGCGTACACGAGCTACACGTTCCAGATCACGCACGGCGTGAAGGACACCACGGGCTCGCCGTTCATGCCCTACTCGGCGACATTCACGACCGGCAACACCGGCGGAACCGTCGATACGTCGATCAGCTTCACCAAGACCGCGCAGACCCTCACGCAAGGCTCGCGCTACACCTCGCTGGCCTTCGGTCCGGATCACAAGCTCTACGCGACCACGATTGATGGAAAGATCATGCGCTGGAACGTGGCGGCCGACGGGTCGCTCAGCGCGGCGCAGCAGATCCTGACGATCCAAAACATGAACGGCGGACACCGATCGACGATCAGCATCGTCTTCGATCCCGCGAGCACCGCGAACAACCTCATCGCGTACGTCAGCCACAGCGATTTCGCCGGGCTGGAGTTGAAAGAATACGAATCGGAAAACCTCGGCCAGGCGAGCAACTGGACCGGCAAGGTGACCAAACTCACCGGCGCAAATCTCCAGACCGGGCAGGATATCGTCACCGGCCTGCCGCGGTCGGTGCGCGATCATCAGAACTACCAGATGGCGTTCGGCCCGGACGGCAAGCTGTATATCAGCCAGTCGTCGATGAGCGCGATGGGCAGTCCGGACAATGCCTGGGGCAACAAAGCCGAAGTGCTGATGAGCGCGTCGATTCTACAGATCGATACCGCCGCGATCGGCGCATCGACAATCAACGTCCGCACCGAAGGTGTCGCCAATCCGTACAACCCGTTCGCGGTCGGCGCGCCGGTCGCGTTGTATGCAACGGGATTGCGCAGTGCGTATGACATCCTGTTCCACCGCAACGGCAAAATGTATTCCGCCACCAACGGCTCGGCCGCCGGCGGTAACACGCCCGGTGGCGGCGGCGCGGCGGCGCTGACTAACGTCGCGACGCAGGACGATTTCCTCTTCAAGATCAACCAGGGCGCTTACTACGGCC
>JACMML010000366.1 GCA_014379105.1 Phycisphaerae bacterium
GCCGCGGATGGCGAGGGGATCGAATTTTGTGGTTGGCGTATCCACTACGGTCATAGCGCACCATCATAGCACGGAAGGGAAATTGGATTCAGGCGCGTCCCGGCCGGGGATGTCGATCGCGTTAATCCGCGTCCATCTGCGACCCAATAATCAGCGTGTGACGGCGGAATCAAACGCGCCCAGATCGTTAATTCGCAGATCCTGCGGCAACCCGTGCTGGACGGCCATGAAATCTTCGACCCGGCGGCGGACTGGGGCGACCTTGATGCGCCGGGTGACGTCGGCGGCGAATGCGTAGGTCAGCAGGTGACGGGCGGCCTCGATTCCTACGCCGCGCGAGCGCAGATAAAAAATCAGGTCGTCATCGATCGGGCCGATTGTGCTGCCGTGCGTACACTTGACGTCGTCGGCGTAGATCTCCAGCGCCGGCATCGAGTTCATCGATGCGGTGTCCGAAAGCAGCAGCGCCTTGCTGCTCTGCTTCGCGTTGGTCTTCTGCGCGACCCGATGAACAAAAATCTGCCCTTTGAAAACGGCCGACGATTTGTCCGACAACACGTGCTTGTAAAGTTCGTGGCTCGGGCAATCCGGTGCGGCGTGGTCGAGCAGTGTGTGGTTGTCGCAATGTTGATTGCCGCTGATCAGCACCAGGCCGTTGAGCGTCGCATACGATGCCTGCCCGGCAAGCTTCACGCCCAGATCGTTACGGCTGATGCGCGCACCGATGCTGATCGCGTGACTGACGAACTGCGTCTGCCGGCCGATCTCCACCTGCATCACCGCGGTGTGGAAACCATCCGGCGATTCCTGCTGAAGCTTGCAGTGATCGATGCGGCAATCCGCGCCGCAGACCACCTCGGTAACGGCGTTGCAAAGATAATTCGCGCCCGCGCCGACATAGCTCTCGACGATCGTGGCTTCGACGTTGTCCTCCGTCACCACGAGCACGCGGGGATGCGCGGCGACGGCATCGGCGGCGCCGATGGTGATGAATAGCAGGTGGATCGGCGCGTCGACCGTGGTCGATCGCTTGATGTGGACGAACGCGCCGTCGCGCAGATTCGCGGTGTTGACCGCGGCAAAGTGTTGAGTGTGCAGATTTGCCTGAGTACCCAAGTGTTTTTCCACCACCGCCGCGTGCCCGTTGGCGGCCGCGTCGGCGAGCGTGTTGACGCTCAGGCCGCGCGGGAGCGATTCGATCCGCGACAGATCGGGGGAATAGAAGCCATTGACGAAAACGAGTTCGACGCCGGCGTCGCCGCCAAAAGTATATTGATCGAACAGCTCCCCGGCCTCAGCACGGCCCGCCGCGGCGAACTGCGTCCGGAGGATCGGCTGAATCTGCGTAAACCGCCAGGATTCTTCCTTACCCGTCGGCCGGCCGCTGCGCAGAAGGTGTTCACGCGCGACGGTGCGAAGACGCTGGAACGAAATCGGTCCTTCTGTCATGGGTTTTCGTCCGATTTCGTCTGCAACTTGCGTCATCGCAACACCACATCCTTAAATCAACCCTCCGGCCACTGACCTTATACCAGCAAGACGGAATTGCCCAATCTTTTGAGTCGCTCAAACAGGCGTCGCAATCTCACGCTCCACCCAGTCGTAGCCCTTTTCTTCCAGTGCCAGCGCCAAGGTCTTATCACCAGTTTTCACGACCCGCCCGTCGATCATCACGTGGACGACATCCGGAACGATGTAGTTGAGCAGACGCTGGTAGTGCGTGACCACCAGCCAGGAGCGCTCGGCATCCTGCTCGTGCAGCTTGTTGATTCCCTCGGCGACGATCTTCAATGCGTCGATATCCAGCCCTGAATCGGTTTCGTCCAGCAGGCCCAGCAGCGGATTAACCACCGCCAACTGGAAAACCTCGTTCCGCTTTTTCTCGCCGCCGGAGAAGCCTTCGTTGACGGCGCGGTTCATGAACGATTCCTGGATCCCGAGCATCGCCTGCTTTTCTTTAACCAACTTGATGAACTGTAGCGCGTCGAGCTCCGGTTCGCCCCGGTGTTTTTTAATCGCGTTCACCGCGGCCTTGAGGAAGTAGCTGGTGCTGACGCCGGGAATCTCGACCGGATATTGGAACGCCAGAAACACCCCTTCCCGCGCCCGCTCCTCGGCGGACATCTCCAGAATGGATTGGCCATTGAACAAGATATCGCCTTGGGTCACTTCATAAGTCTCACGCCCGGCGATGACCTGGCAAAGCGTGCTCTTGCCCGAGCCGTTCTTGCCCATGATGGCGTGGATCTTCCCCTTCTCCATCGTCAGATCGACGCCCTTAAGAATCACCTTGTCGCTGCCCGCGACCTTGGCGTGGAGATTTCTGACTTCTAATACTGGCATAACCTCTATCCCGGAAAATTTGCC
>JACMML010000367.1 GCA_014379105.1 Phycisphaerae bacterium
CATCACCAGGATGCGGTCGCCGTAACGGATCGCCGGCGCTGTTGCGTCGTTCGCTGGATCGGCCGCGTCCTTCTCCGGCAGACGGAGCCCGCAGTTGGGGCAGAAGAGCCCATAGACTCCCGGAGCGCTGGAAGGAATGCTGAAGTTCCCCCCGCCAGTGTTATACCCAGCGGTGAATCCGTAGCCGCAGTGGCCGCAGCGAAACTCCATGTGCGCGCCCATCAGCGTCGGTGCCATCGAACCGGTGGGGATCACGAACGCCTCGATGACAAAGCACCGGAACACAAACGCCAGGATGAACGCCACAAGGATCGACTCAATTGTCTCCTTAACGTTCGTCTCCTTCTTCTGCGGCAATGCGGCTTCGGTCATGGGGGAACATATTGAGGGATGAGGCGGGTTTTGCAAACAGCGCCTCGTCGCGATGGTTTCCCGCCTCGTATGTTCAGCGGGCTCGCGAGAGATCACGATTCAAAGTTCCGCGGCGTCGTGACCGCCGAAGCCTTACGGACTATCCGGAATCTCGGGCTCGACCAGCTGTGCAAGCAGCGTCAGCGATTCCTGCCAGCCGAGGTAGCAGAATTCCACTGGTATCGCTTCGGGCAGCCCCGCCTGCTCGATCTCCAGATCGGTTCCGCACGCCACTTTCCTCAGGCTGATGGTGACCTGCATTTCGCCGGGCATGGCCGGGTCGTCGAACTTGTCGGTGTATCGCAGTCGCTCGTTGGGCGTCAGTTCGACATACTTGCCGCCGAAGGAATGGCTTTTGCCAGTGCCGAAGTTGGTGAACGACATCCGGTATCCGCCGCCCACGCGGGCGTCCATGTGATGGACCTTGCCGATGAATCCGTGCGGAGCAATCCACTTCGCCATTGCATCGGGATCAAGAAACGCGCGATAAACGCGCTCGGCCGGAGCGCGGATGACTCGGTGTAACCGAACTGTATTGCCGGAAGTGGACATGTAAACACCGCTCCTGTTTTATGCGCCATGTGCGACCAAACCGATTCAATCGCTTAGCCTTGCACCCTTAGCACCTCGGGAGTTTGCCCGGTTGTGCCGCTGTTGGCAATCCGGATCCGGAATTGTTTTAGATGGTGGCGAGAAAACTTTCAAAACCGATTCCAATCTTCCGACGCATCATTAAAGTCTCTGCACTGATAACCATGATTGAGATTCCCCCTCATATTCGCGGCCTTGTTTTTGATTGCGACGGCACGATCGCCGACACGATGCCGGCGCACTACAAATCGTGGGTGGCGGCGCTGGGTGAGCACGGCGTGGAGTTTCCCGAGGCGATGTTCTACGAGATGGGCGGCATACCGACGCCGCGGATTATTGAGATCCTCAACGAGCGCCACGGCCACGACATGCCGGTTGATGAGACGGCGCATCGGAAGGAAGCGATCTTTGAAGAGACGCTGCACGCGGTGCTGCCGATCCAGCCGGTGGTTGACGTCATCCGCGCGTATGACGGCCGGCTGCCGATGGCGGTCGCGACGGGCGGATACCGGCATATCGCGACCAAAACGCTGAAGATCCTCGGATTGTTCGACAAGTTCCAAGCCCTGGTCTGCGCCGAAGACGTGAAGCACGGCAAACCCGCCGCGGATGTCTTCCTCGAAGCCGCGCGACGGATCAATGTCGACCCCAAACTCTGCATGGCGTTTGAAGACGCGAACCTGGGCGTCGAATCCGCGACGGCGGCGGGGATGCTGGTGGTGGATGTGCGAAAATATGGCTACGGTCCGAAACTATAAACCGACCCGCGGAGGCATCATGCTCGATACGCTCAAGCAACTTCTCGCGCACCAGTACGAGGCCTCGCTCTGCGCGCTCAATCTGGCCGTCGTCCGTTGCCCCGAGGCGATTTGGGACCAGCACGTCGCGAAGTGGAAATTTTGCCAGGCCGCGTTTCATGCCGTCGTCTTTACGGACCTGTACCTTCAGCCCGGCGACGATGTCGAGGCGTTGAAGAGTCAGCCGTTTCACGTCACGCACAAAGGCGTATTTCGCGACTATGAGGAGTTTGAGGATCGGCCGCAGGTGCTGCTGTATGAAAAGCCGTTCGTCCTGACCTACCTTCAGAATGTGCGTGACAAAGCCCAGGAGACAATCACGCGGGAATCGGCCGAGGTTCTCGCCGGGCCATCAGGGTTTCATTGGCGTAAATGCTCGCGCGCCGAGCTTCATGTCTACAACATCCGCCACATCCAGCACCACGCCGCCCAGCTCAGCCTGCGATTGCGGCTCGATGCGATTGTGGATATCCCGTGGGTGGGCCACGCGTGGAAAGATGCGTGAGAAAGGGGATTGCAATGAGTGACTTGCATGGATTCAAGCAATCCGCACGATAGCTGACTATGGACAAGACCATCCTCGTCACCGGCGCTGCCGGATTTATTGGCTCGCACGCGTCGCAGCGGTTGATGCAGCAGGGGTATCGCGTGGTTGGCGTGGATAACTTCTGCGACTTCTACGATCGCTCGTGGAAAGAACTGAACATCAAGACCATCGCCGGCGACAGGTTCGCGATCGAGGAGATGGACATCACCGACGGGCCGCGGATCAGCAAGCTGATCAGCACCGTGAAGCCGTGGGCGATTCTGCACCTGGCGGCCATGGCGGGGGTGCGGCCGTCGATTGAAGACCCTTCACTTTATGCCAAGGTGAATGTGGAGGGAACGACGAATCTGCTCGAGGCCGCACGGCTGAACGATGTGAGGAAGTTCGCGTTCGCGTCGTCGTCGTCGGTCTATGGGAATAATCCGAAAGTGCCGTTCAGCGAGGAAGACGGCGTGGAAGAACCGATCAGCCCATACGCGGCCACCAAGCGGGCGGGGGAACTGATCTGCCATACGTTCTGGCATCTTTATAAAATGCCGATCGCCGCGCTGCGGTTCTTCACGGTTTATGGACCACGGCAACGGCCGGACCTGGCGATCCACAAGTTCACGCGGCTGATCTCGGCCGGCAAGCCGGTGCCGTACTTCGGCGACGGATCGACCAGCCGCGACTATACGTTCGTCGATGACACCGTCAGCGGGATCGTCAGCGCGATTCATAAGATCGAACGATTCCGCATCTATAATCTCGGCGGCAGCAATCCCGTCTCGCTCGCCGAGCTGGTCGCCGGGCTCGAGACGGCGATCGGCAAGAAGGCGATCCTTGATAAGAAGCCCGCACAACCCGGCGACGTTGAGCGCACCTTCGCCGATATCACGCGCTCCACCGTCGAGCTCGCCTACGAGCCCACGATCGCGCTGGCCGAGGGGCTCAGGCGGTTTGTCGCGTGGTTCAATGAGTTCGGGCATCTGTATCAATTGCCGGCCAGGAAATCGTGAGTGTGGAATCGGCGGCGCGGGTTTATCGAGGTTTGTGTTTCTCACACGCATTCCTATAATGTGCCGCTCCCTTCGGGGCAGACCGATTGTCGCTGCGGCTATGGCGGAATTGGCAGACGCGCTAGATTCAGGTTCTAGTGGGCGCAAGCCCGTGCTGGTTCGACTCCAGTTAGCCGCACTCAAACCCGCCCGATTTGGGCGGGTTTTTTGTTGGCGGACGAATTTGTGTTGACGATTCGCGACCGTCATTGATGACGCCTTACCGGACACTCGATGCATCCCACGAACTTCATTGCCGGCCGAATGCTTACGTTGAATGACAACGGCGCGTGGTCGTGGTTTATGGATGAGCGGGTGATTGTTCATAACGGCAAGCTTCTGGTCGGATCGATGCGCTCGACTGATCTTGACTACGACGCCGGCAAGAACGATCCGCGATGGGGGAATTGCGAACTGGCTGTTCATGACATCGCGTCCGGCGTGACGCACATCGTTGTGCTGCATGTGCATCTGGAACAGGATGACCACGACGGCCCGGCGCTGCATGTCCGCCCGGACGGGCGGGTGCTGGCGGTTTATACGCAGCACTCGCAGGAGCGCCGAGTATATTGGCGCGTTTCCGAATCGCCTGATCTTCTCGCGTGGGGTCCGGTTCGCGAGCTGGTCACGCCGGGTGTCGATCATCCTCCTTTCGGCGGCGACAACGTCACCTATTCAAACTTGTTTCAGCCGTCGTCGGAAAACGGCCGGCTGTATAACTACTTCCGCTCGGTCGCCCATCAGCAGAACTGGATGTACTCCGACGATAACGGTGACTCCTGGACCTACGGCGGAATGTTCCTTCGCGGCTTTCAGGGTTACGCGCCGTATTTCAAGTACGCAACCAACAACACCGACACGATCCACTTCATCGGCACAGAGGATCATCCGCGTGCTTATGACAACTCGGTCTACCACGGCTTCATCCGCGCCGGCGTCATCCATCACTCGGACGGCCGGGTCTTCGGGCCGCTGAGTCATTCGCAGCAAAAGTCCGGCGATATCTGGGATCTCACCTGCGTGTTCCGCGGCGATCCCGACAACGTCGCGTGGGTGATCGACCTGCACCTAGACCCGCAGCAGAACCCGGTCTGCGTCTTCAGTGTTCAAAAGGACGGCCGTGACCTGCCACGCGGGCAAGGCGGGGCGGATCACCGTTATCACTACGGCCGCTGGGACGGGCAGAAGTGGATCGTCCACGAGATCGCATTCGCCGGCACGCGGCTGTATCAGGACGAGGACGACTACACCGGTCTGGCGGCGATCGATCCGCAGGATGTCAGCACCGTCTATATCGCAACTGATGCAGACCCAATCACTGGCCTGCCGCTGATCAGTTCCGCCGACGGGCAACGCCATCACGAGCTATTCAAAGGCCGCACATCAGACGGCGGGGCGACATGGAACTGGACGCCGATCACCGCCAATTCCGACACCGACAACCTTCGTCCCATCGTCCCCATCTGGTCAGACCCGCGCGTTGCGCTGGTCTGGATGCGCGGCAAATACCATCACAATCGTGGGCCGTGGTCGACACGGGTGGTGGCGATACTGCTGGATCGCGATTAGCGCCCAGCTGCGCCACGTCGCTCACCGATTCACACCAATATCTCGATCGCAATTCGCGTATCCGTGTTGTCGAGCTTTGCGGTATCCGTGCCGCTGCCGCCGTTGATGCTATCGGCGCCGTTGAGCCCGTTGAGGATGTCGTTGCCGGCCTCGCCGAAAAGTGTGTCGCGTCCGGAGCCGCCGACGAGCGTATCTTTGCCCGCGCCGCCGTAGAGCAGGTCGCGGCCGGCGCCGCCGACGAGATTGTCGTTGCCGTCGCCGCCGAGCTCGGTGGCGCGAATGTAGCCGAGCGTAATCGGGCCGACCGTGTCGTTCCCCGCGCCGGCATCGATGAAGATGCGCGTGATGCCGGCGGAAGGGACGCTGACGGCTACGTCATTCCGCACCACCTGTATCTTGCTGCCGACCAGCCCGGCGGTGATGACATCCCCGCCGCTGGTCCCGCCGACGCGCACCTGCGCGCCGATGACCTTTGTAAACGTCGGCACCAGGCTGGAGCTCACGAACTGCTGTTCCGAGCCGACTTGCTCGTCAAAGCCGAGCCCGGAAATGGAGACGTTCACCGAGAACGTGTTGTTGATCACGCCCACCCCGCGCGCCAGCGTCATGCTCTGGGCGACGCCGATCAGGATCTGCACCGACTGCCCGCTGATCGTGGTCTTGTAGCTCTGCTGCCGGAAGACTTCCAGCGTTGAGGCGTTGAGAAATGCGAGGTTGGCGCCGCCGCTGACGGTGGGCGTGCCAATGCTGATCGTGCTGCCGGTGTCCGTGCCGTTAAGCACCAGTCCGTTGATGCCCTGCGAAGGAACGTTCAGCGTGGTCGTCACCGGCAGGTTCGTCCACTCGCTCACCATGCCGTCGTCGGCATACGTGCGGGGGACGATCGGTACCGGCGTATTCTGTTTGATCGTGCCGCTGACTCCCTCGGGGCCGGAGAAATTGATCTGGTACGACTTGAGGCCTTTGGAGTTGTTGGTGACAAACTCATCGACGATCGCGGTTCCGCCGCTGTGACTCGTGCTGTCGCGCACGCGCGTCACTGCAATGCCGCCGACGGAGGCGGCCGCCATCGTACGCTTGGTTGGGAGATTGGTGGATGAATCGATGGACGTCTTGTAGTTCCACGTCGCGCCGGTCGCGAGCGGGAAATACTCGGTCGCCGAAAAGGTGGTCGCCATCAGGCGGCGATCTTCCAGACGCTCGGCAAACACCGCCAAATATGAATCGTTCGACTGCATTTTCTTTCTCCCACTCAAATAGACAGCTCCTCTATTTCATCCAAGCAATTCACCGGAGACCCCGATGCGGCTGCCGATGTCGCGGGAATTTGTGCGACATCGGCAGCGCGCACGCGGGATGCCGCGGTCACATCGCGACCGTCACGGTTTTGACCTCGGTGTAGTTGTGCAGCGCGTATTCACCCAGCTCGCGCCCGATGCCGGACATCTTGAAACCGCCGAACGGGGCGGCGGCGTCGAAGACGTCGTAGCAGTTGATCCATACCGTGCCGGCGCGCAGCTCGGCGGCGATGCGGTGCGCCTTGCTGATGTCGCGCGTCCACACGGCGGCCGCGAGACCGTAGAAGCTCTTGTTGCCGCGCTCGATCGCGTCGTCGACATTCTTAAACGACATCACGCTCAGCACCGGCCCGAAGTTTTCTTCCTGCGCGATTTGCATGTGATCTTCGACGCCAGTGAATACCGTGGGCTCGATAAAATACCCGAGCTTGCCGAACCGATTGCCGCCATGGGCCATCTTGGCGCCGCATTCCTTGCCGCTCTCGATGTAGCCCATCACGCGGTCAAACTGTTCCTGGCTCACCTGCGGGCCTTGCGTGGTCGTCGGGTCGAACGGGTCGCCGACCTTCTGCTTTTTCACACGCGTGAGCAGGCGCTCGACGAACTCGTCATGCACATGGCTCTCAACCATCAGCCGGCTGCCAGCGCAGCAACATTGGCCTTGATTGAAGAACAGCGCGAAGAACGCGCCTTCAACCGCGGCATCCAGATCGGCGTCGGCGAAGACGATATTGGGGCTCTTACCGCCGAGTTCGAGCGTCACGCGCTTGAGATTGCTGTTGGCGGCGGCTTTCATCACGATTTTGCCCACTTCGGTGCTGCCGGTGAAAGCGACCTTGTCCACGTCCATATGCTCACTCAGCGCCGCACCGGCGGTCTCGCCGAATCCGGGGACGATGTTGACCACGCCTGGGGGCAGACCGGCTTCGAGCAACAGTTCGCCGACGCGCAGCGCGCTCAGCGGCGTCTGCTCGGCGGGCTTGAGGATCACCGTGCAGCCCGCCGCCAGCGCCGGGCCGAGCTTCCATGCCTGCATCAGAAGCGGGAAGTTCCACGGAATGATCTGCGCAACCACGCCCACCGGCTCGAGCCGCGTGTAGCAAAAATACGGGCCGTTGATGGGGATGGTCTTGCCTTCAATCTTGTCCGCCCAGCCGGCGTAATAGCGGTAGCAATCGATCGCCAGCGGCAGATCCGCCGCGAGGCTGTCACTGATCGGCTTGCCGTTGTCCAGCGTCTCCAGCGCGGCTAGCTCCTTGATATTTTTCTCCATGAGGTCGGCGAGCCGATTGAGGATCTTTCCACGCTCGCGGGCGTTCATTTTCCGCCACGGGCCTTTGTCGAACGCGTGGCGGCTGGATTTTACCGCGAGGTCGATATCCACCTTTTCACCCTCGGCGACGCGCGCGATCACTTCGCCGTTGGTCGGGTTGATCGTCTCAAACGTTCGTCCACTGACGGAGTTGCACCACTTGCCGTCGATCAGGATCTTCGTCTGACTGACATTGACCTGCGGGCGCGCGGCCGCCGGGATGGTTGAAGTTGCCGTAGCCATATCCTGCTCCTCATAAAATAAGACATGCCGGGAAGGGGCCGCGACAAAAGGCACGCCCGCTCGCTCCGGGGTAACCGGACAATCGTAATTCCCATTTTTCCAAACGCACGAAAAATCGCTTTCGCCACGCGCCGGACGGACCGTGCTTTGCCCGCCCGAGAGTCTCCTGTCATTCTGGCAGGTGGGTTTGTTCGGCCCGGCATACTTTGGTCCCTCCGCCCCGGTTGAGTACGTACCGCTCGGTTCGGTGGGTTCGTTTGTTCTGAATTGGGGACTGGGGACAAGGGATTAGGGCTTGGGGCGTGGGGTTTGGGTTCGTTTGTTCGTTTATCTCGGTGGCTCGGTGGGTTCGTTCGTCCCGGAGCAGGAGTGGTGTGCAGATCGGCGGGTCGCATAAAAAACCTTTCGTTTCAACGCAGCTCCGATCTCCGCCGCGCCGCGATGGAGTCAAACCGGAACACGACGCTCTCCATATACACAGGCGGCGCTGCGCCGGCGCGCGCACGGGACGTTGCGGGGCCTTATGATCGAGCAACGCGGGAGCGCCGCCCTTGACGGTGCGGGTGGGTGTTGTACATTCTTACCCCTCGCTATTCGGGACAGAGTTGCGTGCGCGCAGATTGCCTGCGTGCTTTTTTTGTCTCGGGCACCGGGCTCGGATCGTTAGTCCGGGTGGGTAGACCATAAGTTCTTTTGATTGAGGCGTTTATGTCTCGTGACCTGACAAAGATTCGTAATATCGGTATCGCCGCCCACATTGACGCGGGCAAGACCACTACGTCGGAGCGCATTCTTTATTACACCGGTCGCGTGCATAAGGTCGGCGAAGTGCACGAAGGCACCGCCGTGATGGATTTTGATCCCGAAGAGCAGAAGCGCGGCATCACGATCAACTCCGCGGCCACGTTCTGCGAATGGAAGCGGAACGGGGAGCTTTACAACATCAATCTGATCGACACCCCCGGCCACGTCGATTTCACCGCCGAGGTGGAGCGCTCATTGCGCGTGCTCGACGGCGCGGTCGCGGTATTTGACGGCAAGGAAGGCGTCGAAGCGCAGTCCGAAACGGTCTGGCGTCAGGCCACCAAATACAACGTGCCGCGCGTCTGCTTTGTCAACAAGATGGACAAAGTCGGGGCCGACTACGAATTCTGTTATCGCACGATTCTCGATCGCCTGGGCGCACCGGCGATCCCGGTTGTCATCCCCGACGGGCAGGCTGATACGTTCAAAGGCGTGATCGATCTGATCCGCGGCGTCGGCTATTACACCGATCTGGATAATGATGTGGACAAAGGCAACACCGTCACCACCAAGCCGGTGCCGGAGCACATGAAGGAAAAGTACGAGCACTATCGCGCGATCATGCTCGAAAAAGTCGCCGAGCTGGACGACGCGCTGGCCGAGAAGTACCTGGAAGATCCTGAATCATTGCAAGAGGCGGAGATCGTCGCGGCCCTACGCAAGGGCACGATCGATTTCAAATGTCACCCGCTGTTCTGCGGCTCGGCGTACAAGTATGTCGGCGTGAAGCAGTTGCTGGACGGCGTCATCGATTATCTCCCGTGCCCGCTGGACATGCCGCCGGCCACGGGTACCGATCCGGACAACAAGGACGCGACGATCCAGCGCAAGCGCACGCCGGAAGAGCCGTTCTGCGGCCTGGCGTTCAAGATTGTCGACGACAAGTTCGGCACGCTGACGTACGTTCGCGTTTACTCCGGCCGCCTCGAACAGGGAACGCGCGTGCTC
>JACMML010000040.1 GCA_014379105.1 Phycisphaerae bacterium
CCGCAGTCGGGTACGCATATCACGAGTTGAACTTCGGCGCGGCGTACACCGTCAGCAACAACCCCACAGGCCTGACCGGGTCCACGCCCGCTTTGCCGCTGTTTATCAATGGCTCGATGCAGGCCGGCGGCTACGTACAGTTTGATGGCGTCGTCCGCTACGACTGGATCGCCGTACTCGCCGACGGCTCGCTAAGTGGCACGCCGATCTCCCTGGGGCAACTCAATTACACCTTCACCCAGCTCGGCGGCGGCGCGTTCTCCGCCACAATCCCCAGCACCGGCGCACTGGCCGCCACGCCAATCCTCGACGGCGTGCTGGAAATCACCGGCCACTTCTGGCTCGCCGGTGATCCCTTTGATGCCCAAGTTACATCGCTACCAGAACCCACATCGCTGACCCTTTTTGCCGCTGCGGGATTGTTCGCGCTTCGGCGGCGCGCGCGCAGGTCTCTTTAAAAAGGATGTCTGTAATGAAGACGTGCTGTTTCGATAAATCGTCTTACTCCGCGACTTCCGCGGTAATCGCCACGCTACTGGCGACGCTGGCGATATCGCGCCCCGGGATGGCGGAGTTGGTGAGCGTGGACTTTGAAAATTCCAACGCCCAGTCTGTCACATACAGCGGTGTCGAACCGTTGGCCGCCTCGTTCTATGGCGCATTTGGGGGCGCGAATGTCTGGAACAGCGCGCTGCTCGGGCACCTGAGCCCGCAGACCAATCCGTCGTTCCCGGCACTCAAATACAGCACCGGCCTTACGTCACCGATGGGTATCTCGTTCACCGGCGCGGTTGATTCTTACGCGTCGCAGGACAACAGCGCGCCGAACGTGCTCTTCAAAGAGTTCATCTATCTCAATAGCGGCACGCTCGACTGGCAACTCACCGGGGTCCCCACCGACAACATCACAGCGATGTATTTCTACAACTTCGGTGACGGCAGCCAGAGCTACCGCGAGTTTGACATGAAGATTGACCGCGATGGCGACGGCACGCTCGAAACAACCGCGACCGTGGACGATGTGAACGGCGTCGGCGTCTTTGCGATCCAGCCCGATCCGAACGGCATCATCCGCGGCCAAATGGTGGTGACCAACGGGCAGGCATCGTGGTCCGGTTTCCAGATATCCGTACCCGAGCCGGCTTCGCTGGGTGCGATCGGGATTGCCGCGATGGTCATGCTGCGCCGTCGCAAGGCGTAGCGAGTCTCTGTGTATCCGAGGCCGCGGCGCCTCAATCGATTTTTAGAGTCCCGCCGGACGGTCCGGCGGTGGCGATGTGCAAGACAGGAGCGATTCAGTCTGAGCAGACATTTTTTTCAAAGGATGGTTATGAAAAAGTTTCGTTTGATGATCAGTGCGATCGGAATTTCCGCGCTCGCAACCGCGTCCGCGCCGGCGGCGTTTCTTCAGTTTGATCTGTTCGGAAATGCGGGTGCCGGCCTGCTTCCGGGCAATGAAAACCACGCCATCGTCGGCACCCCTGGCACCGGAGGCGAGGTTGGTGCGGGCATCACCTATAATGATGCGACCCTGTTGCTGAGCATCAATGTCGTATGGGGGACGGCCAACGGCTTCACCAATCTGACCGGCAACGCCACCGCCGGGCACATCCACGGGCCAACAGCATCGGGCGGTGCCGCTGCGTTCACCCAGAACGCCGGAGTTATCTTCGGCCTCGACAGCGGCGGCGGCTGGAACAATAACGCCTCTTCCGGCGGGATCACGCAAACGATCACCCTGACCGGCGCGCAGCAGGCGGACCTGTATGCCGGTCGGTATTACGTGAATGTCCATACCGGCGCCAACGGCGGCGGCGAATTCCGCGGCAATATCGTGCCCGAGCCGGCGAGCCTTGCACTCTTATCGCTGGGCGGGTTGGCGATGGTCCGACGCCGGCGCACATAAGGCCTGAAGTTCCATTAGGCCGCAGATGTCGCGGATTGCGCAGATGAACTCAGGTGGATAGCATGCGCCATGCGTTCTATCTGAGCCATCCGCGTCATCTGCGTCATCCGCGAAATCTGCGAAATCTGCGGCCTATTCGGCAACGGCGGATTCACATCACGGACCCAGCGGATAACCAGGGAGGTTGCGTCCGATCCAGAACGCGGTGAGGAAGATCGCCAGGCCCCAGACCACTCGCGGCGGGATGTGCGTGAAACAATTGCTGACAACGTCTCCGCGCCACACTCGCCGGACCCGATCAACGCCCCACAGCAGTGCGATCGGGGCGACCAGCACCGCCAGCGGGTTGTACCAGATCGCCAGGCCAAGCCGCCCGTGCAGCAGTGCGTACGCCGCCCGTGTTCCGCCGCAGCCGGGACATTGCAGACCGGTGAAATAGTGGAATAGGCACGTCGGGAATAGATGGTGTTCCGCAGGGTTATGGAAGTACAAGTAACCCACCGCGAGCACGCTTATCGCAATGATTAAAATCGCCATGAACGGCCCGCGCCGCGGGAGCGCTGGCGGGACAATGCGTGCGGCCGAGTGTATATTCGACAATTCCATGTGCGTTGTCGGCATATCAACTATTGGCAACTGCGACGACGATCTGCAGGCCGAAAACCAGCACGTTGATGACAATCCCGCAGATCAAACCAATCATTGACCATCGCTTGGCGTTCGCGCTCGCCAACTGTGCGCCGGCATGATCGCCGCCTTGGAATTTACTGTTCACCTGCGCTGCGTAGACGATCCCGACAATGCCAAATGGAAGACAGCAGCAGATCGTGACCAGGATGGACTGCACAAGATAATTCGGCGGCGCCGCGCCCTGATAACTGAGCGGCTGATACGGAGATGCACCGGGCGGCGCGGCATATGCGGGCGGCATCCCCGGCGGTTGCGGGCTTTGCGGAGACTGAGTCGTTTGTGGTGCTGGCGTTGCCAACCCGGCAACCGTATGCGCCGCCTGCCACGTGGCCATGCCCTCGGTCCACACCAACGCCTGTGGCTGAATTTCACCCCAGACGATCTTCTGCCTCAACTCCGCAATCGTCACCGGCCCGAGCTGTTGGCCGCCGTGTGCGTAGTACCATTGATCTGCCATGCAACCGCATCCCTTCGGGTAGTTGCGGGGATTAAATCAGATGGCGAAGGAGGCGTCAAAAAACGAATCGTGCGAAGTCAGAGCATCGTGAACTTCGCGCGTCATTGGGCCAATGCACCACTTAATCATCCAAACGAAATTCGCCATCGACGTCCGTACAGGCAATGATCTACTCGTGACCTCCGCCTCGCGACATTTTCGCACGTTCATCGCCGTCGCGCCGCTGGTCGCGGGGACCGGGCTGGCCGCGTGGGTGCTGCGCGGTATCGAGCCGTGGATTCTGATGTGCGCGATGACGGCCACGATCCTGCTCGGGTGTAAATGGCTGACTTGGTGGAGCGCGGAGATCCACGCGCCGCCGAGTCGACATGTCGGCTATCTGCTGGGCTGGCCGGGGATGGATGCGGAGCGGTTTTTGAGTCCGTCGCCGAAACTTCAAAAACCCACCCGCGGAGAATTTCTATTCGCCATCAGTAAATTTCTGCTCGGCGTCGCGCTGCTGCTGACGGCGACACTGCTAGTGGACCGCAATGTGATCATCGCGGGCTGGACGGCCTTGGTGGGCTTGAGCTTTCTGCTGCTCTTCGGCGGATTCCACGTGCTTTCCTGCGTCTGGCGCTTCCGCGGCGTAGACGCCGAACCGCTGATGCACAACCCGGCGGTCTCGCGATCCGTCGGCGAGTTCTGGGGACGGCGCTGGAACATGGCGTTCCGCGATATCGCGTTCCGTTTTCTGTTTCGTCCGCTCACGCGGCGCATCGGGCCGGCATGGGCGACCATGGTTGGATTTGTGGTCAGCGGAGTAGCGCACGAGATGGCGATCACCTTCCCCGCCGGCGCCGGCTATGGCCGTCCGACGCTGTTTTTTGTCATCCAAGGCATCGCGATGCTCGTCGAGCGGCGCGGCCTCGGCGCTCGATTGCGCGGACACATGTGGACCGTACTGGTGACCGCCGGCTCGCTTGCGGTGCTGTTCCCGCCAGAGTTCTTCGACCGCGTGATCGCGCCGATGATCCGCGCAGTCCGCTCGTGGGTGACTTAATCTGCAAACGGAATGGGCCGCTGATTTCACTGATGACGCAGATAAGAGATCGAATTCATCCGCGCATTTCTTATCTGAGAAATCTGCGTCATCCTCGCAATCCGCGGCCCATTCTTCTTTTAGAACTTGCAGTTGTTCGGCGTGCGCGGAAACGGGATGACGTCGCGGATATTCTGCATGCCGGTCGCGTAGAGGATCGTCCGCTCGAAGCCGAGTCCGAAGCCGGCGTGGGGCACGGTGCCGTAGCGGCGCAGGTCGCGGTACCACCAGTAGTCCGCCGGCTGCAGCCCCATCTCGACGAGTCGGGCATCGAGGCGTTCGAGATTCTCTTCACGCTGGCTGCCTCCGATGATTTCGCCGATGCCCGGGGCCAGCACGTCCATCGCCCGCACGGTTTTCCCGTCGTCGTTGAGCTTCATGTAGAACGCCTTGATCTGCTTGGGATAGTCCGTCACGATCACCGGCTTTCCGAGCAGCTTTTCAGTGAGATAGCGCTCATGCTCGGTCTGTAGATCGATGCCCCATTGCACAGGGAACTCAAACTTTTCACCGCTCTTTTCCAGGTGCGAAATCGCGTCGGTATACGTCATACGCTCGAACGGGGTGTTCACCAGCAGCTCCAGGCGATGGACGCATTCCTTATCGACGCGTTCGACAAAAAACGCCAGATCGTCCTGCCGCTGGTCGAGCACGGCTTTGAACAGATATTTGAGAAACCGCTCGGCCAATAGCGCGTCGTCCTCGAGGGTGGCGAACGCGATTTCCGGCTCGATCATCCAGAACTCCGCGAGGTGCCGCGGCGTGTTGGAATTCTCGGCGCGGAACGTCGGCCCGAACGTGTACACGCGGCTCATCGCCATCGCGTAGCACTCGACATTAAGCTGCCCGGAAACCGTCAGGTGCGCCTCGTGGCCGAAAAAGTCTTTGGAATAATCGACCCGGCCATCGGGCAGACGCGGGAGATTCGCCTGGTCCAGCGTGCTGACGCGGAACATCGCGCCGGCCCCTTCGGCGTCGCTGCCGGTGATGATCGGCGTGTGAATCCAGAAAAAACCCTCGGCATCGAAGAAGCGATGCACCGCCTGGGCGATAGTATGCCGCACGCGCGTGGCGGCGCCGATCGTATTTGTTCGCGGGCGCAGGTGAGCGACCTCGCGCAAGTGCTCCATGGTGTGCTGCTTCGGCGAGATCGGGTACGTATCAGGGTCTTCCACCCAGCCGACGACCTCAATTGAATCCGCCAGCACTTCGAATGATTGCCCCTTGCCTTGCGACGCTACCAGCTTCCCGCGCGCGATGACCGAACAGCCGGCCGTGAGGTGCATGACCTCCGATTGATAATTCGCGAGCGCCGCCGGCGCGACGACCTGCAACGTCGCGAAGCACGAGCCGTCATGCACATGGATGAAGCTGACACCGGCCTTGCTATCTCGGCGGGTGCGGACCCAGCCGGCGATTACCACCGAAGAATCAACGGGCTGGTGACCGGTAAGAATCTGCGATATCGGGTTGCTGGTCATGTTCTGTCTCTCAGTGGTCCATAAAAATCCCGCCGCCTGTCGTGTTGGCGGCGGAGGAGGATTGTACGAGAAACATCGCTCACAACCTCTATCCGGATCGGAAGTTCAGTACCGCATTCGCCGCTCCGATGAGACCGGTGGCTGGTGGGCTTGTGAGCCCGGCCGCGGTCGGAATATCGTTAGGAGTCCGCAATGTCCTGCTGGGTTGTACCTTCCCTCGCGGCCGAGTTCTGGGGAATCTCCCTCGATCATGTGATGTCGAAGATCCACAACGGCGAAGTCGCCGCACGTGAGGAGCACGGCTTCACGCTGATCGATGTGGCGCCCGACAGCCCGCGCCACGAGCGCTCGAATAATCACCCACGGAGCCGGCCGGCGTATCCCGCGGGAATCTCGAATCCGATGATCCACGAATCGCAATTGCCTGATGCGGTCGACATCATCTCCGACACAATCGAGTCCGACGCCTTCGGCGACTGGCGCTCAGCGCGGTCGGAAACCGCCAAGCTGCGCAAAGGCCCGGCGGCTTTGAACTAGCCGGCATTGAACTAGCCGCTCTGAACTAGACCACCTTGAACTTCGCGATATCCGGAATCGGATCGGGGAATTTCAGGTCCAGGGATTTGAGCGCGCGCAGGATGACGTCGCTGATCACCCAGTTGCGATACCATTTTTTGTCCGCCGGCACGACATACCACGGCGCGTGTTCCGTGCTGCACTTGCCGATTGCGTCGTTGTACGCGGACATGTAGTCGTCCCAGAGTTTCCGCTCGGCCAGATCGGCGGCGTTAAATTTCCAGTTCTTGGTCGGATCGCTAAGCCGCGCTTTCATCCGCTCGGCCTGCTCTTTCTTGGAAATGTGCAGGTAAAACTTCAGGATCGTCGTCCCCTCGTTGGCCAGCAAGCGCTCGAAGTTGTTGATGTGGTCGTAGCGATGCTTCCACATCTCCTTGGGCGCGTAGCCGTGAATGCGCTCCACCACCACGCTCTCGTAATGCGAGCGATTAAAGATGCCGAACATCCCCATCGGCGGCGCGGCGATGTGAATGCGCCACAGAAAATCGTGCGCCTTCTCCAGCGGCGTGGGCACTTTGAAACTCGTGACCTGACAACCCTGCGGATTCATCCCCGAGAAAATGTAATCAATCGTCCCGTCCTTGCCGGCGGCGTCCATCGCCTGGAGGACGATCAGCATCGAGTGCTTGCCCTGTGCGTAGAGGACTTCCTGCAGCTCGTGAATCTTATCCAGATTTTTTCGTGAAGCCGCTTCGCCATCCTGCTTTGATTTGAATTTACCGGTGTCTTCGGTACGGATCTTCTCGAGGCGCACTTTGCTGCCGGGCTTTATGAGATATGGACTGTCGATCACGGCGTCTCCGATGTGTTGGGGTAAAAAGGTAACGGTACGACCGTCGCGGTACGAATCGCACCCTCGGCCGGGATGCGAACGGTTCGACCAGGTTCAAAATACGGCTTGCGCAGCAGCGCCAGCGCAATGGCTGAATCGGACAGGACGGGCGACATCGTGCTGCTGGTGACGACGCCGATCTGGTTCTCGTTGTCGTCCATCACCGGTTGCCCCGCGATCGGCAGCGAATCGTCGGACATTCTGATGCCGACGAGTTTCCGAGCGACCTGCTGACGCGCGTGCATCCGCGCCACAACTTCCTGGCCAAGATAACAGCCTTTTGTGAATGAAACGGCGCGATCCAGTAACCCGGTCTCCGCGGGGAGCACGCCTTGCGCTTTGGCCGCGGAATCCGACTCGATCGCATCGGTTTTCGTCGCTTCGGCGCGGGCGCCGGGAACTGACGGCGTCGCGAGTTCAAAATCGATTCCGAACAGCGGCCGCCCTGCTTCGATCCGCGCCGCGTTATACGC
>JACMML010000368.1 GCA_014379105.1 Phycisphaerae bacterium
AGTCGCTCTCCCGGAGGGAGAGGGGACCGTGTGGTAACGCAGGACGTTTAGCTAAATGTCCCGATATACGTATCTGCGAACCAGCCGTGCTTTTTCCCGCCGGTGAAGACGACCTGGTCGCCGATCAGCCCGGCGGCGCCGCTGGCGCGCTCTACCGGGAGCGGTGTCAACTTCGTGAACTTATTCGTCATCGGGTCGTAACTCAGCGTCTCGGCCAACTCGAAGTTAAACTTCCACTCGCCGCCGAACATCAGGATCTTTCCGTCACGCACGATCGTATTCGGGCTCAGATGGCTGCGCTGGAGCGGCATGTTAGCGAGCTGGTTCCACTTGTCTGTTTTGGGGTTGTAGCGGTAGCTGGTTTTGAGGAACGTTGCTTCGGCGTCGATGTCCTGCTGCCCGCCCATCGCATAAATCGCACCGTTGATCACGACAGTTCCGAAATGCGTCCGCCCTTCGGGAATCGATGCCCGCGACTGCCATCCGGCTGACTGATTCGAGAGATCGAGCATCCAGTGCTCGCGGCGATTGGCACGCGAACGGTCCTCGCCGCCGAAGTAGTAAAGCTTATTTTCGACCAGCGCCAAGCCACCTGAGGCACGCAGCGCCGGCAACTTCGGGCCGTTGCTCCAAGTGTTAGTCACCGTATCGTAGATGATTACATTCGTGCTGCCGACATCCTGCTTATTAATCGTTCCTGGGCGCGCGGTGTAGCCGCCGGTGAACCAAATCTTCTTGCCTACAACCGCAACGCCCGCGTGGGTCGTTCCGATCGGCATGTCCGCCATGCGCTGCCAGGTGTTGGTCTTGATGTCATAACGATCGACACGCTTTGATCCCTGCCAATTGGCATCAGAGTAACCGCTGAAAACATAGAATTTGCCGTCCACCACGGCCGATTCCGGCTCGACGCGCGCGATCGGCATGGTCGCGGCTTTCTTCCATGCCAATTTGCCGGTCGCTGCCGGCGGAGGTGTGCTGTCGATCTCGACGGATTCGATGTGCACCCAGTTGATCTTGTTGTTGCTCGACAGATTCGGGCTGCTGATAGTAAGCCGGCCGTCGGTGATGGTGACGATGCTGGTGCCTTCGAGGAAGCGCCGCCGGGGTTTGGTCATTCCGGCGATGATCACGTCACCCTCGGCCGCGATGGCCATGCGGTCGCCGGTCTGAGTTGGATCGCCGGCGACGATGGTCACGGAATACGTGCCAGCCGCCGGGACTGCGAGTTCCCAGGTGAAGGTCCCGTTTTGCTGCATCGCGATAAATGTGTCATTGCGCTGCGTGCGCGAAATCTCAATCGCGTTGCGATCCACTGCGTTAGCGCGGTTATCCGCATCCCAACCGAACGTGAGCCCGCCACGGCGTGCGTCGTAGACCGCGCCGTAATCAATGGACATCTTTGGCGCGCGCGGCGCGTTCAGGGGCTGGAAGTTGATGGCGGCTGAAAAGTCCGCCATGTGCTGGCGCGACTCTAACGACTCGATCAGTGAGGACATACGACGCTTCCACACAAGGAACTACCGGTGGGCGATTCCTACAAGAATCGTGCCCGCGTGAGAGTGTACCCCATGAAATTCACTTTGCAGCCGAATTCTCAAGCATCGGTCTCCTGAGCCGGCCGGCCGAAGCCAACCTCACATCACGGGGATAAGGACGCCTGGAACACGCTCAAAATTACGTATTTCCCCGCTCGGCCGGATGTGGCAAAACGCCACCGCGATGGGTTATAGTGCCGTTCATGCGAAACGGCGGCGTCACAGCATACTTGTCAATCGGCTCAAATCTCGGTGATCGTGCAAGGTGCTGCTTCCAGGCGGTATCGATGCTCGCAAATCATGCCCAGATTAACATCAGCAAAATCTCCCCGCTGATCGAGACCGCGCCGGTCGGCGGGCCCAGCGGCTCGCCGCCGTTTTTAAATGGCGCGATCGAAGTCGAGACGACGCTGGGCGCGAACGCGTTGATGGACGAATTATTGTCGATCGAACTACAGACAGGCCGCGAGCGGCGCGACAAGTGGGACCCACGCGTGATCGATCTGGACTTGCTCCTTTACGACGGCAAGATCATCTCCACCGACCTGTTGATCGTCCCCCACCCGATGATGCACCAGCGCCGCTTCGTCCTCGAACCCCTGGCGATGATCGCACACGAGGTCGTCCATCCGACATTGCTGATGACGATCAGTGGCTTGCTGGACAATCTGAAGTAGAACCCTACCAATTTGGCGTCGCTGCTGCGCATCCGGTAGGCTCGTCGCTCCCATGAGGCACCTGAAGACCTTCGTCGCCACACTGCTGATTTACACCACCAGCGCGATGGCGATCAAAACGCAATTCTGGACTCACGCCAGCGCCGATGAGTTCAAAAAAGGGACCGCCAAGGGCGTGGTAATCAACAACCGCGGGGAACTGCGCCTGACTCGGCAGACGAAATCACTTTTGCCGGAGGATCAACATTTCACCGCGCTTCCCGCGTTCGCGCAGGCGCCTGACGGATCGATTGTATTTAGCACCTTTCCGGATAACACAGTTTTACGTTTGAAGGACGGCAAACTCGAAACGCTTGCCGACCTTGAAGAGCGCACTATCCTGAGCTTGTTTGTCGAAGCGGATGGAAAAGTCCTCGTCGGCGTGGCGGGCGAAAAAGGCGAAGTGCTGGTGATCGACGCACCGGACGCCAAGCCGCGAACATTGTTCTCGCAGGCCGGCGTGGAATACGTGTGGTCGATGATCCGCGTGCAAGACAAACTGCTGCTGGCGACCGGACCGGCCGCCGTTATCTACCAAATTGACACCCAAGGCGCAGCCGCCGAATACGCACGGCTCGATGGGGAGAATGTGCTCTCGCTGATCGAAGGTCCGGACAACACCATCTACGCCGGTACGGGCCGCGACGGCTTGATCTACCGGATTGATCCGAAGACCAAGAAGCCATTTCTACTCTACGACGCCACAGAGTCGGAGGTCGCGGCGCTGGCGCTGGACGCACGCGGCAACCTGCTGGCGGCAACGGGTGAGGACCGCGAATCGAGTGGGGACGGGAGCGAATCCGAAGCCGGACGACCCGAAAACGCGGCGGCGGGTGCGAAGATTCCTTCGGAATTGCCTGATTTACCCAAGGAAGGCGATAAGCCCCCTCCGCCCGGCGGCGCCAAACCGATCCCGCACGATCCGCCGGCTAAGCCGCAGGCGACCAGCGCCCCCAGCGACACCGGCGAAGAATCGAGCGCCACGCCGGTCACCGGCGCAGCCCCGATCGCTGGTGGCGCGGCGGCACAGGAGACGACCGAAGGAAACGCTGTCTACCGGATTGACTCCAAAGGATTCACCACCGAAATCTACCGCGGCCCGGTCGTGATCCACGTGATGGCGATTCAGGACGAATCGATTCTGATCGGCACCGGCGATCAGG
>JACMML010000041.1 GCA_014379105.1 Phycisphaerae bacterium
GCGTTCGTCGACGTCACGCTCGCCAAACTCCAATTGTACGGCGACATGCATTTTGCGGCTGTAGACGTCGGCGGCCTGGGACTGGAGACGATCACTCCTGAGCAATCCGCGCAGTTGCAACGGCTGAAGATCTCTTTCGACGACGATCCCAACACGGAAGACGAGGAAGTGACCGAACTATTCTTGATCGCCGCGTACCGTCGCGCGACGTGACCGTTCGGCCGAGCGAACTCTCACTTTGTGGATGCCAACGGGTTTGACGCGTTTGAGCGCAGAAATACCGGTCGGACAAGAGGAAGTCTATGAGTAACTGGTTATTGGATGAATCGAAAGTTCCCACGATCGAGGAAATTCAGAAGCTACAGAAGCTGGTCGCACACCCTGCGGTTGGATTTCGTAGCGGCCGGCCGGCGTTGGCCGGCCGCCTGTCTGATATTATCATTCATGATACGCTGAAGTGGTTTGGCGGTGCCGATATCCGCCTCGATGTGATGGTCTTGCACGGTCCCCACAAGTCAAAAATAAGCGGGGAGAAGGAGAACACCATTTATCAACCGTCAACTTTTCGCTTTCCCGGAATCCATGACAATGAACGACTCCCGGTAGGTGATCCAGGACTGCTGGTATTTTATGGCCGGCCTAATTGTTTCTTAGATCTTTCCCTGTTGGTTTCACGAGATCGCAAGGACACCGCTGACTTGGGCGCACTGATCTCTCAGCGGTTGGGGTCGCGCGAGTGGAAGGATGCTGCCGGCAACCTGCTTGGCCTGGCGGTGGCGGCTCCGCAGGCGTCGTAGACGCCCCTCGCTTTCTTTCGTTGTGGAAGAAGGAAGTATGTTGACCGCCGACACTGACAATGATCCCAATTCGAATTGAGCGGGGGAATCTTATCCAAACGTGGTTGAGCCGGGGCGAAATTAGGATCTGTATACCTTCGATTGTACTGCGTTGAGATGTTGTCCGTGGCTCGTTTGTGGCCGGGCTCCTGACGATACAGAGGTCGCCCGTGTTGGTTTAACAGCCAGTGGTTTTATGGATTGTCAGCGTCTGCGGCGAACTGATTGAGCAGGGTCATCGTCTCCGGCCAGACATAGTGAGTAAGCATCACTGGCTGCTCCTGGCCGAGTTCTCTCTTGGTGTTGCGCTGTCGCCGCTTCAGTTTGAAGCGATCCCATTGAAGGAACATTTTACCCTCGATCTCGATCAGCCCACCCACCTGTGGGTCATAGCGACGACGGATCTGCTGGCCGATGTCGGATTGATACATTCCGAAGTTCAGTGCGAGGTAAACGTACAGGCGAAGCAGGTCGCCGCCGTCGGCGAGGATCGCCTTCAGTGCGGCAGGGTCGTAAGAGAAGATTGTCGTTCAGGAACCGGCAACCGTCTCTTTGGCTTCTTTGATGACTCGCTCGGCGGCGTCGGGATACACAAATCCGTCGACGCGGCCTTTTAGATCGCGAAGTAGACGATCAAATGCGTTGAGCCGGTGGCGGGCTGATCGCCAGCCGAACTCTTTGCGTTCACTCGCGCGCGCTTTGATATCGGTCCAGTAGGCACAGAATTGCTCGACGTGAGCCACCCGAATGGCGGTGACCGAAAGATCAGGATCAATTGCCGGACTCACCAGACCGAGTCGCAGATGTTGTTCGTACCAGAGATACGTCCCAGGCGATTTTGCATCGCGTGCGACCTTGCCCGAAATCCGTTCGAGCATTTCGGTGCTCGCCTGTCTGAGCGACATGGCCGGCGTGAACGACAACAGCATTTCGTCGCCGGGAAGGTCCTCGGGCGGCGTCGCGTGATAAAGCTCCAACGGTTCGGCTTCGCGCTCTAGGATGTCGGTCCAGACCGGCTGACGCTTAGGTTCTTCAGGAAACATCTCCAGAAACTGAGACTGGCTGCTCCAGTGCCGCTGCTCGATCTTGAGCCATTTAGCGGACAGTGAGAGGGCTTTTTGATGCGCGGCAACCGGGTCCACACCCAAACGGAACTCTTTCCGGCGGCGATTGCCGTTCCGGTCGAGCGAATAGCCGATCTTGCAGCGGAGAACATTTTCGTCCTTCGGGCGATAGATTGACGGCATTTTGAACTTCGCGGTACGAACAGCGGTGGACACGACGCCTCCAATGGCGTCAGCAACTGCCCAATCCGAGCCACACCCATTTGACCGCGAATGCCACACCCAATTCAATATGCCGAGTGAATCCTGGGTAGTGAGGAAAATCGCCGTAAGTCACGGACGATTAGAGAGATGAGTCAATGGGCGATACAGGGCTCGAACCTGTGACCTCAGGTGTGTGATACCTGCGCTCTAGCCAGCTGAGCTAATCGCCCTCAAGGTCGGTGGATAAGATAGTTTGCTACACCGGCGGATGCAAGGTTGAAGCTCGAGCCAGCAGTTGCAGCAGCGGGGCGTTGGCGGCGGGGAACGTGTATTCGCTGAGGCGATTACATTCGACCCATTGAAACCGCTGGCAGCCGATCGCGCGCGGTTCGCCGGCGGTTAAAGTGCAGTGGATCGGTGAGAGTCGGATCACGCCGTGGTCGTAGGTGTGCTCGATCGTCGGGAGCGTCGCGCCAGCGGTGACAACGATGTCGAGCTCTTCCTTCAACTCGCGAATCACCGCCTGGGCGGGCGTCTCGCCGGGCTCTATTTTGCCGCCGGGGAATTCCCAATAGCCGCCTAGAACGGCGTCGGTTTTTCGTTGGCAGATCAGAACCTGATTGCCGCGCAACACGATGCCGATCGCGACGGTTATCGGACGGTTTGAATCGTTTGTCTGGCTCGATTTTGAACCCATGTGGCGATTCTAAGCAGCCAGTGAGGATGCCCGCAAATTTGAAGTGCCCCCTTCTTTTTTGAGCCCCGATCCGGGGCGGAAAACGAAGATAATTTGAATTTCGTAAGTGTAATATTAATATGAACTTATATGCAAATTTAACAATCCGTGGATGTCCAAAGTGTTGATTGACACGTACTTTGGGCAGGGGTATAGTCAGCCCGTCTCCACCCTCGGGAGGAGGCCCAAAAATAGTCATAGCGGCTTCTTAGCCGTGGCGCACTTCCGGAGGTGGATCGGAGCCACCCCTCCGGAAGTTTTTCTTTGGTAAACGCACCTCTATAATTGTCGGAAGTTATGGATCGATCACCCCGCGGGCAGTACCTCACAACAGTCCGTGCGAACGTCCCCTTGTGTCGTGAACACTTTCGTCTGACGTTGCTCGTGGAAGATTTTCCCGTCAGCGAGCCGGGGCAATTTATACAGATTGCCTGCGTTGGCCCGGACGACAACGGACCGGTGGATCATGTCATTGAATGGTCGCCGGGTGAAAGACCGATTCTCGAAGGCGCCGAACTGAGCGCGGCGATGACGATGCTCCGTCGGCCGTTCTCACTCGCTGGCAGGCGCGAGACGATTGCGGGGACTGAACTGGACATCATCGGCCGCGACGTCGGGCTCGGTACGCGGTGGATGTCGCAGCTTGCACCCGGCGACGTCGTCAACATCATCGGCCCGCTCGGGAACGCATTTGAACTGCCACCAAAAGACGGCATCGCGCTGATGGTCGGCGGCGGGGTGGGCATCCCGCCGATGATTTATCTCGCCGAGAAACTCGCGCAGTTTGGCCGCAAAGGCGTCGCGTTCTGCGGCGCGACGACGCTTGATCTGCTTTCCCTGACGATCAACGATGCGTCAATGTCATTACGCTCGTCTGACGTCGCAACGACGCCGCAGTTAAATGTCGTGGAGTTCGCCGCGCACGGCATTCCGGCGATCATCACCACCGACGACGGCAGCTACGGGGCAAAAGGCTACGTCACCGGCGCTTTGGAGCAATATTTGGATGCATCCCTGCCCGATGGTACCGGCCGCGCGGGCGCGGTGATCTATACGTGCGGTCCGGAGCTGATGATGAAGCGGGTTGCCCAGATTGCC
This sequence comes from Phycisphaerae bacterium, assembly GCA_014379105.1. Classification (GTDB taxonomy): domain Bacteria; phylum Planctomycetota; class Phycisphaerae; order Tepidisphaerales; family Tepidisphaeraceae; genus JACMML01. The sequence goes on from JACMML010000041.1 coordinate 3,939, forward strand.
CTATCCCGCAGTATCGCGTGCCAGATCTGCGTCGAGCGCGCGATGGCCTGCGGCATGGGAACCTGCCAGAGTTGCTGCATCAAGGTGAAGAAAGATGATCCGCAGTTGCCCCCATTGGCCGGTAAAGACTGGTGCTACAGGCTCGCGTGCACTGACGGTCCAGTGTTCGCCGCCGAGAAGCTGCTCTGGTAAATCGCACGTGACAAGAGCGCCCGCGCAGCGCTCAAAACTGAATTGCATAAAGATTCTGCACCGTAATTGCTGAGGATTTTCGAAATGGTACCGCGCTTCGAGCGCACACCAGCGCAGCGCCGGCGGTGTATATGAGAGACGCTAGAAAACGATTGGCGAAGAGGCGAGATCGCCATCCGAACGCGTTCAGAGGATGTTTGTACAAACGAAGCCAACTTTCTCGCTTATGGCGGCTTTCGTACGCGTCACGTTGTGGTAGGGACGTGTTGATCAGATATACAAACGAACCCACCGAACCCGATTGCGGTACAAGGAGCAGCGATCCGATCTCCGAACGAACGAACCCAAAACCCTTGCGGCGAACAAACGAACCCAATTCAAAACCCGAAACCCAATTCACCAATCAACAAAACGAACCCACCTGACAAAATGGCAGGCGTTTCGACGACACGTTTAGCGTAAACAGATTTGGAACGACGATGCAATACACTCACCTCGGTTCTTCGAATGTTCAGGTATCGCGGTTCTGTCTTGGAACCATGATGTTCGGCGGCAAGACCGACCAGGCCGAATCGATCCGCATCACCCGGGCGGCGATCGATGCCGGGGTGAATTTCATCGATACCGCCGACGTCTATTCCGAGACGCGCTGCGAATCGATCGTCGGCGAGGCGCTGCAAGGCGTGCGCGATCGGGTCGTCCTTGCGACCAAGGCGGGGATGAAGACCGGCCCCGGCGTGAACGATCAAGGCGTCAGTCGGTTTCATTACGTTCGTGCCGTCGAGGCGAGCTTGAAGCGCCTGGGGACGGATCGGATTGACGTCTACTACGCGCATTGGCCGACGATGAAAATGAATCTGGACGAGATGATGCGGGCGATGGACGACCTCATCCGCGCGGGCAAGATCGTCTACCCGGCGTGCAGCAACTTTCCGTCCTGGCTGGTGATGCGGACGCAGTGGGTGGCGGACATGAAAGGTTACGCGCCGCTGGTGTGCGGGCAGTACCCGTACAACTTGATCGAGCGCGGCCTGGAAGTGGAACTGCTGCCGATGGCAGAGGCGATGAAGTTCGGCATCACCGTCTATCGGCCGCTGGCGATCGGTGTGCTGACCGGGCGCTATATCGACGCCAAACCCGCCGATACGCGCGGGGAGAAGGACGCGCGCGTCGATAAATGGATGACCAAATACGGCCAGATGGTCCGCGATCTGGCGGCGCTGGCGGCTGAGCAGGGGACGACCCCCGTCGCGCTCGCCAACGCGTGGGCGGCGTCGCACCCGGGCGTGAGCAGCGTGATCGTGGGGATCAGTCGTGTGGCACAATTGGAGGAAAATCTAAAAGGGTTCGAGGCGACCCTCACGCCGGAGCAGCGCGAGAAGATTACCGCACTGTTTCCGACCGAGATGCACGAAGAGGCCGGCGGCGGCTTCCCGGGCTGGCGCCGACGCGGCGATATCCTCTGATGAAATTATTGCGGCGGTGGTTCGGACGGGGGTTGTTGCGGGGCGATGTTCTGCGACGGCGGCTGTGATGGGGGCTGGGGTTGCGGACCGCTGTAGTAATACCCCTGCATCGGCTGGCCGTATTGCGGCGGGTGGTAAGCGGGATGAGCCGGCATCCCGGCGGGCATTAGCGGCGCCGGTGCGCGCATCTGCTTAATGAGCATGTGGAGAATCCACCCATGCAGGCAAGCAACCATCAGTGCGACCGCAGCGGCAAGAATTTCGCCGCCGATCAGGCCGCCGGCGGCATTAAGAACGTGGAGAATCATGACGAGGCTGACGAAGACCATCGCGAAAACGACCGCGATATTCACCCGGCGAATCAGCAGAATGCCCAGCAGGATCGCGATCACCGCGTACAGGAGAAATACCGTGGCCAGGATCCACAACACAACGACCGGGGATATCCCCTGGCTGTCGAGCGCGGCCAGCTGCTGTTGAAACTCCGGATTACCCTTCAAGGACGGGAACATAAACGCGACGATGCCGGTGCATCCGCCGAACAGCAGCGCGATGCCGCCGAGAATGCACAGCGCAATGCCCGCGTATCGGCCGGCGGAGGACGGCGGGTACGGGCCGGGCGCGTACGGCGACTGCTGCGGATACGGCGACTGCGGATAAGGCGGTGGCGGATAAGTCATGGGCGATCAGGGGGCAAAAGCATGGTCGAGGCAACGACTGAGACAATTCCCGCGGCCACGACGGCGGCGGTTTCGACGCGCAGGATAGTCCGTCCCAGCGACACGCCCGTCAAGCCGCGCGCGTGCATCGTCGATACTTCGTTGTCGCTCCAGCCGCCTTCGGGGCCGATGAGGAGGGTGTTTGGTGTTTGGTGTTTGGTGTTTAGGAACTGCGTGAATGGGATTGAACGCGGATTGGTCGATAGGACCGACGCTTGGGTGGGATCGACTGTTGTGAGAAAGACCGACAGATCAGTGAGCGGTGCGATCTCCATTACGCCCACGCGCCGCGATTGGCGCGCGGCCTCTGTGGCGATCCGGTGCCAGCGGTCAAACTTGGATTCGCCTTGCGGGTGCACGACCGAGCGCGCGGTCTTCAGCGGCACCCAGCGGGCGATGCCGATCTCGCCGAGCTTCTCCACCAGCCAGTCGGCGCGATCCCCTTTGGGGACCGCGGATGCGATGCAGATGTCCGGGACGGCGGGCGCGTCGGCGACAAATTCGACCCGCAGCGCGACGGCCGGCTCGAGTTGGTCAATCACGGCGCGTGCGGTGCGGCCGGAGGGATCGAACAGCTCGACCTCATCCCCGATCACCAGGCGCAGCACGCTCCGCGCGTGGTGCGACTGGGATTCGCCGAGCACGATCCGGCCGGGATTGAGAGATTCGCAGAACAGGCGTCGCACCGCGGCGATTCTCGCTCCAAACGCGTTGGCGTGAAAGCGGCGAGGAGTTATTCTTGTGAAGCGGTGTTTGTCGGTTGGCTTCAATTCGCGAAAGGATTCGTAACGTGTCGCAGGCCGTCAAAGACTTGCCCGATCCGCTGGAAGAGCGCGGCGAGCCGGGCAGCGGCGCGCCGGAGCTGAACACCGACGATCTCCTGTCGCAAATGGCCGACCGCGCGATCACGCAGCTGATCGCCGAATCGGATAAGGGCATTCCGCCGGCGCCGCCGCCGGCGATTAGTGATGAGGAGGATGAGGAGATCGTATCTGCCCCTGCGCAGTCCGATGCCGACGCGCCACGCGAATCATCGGCGCCGGAATCTGGGCGGCCAATCGCCAACACCGCGTTCGCCGAGCCCGCTGCTGATTCTGATGCGGCACCGATGCCTCCTGAACCGCTGCCGCCGGCCGTGGACGATCTGACTGAGAACGTGCAGTCGCAGCTGGACAACATCCTGACGGAAATGAAATCCGATCGACCACCGCGCGCGGATCCGGTGGAATCGCCTGTCTCCGAAGTAGCGCAATCGGCTGTTGCCGTTGACCCGCGGGCCGATGTGAAGGCGCTGTTCGACAGCGCGCCTGCCACCCACATCGCATCCGAACCCCCGGCCGCGATAGTAAAGCCGCTGGAATGGCTGAACGCGCCGTTCAGCGCCGTCCCCGAAGCAGCCCGCGATGTGCTCGGCCAAGTCGGCATCATTACGCTCATCAACGCGCTAGCCGTGCTGCTTTATGTAATCATCTTTCGTGTATGACACGACCAACCGCCGCGGTGATACTGAGTCCCGACGTCGAATCAACGAAAAAAATCCGGTAGCCATTTATGTCATCGAAAGACGCGCTGCTCATCATCGATGTGATTAACGACCCGCAATTCCCAGCCTGCGAGAATGTGCTTCATGAAGGTCGCATGGAATTCAATGCTTCAATTATGGTGCCAACTGCTGGTAGTTCTGAGCGATCGGCATGCGCCGTCCGAAGCCGAACGCGCGGCTGGTGACCTTGAGGCCGGGCGCGGCCTGGCGGCGCTTGTATTCACTGCGGTCGATTAATTTGGTGACGCGCAGCACGGTCTTGGCGTCATAGCCCTCGACGATGATCTCGCCGACGCTCTTGTCTTCTTCTATCAGTCGAAAAATAATCGCGTCGAGAATTTCGTAAGGAGGTAATGAATCCTGATCGGTCTGGTTGGGCTTTAACTCGGCGCTGGGGGCTTTGTCGATGCTCGATCGCGGGATGACATCGCGGCCGGTGGATTGGTTTATCCAACGCGACATCTCCCATACGACGGTCTTGGGAACATCGGAGATCACCGCAAGCCCGCCGCACATGTCGCCGTAGAGCGTGCAGTATCCGACGGCGACTTCGCTCTTGTTGCCGGTTGTGAGCAGTAGCGAGCCGAACTTGTTGCTGAATGACATCAGGATATTGCCGCGCAAGCGCGCCTGTACATTCTCCTCGGTAATGTCCGCGGCGCGGCCGGCGAATGGCTGAGCGAGCATGCTTTCCAGCGCCGCGTGCGCCGGCTCGATGGGAACCACATGAAATTCCACGCCGAGATTTTCCGCGAGCTTGCGTGCATCGGCGATCGAGTGATCGGAGCTGTAGCGGCTGGGCATCGCAACGCCCATGACATTTCCCGCCCCCAGCGCGTCGGCCGCGATCGCGCAGACCAGGGCGCTGTCGATCCCGCCGGACAGACCCAGCACCGCGTTCTTGAAGCCGCATTTGCGGGCGTAATCGCGGAGCCCAAGCACCAGGGCTTTATAGATGCTCTCGATCCCGCTGGCGGTTGTCTCTACTCGGTTCTCCACCGGCGGAACATCCGCGCCGCTGGCGAACGGCGGCAGGTCCACGATGAGGAGGTCTTCCTCAAAATCTTTGGCGCGTGCGATGGCATTGCCTTCGGCATCGAACACCATCGAACAGCCGTCGAAGACGAGTTCGTCATTGCCGCCGACCTGGTTCACGTAGACCAGCGGCATCGCGCACTGGCGCGCTTGTGCCCCGAAGAGCCGCATGCGGAAATCCTGCTTACCGACGACGAACGGCGACGCGCTGCAGTTGATCATCAGTTCCGCGCCCGCGGCATCGAGATCCGCGATCGGGTTTTGATGGTAGAGCCGGCGCGAAATCAGGCGCTCGTCGTTCCAGAGGTCTTCACAGATCGAGAGCCCCACCGGCAGGTCGCCGATGCGAATGATCTGGTTGCGCTCCGCGATTGGCCCGGGCTCGAAATAGCGGGATTCGTCAAACACGTCATACGTCGGCAGCAGCGTCTTGAAGTGGCGCGAATCGACGCGCCCGTTCCGCAGCACCGCCGCCGCGTTGTGCAGCGGCCGACCGATTTCGGCGAGGCTGCGGTCGGCGTAGCCGACGATGACGTCAATCCCTTTGACGTCCCGCGCGATCTCCTCGACCGCCAGCAGATTGTCGTCGATAAACTGCGGCTTAAGCAGCAAATCCTTCGGCGGATACCCGATGATCGACAACTCAGGAAAAACCACGACCTGCGCGCCGGCACTTTTCGCGCGAGCAATATATTCGTTCGTCTTGCGCACATTGGCGGGAATGTCGCCGACGGTGGTGTTGGTTTGGGCCAGAGCAATACGCATGTTCGGACAGGATTGTAGTATCCCTTGTTTAGCGCCGCGACTTGTCGGGGCATTTGGTCGGGACCGGAATACACCCGCGAGAAGTCGCGGCGCTAAACAGTGGGGACCGAGGAATGGATTCTCGGACCAGGAGGTTGTGCTGCAATCAGCTTCGCCTCCGTATCTAGCATCTCATCCCATCTTCTGGCGACGACTGCCTCGGGCAGAATCTGTTCTGCGAGTTGGATGAATGTCAGATAATGCCCGTGCTCGCTCGCCCACAGGCCGCGGTAGAGCTTCTGGAGTTCTTTGTCGCCGGTCTGTTCATCGGCGGTGATCGCTTCGCCCAAAAGCAGGAATCGCTCGCAGGAACGTGCTTCAATCAGCGCGCTGATCATTAGCCGATCGATCAATTCTTCCGGCCCTCGTCCCTTGCGGACCAGTCGGTGCAGATCGGCGGCGTAGGGGTTCGTGTGCTGCTTAGTCAGCCGTCCGCCACGGCGGGCGAGGATGCGCGTGACGATCGCGAGATGCTCCACCTCATCCCGCGCCACCGCTGTCATCGCGGTCACCCAATTTTCCGGCGGATTGGGCTCCGGCCAGCGATTCAGCAACTCCAGCGCGTTGGTGGCGGCCTTTTTCTCCAGGTGCGCGTGGTCATTCAGCAGCGCCAGCTTCTCTGCCAGCACGGCCGGTGCCCAGGTGGCTGGGGTTTGAAATCTCAGGGGCAGTTTCGCGTCGCTCATGCGAACCACCATACCCAACGCCTACACTATGAACACCCGCAGCGGCACGGCGATTTCGTGGGTCTATCCCGTGCTTTTGTGCCAAACGCGAAAAGCCCTTACCATACGTAGCGCAGTTAAAGACCGTTCGCTCTGATTTTGCAAAGGAAACACCATGCCACTCATGACCACCAAGCCGATGTTCGATCTCGCCTATGAAGGCGGTTTCGCGGTCGGCGCGTTCAACGTAAATAATATGGAGATCACCCAGGGCATCATCGAGGCGTGCGCCGCCGAGAAAAGCCCGTTGATTCTTCAGATCTCCAAGGGCGCGCGCAAGTACGCCAAGATGAATTACCTCCGCCACATCATTCTCGCGGCGGTGGAAGAATACCCCGAACTGCCGATCGCCATCCATCTCGATCACGGCGACACAGTCGACCTCGTGCAGCAATGCATCAACGACGGCTTCACCAGCGTCATGATCGACGGCAGCCATTACGATTTTGAGAAGAACATTGAGCTTTCCAAGAAGGCCACCGATCTGGCGCACGCCAATGGCGTCGTCGTCGAGGCCGAACTCGGCATGCTCGGCGGGATTGAAGAAGACGTCGTCGGTATGGACGCGCACGAGTATGAGAAGAACATCGAAAAATTCCTGACCGATCCCGAGCAGGCGGCCGACTTTTGGAAGCGCACCGGCATCGACAGCCTCGCGGTCGCGATCGGAACCAGCCACGGCGCTTTCAAGTTCAAGCACGAGGCCAAGCTCGCGTTCAATCGCGTCGAGCAGATCATGAAAACCTGCCCCGGCCTTCCGCTGGTGATGCACGGCAGCTCGTCGGTGCCGCAGGAATTCATCGACCTGGTCAACAAGTACGGCGGGGCGATGCCCAACGCTAAAGGCGTGCCCGAAGACCAGATCAACATGGCCGTCACGAAGTACGGCGTCTGCAAGGTGAACATTGATACCGATTTGCGACTCGCGATGACCGCCAAAATCCGCGAAGTCTTCAGCACCAAGCCCGCCGAGTTCGATCCGCGCAACTACATGGGCCCCGGCCGCGAAGCGATCATCAACATGGTCCGCCGCAAGCTGCACATGCTCAACAGCGCCGGCAAGGCCGACGTGATCGTGAAGCACTGGGAAAAGAGCGGCAAATCCCTGCCGAGCTACTACAACGCGAAGAAGCTGTCGGCCTGATTGTGTGGTTAGGCTTGGTCTCCATTTTGGTGATGGTCGTGCACCGCATGGCCAGTTCACATCTTTGCGCGCTTACATTGTGAATCTGGCGAATCCTTGATGTCTGGTCGACGCGGTGTGATCCAGGTACCGCGCTGCTGCGCCATTATTCCGTCGCAATGCCTCACGTCTGAGGGTAATCTAGCATTGCTGTTACGGGCGAGTTCATTTTTTCGAAGGAGAGAGGGACAAATGTTTTTTCATATTCGCCGCACCGCCGTCTGCGCGGTGCTGGCTTCCATGTCTGTCGTACAGGCCGGCACCGTCAGTCTCACATCCGCGCCCATCTCGGGCCCGACCGGCATCGCCGGCACTGATTCCTTCCTTTATCGCTTTGATGCACCCAATACGTTGACGCAGATTCTGGACGGCTCGGTTCCCCTCTCGACAATTCTCCTCGGCGGTCCGCCCACCGGTCTCGACCCGGCCGCGCCGAAGGGCAATGTTGAGCTTTTCGCCAATAGCGAGAACAACAGTTTTGACGATCCCTCATCCATTGGCGCTTTCCGCAACGCCGCGCGGACGAGCTTTTCCGGATCTCTGCAAGGCGTACCGATTACCGTCAGCAGCCTGAACGGAAACGATTGGTTTAATACTCCCGGCCCGTTCGACAACACCTACGCCGGCTCGGGCACCAGCAGCACGCTGGCGCAGAAATGGTTCAACGACTTCTTCGTGTTCTACAACTTTGACGGCGTTCTCACGTCCGCCGGCGTGTCGGCCGGCACGATTGTGACCGAGCGACAAACGATTTTCGCGCTATTGCGCGATCAGCAGCACGGGCTCGCGCGGATCAGCGATCCGAACGTCTCGTATGTGAACCAGGACGATGTGACCAATGTCGTCAGCATCGGCCTGGCCGGGACGCAGGCGTATCTGAAGAACAACGTGCTGGCGTATATTGCGTCGTCTCCGAATCTGACCAACACGCAGAAGGCACAAGTCGGGGCGACTGTGAATGCGATGACAATCGACGCCAGCGAGCTGGTGCGGATCGAATACAATGGCGCCGCCCCGCAGTTCCTCTACGGCTTCACGGCCGCCTCGACCAGCCTTTCGACAACAGACCCGACCGAATCCTATAGCCAGAACTTCAATCTCACGTTCCAAGGCGTACCCGAACCGGCGAGTCTCGGGCTGATGGCGATGGGTGCTTTGGGACTAATCCGTCGCTCGCGCCGCGACCGATAAAGCACGTCGATGATGTGGCCAAGACCGATGGTGACGCAGCGATCACGATTCGTTTATATTGACGCCGATGGCCAAGCTTTCGGTGAACGTCAATAAGATCGCGACGCTGCGCAATACGCGGTCGTTGGGCATTCCGTCGATTGTGCGTCTGTCGGGCATCGCGCTGGATGCCGGCGCGTCCGGGATCACCGTCCATCCGCGCCCCGACGAACGCCACATCCGTCCGGCGGACGTCGATGAAGTCGCGGCGCTGCTGCAGGGCTATCCCGACCGCGAATACAACATCGAAGGCAATCCGTTTCACGGGCTGATCGACCACTGCCGTCGCTGCCGGCCTCAACAGGCGACGCTCGTGCCCGACGCGCGCGAGGCGTTGACGAGCAATCACGGCTGGAACCTGGTGGAAATGGATGTCACGCAGTTGGCCGCGCTCGCGGCCGCGATTGGCGAACTGAAGTACATCGGCTGCCGAGTCAGCCTGTTTATGGATCCGGTCATCGAGCCGATGCGCATCGCGCGAGACCTGGGCGCGGATCGCGTGGAGTTGTACACCGAACCCTACGCCGCGGCCGCGCTCGACGGAAGATTTGACACAGCCGTCGCGCCGTACGTCCGCGCCGCCGCCGCCGCCCGCGCGCATGGGCTTGGCGTCAATGCCGGTCACGATTTGAATCTCATCAACCTGCGACCGTTCCTCGATGCGGTGGGGGTGATCGA
>JACMML010000369.1 GCA_014379105.1 Phycisphaerae bacterium
ACGGAATTATTCAATGTCAGATTAAGCCGGACATCGAATTGACGTTTGCGCGAATCCTTCGATCGATGCTGCGTCAGGACCCGGATATCGTGCTGATCGGCGAAATCCGCGATAAGGAAACCGGCGAAATCTCGATTCAGGCTTCGCTCACCGGCCACTTGGTGTTCAGCACGCTGCACACGAACGATGCGCCCAGCGCCATCGCGCGATTGCTCGATCTGGGCATCGAGCCATTCCTCGTCACCGCGACGCTCGAGGGCATCATCGCGCAGCGACTCGTGCGAAAGATCTGCAACAACTGCAAGACCGAATACACGCCCGCCGAGGAACAGTTAATGGAGCTGGAACTGCGTCCGGAAGACGTGGCCGGCAAGATCTTTTATTACGGCAAGGGCTGCGAAATGTGCAACACGACCGGCTACAAAGGCCGACTCGGGCTGTACGAGATCATGCTGCTGGACGACGAAATGCGCGACATGATCATCAAGCACGCCAGCACGCAGGTGCTCCGAGCCGAAGCCAAAAAGCGCGGCATGCGTACGCTTCGCCAGAGCGGTCTGATGGGCATCTATGATGGCATCACGACGATTGAAGAAGTGGTGCGCGAGACGATTATGGAAGAAGGTTGATTCGAAGCAATGGTGGTGGGAATTTCACGATCGATGAAGGCGCTTTACCTACTGCAGCAGGGTGACCGGTTAACGCGCGCTGAGTTTGAGCGAAGATTCGACGCCACGCCAGACTTGAAGAGGGCCGAACTCATTGAAGGGGTAGTATACCTGCCTCCAGCGGTGTCGCATGATGACCATGGTGGCCCGCACGCGCGCATCATCATGTGGCTGGGAAACTACTGCGTTGCTACACCGAACACAGACTTCGGCGATAATGGATCCCTGCGCCTTGACTTAAAAAACATGCCGCAACCGGACGGCTATCTGCTAGTACGTCCCGACTGTGGCGGACAGGCACGATTCGAAAATGGTTACGTGTCCGGCGGGCCGGAACTAATCGTGGAAGTCAGCGCCAGCAGCGTCAGCATCGATATGCACGCGAAGAAAGAGATCTATCGACGCAATGGCGTGAAGGAATATCTCGTCTGTCGCGTTTTCGATGGTGCCTTTGATTGGTTTGTCCTCGAAGGTGGGGAATACGTCGAACTGCAAGACCGCGATGGCGTGTTCGATAGCACCGTCTTCCCCGGCCTGCGGCTGGATGCAAAAGCGCTGCTCACTGGCGATCTTCCCGGCGTACAGCAATCGTTGAATGAAGCGTTAGCCCTTCCCGAACACACGAAATTCGTTACCGAACTACAGAATCGCAAAACCAAAGCCTGATATTTCCCCCGATTCCTCCCCTACACCTCACGGCTGGACAGTGCGTACAATGGCCAAGCCATGCTGAACGGTGAATGCCTGGTATTTCTGGAGACCGCACATGCCTTTCTATGCCTTCGAAGCTATGAATTCCTCCGGTCAGGAGGTCAAGGACGAGATCGAGGCCACTTCGTCCGATGAGGCCATTAAGAAGATCCGATCCAAGGGCTTCTTTCCGACCAAGGTCCGCGAAAAAGCGCAGAAGAAGAGCGTAAAGAAGAAAAAAGAGGAAGAGGCAGTCAGCGGCGGGCCGCGGCGCAAGATGCCGCTGTCGATCGGCGGCGTGCCTCGCAAGCAGCTCGTGAACTTCACCCGCCAGCTTTCGACACTTCAGGACGCCGGCCTGCCAATCCTTCGCAGCTTGCAGATTCTCGAACAACAGCAGAAGCCGGGCCTGCTCAAAGCGATCGTCGGTGGCGTGGCGGATGAAGTCGAATCGGGCGGCTCGCTCTCCGACGCGATGGCCAACTACCCCAAGGCGTTCGACAAGCTTTACGTCAACATGATTAACGCCGGTGAAGCGGGCGGCGTGCTCGACATCATCCTTTCGCGTCTCGCCGACTTCATGGAAAAGGCCGCCCGTCTGAAGAAGAAGGTCATCGGTGCGATGATCTATCCGGCGGTGGTCATCAGCATCGCCGTCGCGATCGTCTCGATGATCATGATCTTCGTGATCCCGAAGTTCGAGCAGATATTCAAAGACTTCAAAACCGAACTGCCCGGCATCACCAAGGTGCTGCTGGCGGTCAGCCGATGGTTCGCCAATGACTATGGCTGGGCGTACGTCTTGTTTGCACCGATCGGCATCATGCTGATCGTTAAGCTCGTGCGCATGAGCGACGGCGGGCGATATGCCGTCGATCTCATCAAGCTCAAGATCCCGATTCTCGGCAGCATTCTTTCCAAAACATCCATCGCCCGATTCACCCGGACGCTCGGCACGCTCATCAGCGCCGGCGTGCCGATTCTCGACGCGATCAACATCACCAAGGAAACCTGCGGCAACGAGGTCTACAGCCGCGCGCTGCTGAAAGTGCACGATGCGATCCGCGAAGGCGAATCGATGGCCGACCCGCTCCGCGCGACCAAGGTTTGCGACGCGATCGTCGTGAACATGGTCGACGTCGGCGAGGAAACCGGCGACCTGGACAAGATGCTCATCAAGATCGCCGACAACTACGACTCGGACGTCGACGTGCTGGTCGGCTCGCTGATCAGCATCCTGGAGCCGGTGATGGTCGTGGTGCTCGGCGTGATCGTCGGCTTCATCGTGATCGCGCTGTTCGCGCCGATGATCTCGCTGATCCAGACGGTGTCGTCGCCGGCCAAGAAATAGGCAGTCGAAAGAGTTCAGAGTTCAGAGTTCAGAGTGTAGAGTTCAGGAAAAATTGCCGAACGCTCTTTCCTCAACTCCGCACTCTGAACTCTGATCCATTGAGGCGGAACTATGTCAAAGCAGAATCGGCGATGCAGCGCTTTTACGCTTATTGAATTGATGGTCGTGGTCGGTATTATCGCCGTGCTGATCTCGGTGTTGATTCCAGTGATCGCCTCGGTGCGCGGGAAAGCCTACGACGCGAACACGAAGAACTGGGTGCAGCAACTCACCGGTGCGATCGAACGCTATCAGAGTGACTTCCGAGCATATCCGGGACCGATTCCGGATAGCCTGATTTTCAACAATGCGGTCGACGGCAGCGATTTCGGCGGGCCCGGTGGAGGCTTTGCGGTCGGGGTTCCAAGCACCGTTCAAGGCTTCGACACGACGCCAGGCAATCTTTACACAAACATCACCGGCTCAGAAAACCTGGTGCTCGGACTGCTGGGCGGCCTGCGCGCGACGGGCACCGTCGGAGCGTTGCAACTCGTCTACGATCCATCCATCGTCGGCCTGGGTCCGATGAGCCTCAATCCCGCAAGTCCGAAGCGCGGCACGGCATACCTTGATGCGACCGATCTGAGCTGGCGACAAGGCACGAATGGAAAAACCGGCGCGTTTGCCGATGGCACCGGCCCGGCAAACGATACGCTGATCCCCGAATTCGTGGACAAGTATCCCGGTGCGGAAATGCCGATCCTGTACCTCCGCGCACGTCGCGGTGTGCCGACGAACGCCACCCCGACGATCACCAGCAACAGCGTGATGACCAATCAGCCGAACCCGACGCCCGCCGCGCCGCGTGGCACGTATGACCTCTCGCAGATCGTCGGCTACACCGCCACCAGCATCGGCGAAGGCAAGAAGATCAAGGCGAACGAGTATCAGAATTCCGCGAACCCATTCCCGTCGCACGGCCTGCGAACCGTTCGAACGGATAGCGCGACGACGAATCCGCCGCCGGCGACAAAAACGTTCGTTTATCCCTTTGATGGATACGCGTATTTCGAGAGCCCGCAGATGCCGAACACCGCGCGGAACAAGGACAGTTTCATCCTGATCAGTGCCGGCGCCGATCGCACGTACGGAACGCGCGATGACATCGTCAGCTTTGGCACGGTCGGAGAGTAACGCCGATGAAGACTAATAATCGTCGTTCCGCCTTCACAATCATTGAACTGCTCGTGGTCGTCGGCATCATCGTGCTGCTCGCCGGGTTGCTGCTGCCGATGTTGTACAAGACGTATCGCAGCGCGAGCAAAACCCGATTGGCCGCTGATCTGAACACGATCGGCGTGGCGCTCGATGCATACAAATCTGATTTTGGCGACTACCCACGAGTTACGGTTCCCGGTACCGGTTTCGCGGTACTCGGCAAGGCGTTGGTGGGACCGTACGACAGGGCTTCGATCGCGCTGTCGGTCAATCCATCCCCCGGCGGTCCGCCATATAAGGCGGGCTCGGTTGGTTCAAACAGCGGCACGTTCTCCGGGCAGTTCGTCGCCTTGCGGGAAACAACTGCGGCCCCACCCGGTGCGGACTGGGCCCAATTCGCCTACAGCGATGGCGCTGATGGCCCCGGCTTCAGGGTTGGCGCGAACAGGGTTGATACCGATGGCAATGGAACGCTGGACGCTCCAGGCGGAAAGACGTTCGGGCCGTATCTGCCAGTTGGCAAGTTCAGACAGCAGGGCTTGGCGCTGCTCGATCACAACGGCAGCCCGATCCTGTATTTCCCGGCGTCGCCGGTGAAGATCAACTTGAACGTCGGCACGGCAGTTTACGTTGGGTCCGGCGGCACTCCGATCTTCAACTTCGACGACAACGGTACGCTCGCGTTGTCGCTGAATCCTGACACGGGCAACACTGCCGCCAAGGCGCTTTCACGCATGCACGCGATGGTGGGCCTCCGCGGTGATTACGTCGCGCCCGGGACAAGGGCGGGCCAGCTCATGCCGGGCCTGACGCCGGTCAATCAGCCATACCTCCTCTGGTCGCCCGGCGCCGATGGTTACTTCGGGCCGCTTGAAGATATCTCTTCTTTTAGCAGTGATGCGTCGCTCGTCGATCGCGCTGTCCGCAGGTGCGACGATGTCGCGAACATCACGCTGCCGCAATGAAGAGGTTAGAGGGCAGAGGGTAGAGGTTAGGAACACCCTTCATGTCTGCACTACCCTATACCTTCTACCCTCTACCCTCTCGCCGCTCCGCCTTCACGCTCATCGAGATGCTCACCACCGTCGCGATCCTGATCATCGTGCTCGGGCTGATGGTGAGTTTGGCGCGCGAGGTTCGCTACCGATCGGCCGAGGTATTAACGAAGGAACTGCTGACCCACCTTGACGAGCTCACGCAATCGTTCAAGCAGCGCAAAGGCCGGCTACCCAACCTTGAAATGCTCCTGCCAGCAAACGTCACGCAGGCGGATGCGAATGAAGCGAAGGTCCGGGCGGCGGCGCGTTTGAATAACGAAGCGCTGGTGAACGAGCTCAAAGGCGAAATCGTTCGCAGCGGCTTGCTCCAACACGACCGCACAAAGGGCGGCGGGTTTTGTGATCTGCCGATCTCGCTATACGACGGCCGGCTGCTCGCCGACGCCTGGGGCAACCCGATCGTCTTCATGCCCAACCAGCACCCGGTCATCGGCATGGCCCCGATCCGCTCGGGCGAAGAAGAGCAGGCGTTCTTCTTCTTCTCCCCGGGACCGGATGGACGGTATCT
>JACMML010000370.1 GCA_014379105.1 Phycisphaerae bacterium
GCCGCCTCGAGCGTCGCAAGATCAGTCGATCGGCACACATGACGCCGATGGAATTCAGCCGATCGGTCGGGTTCCTCCCCGGCGAATGGTACTCCGCCATCCAGCGCCTCACGCGGGTGTTCTACCGCGTCCGTTACGGCGGGCGCGAGCTTAATCAGTCGCAGCAGGCACGGCTGATGCGCGTTGTGGATCGCATCGATACGGGACTCGGTCCGACGCAGTGACCAGCGGTCACCCCGAGGTAATCACCGTGGTGTAATCCCGCGCCGCCCGCCTATCATCTGGCGCATGAACGCGATCATCCTCTCCATAGGCGACGAACTGGTGCTCGGACAGACGCTCGACACCAACAGCGCCTGGCTGAGCCAGCAGTTAGCCGGCATCGGCTGTGACGTGGCGGCGCACAGAACCGTCGCCGATGATCGCGCCGCCATTGCCGAGGCGATCCGGGAAGAGGCCGCCCGATGTGATGTGCTGCTCATCTCCGGCGGGCTCGGACCAACGGATGACGATCTAACGCGCGAAGCGCTGGCAGACGTACTCGGCCAGCCGCTGACCCTGCGGAGCGAGTGGGTGGATGAATTGCAACGATTCTTCACCCGTCTGGGTCGAACGATGCCGGAACGCAACAAGGTGCAGGCGATGCTGCCCGAGCAGGCGGATCTGATCTGGAACAACAACGGCACCGCACCTGGCATAAGGGTGAAGTGGTCAGGCGTGAGGCGTGAGGAGGATTCGTCTGCATCTCAAGCCTCACGCCTTAACCCTCAGCCCTGCATGATATTCGCCGTCCCCGGCGTACCCAAGGAGATGAAGCCGATGTTCGCCGACGCGATCAAGCCGTGGCTCTCCGATCGGTCGGGCGGGGCGGTCATACTTCAAAAGACGCTTCATACCTTCGGCGTCGGCGAAAGCACCATCGCCGAACGTCTGGGGGAGTTGATGAAGCGCGGGCGGAATCCGAGCGTGGGCACGACCGTTTCTCACGGGGTGGTGTCGCTGCGGGTGAATGCGCGCTTCGAATCGCCGGCGCGGGCGCACGAAGAAATGGAACAGACTGTTAAAGCCTGCCGTACTGTGCTTGGTGATTTGATCTATGGGGAGGACGGAGACTCGCTGTCGCAGCGCGTCGCGGAATTATTGACAGCCAGCGGCAAGACCGTCGCCACCGCGGAGTCCTGTACCGGCGGATTGCTTGCTGGGAGCCTGACCGACCTGGCGGGGTCGAGCCGATTTTTTCGTTACGGGTGGGTCGTTTATTCCGACGAAGCGAAGCACAAATTGCTGGACGTTTCACAAGCAACTCTGGCTGCACACGGCACCGTAAGCGAGCAGGTCGTCCGCGAATTGGCCGATCACGCCCGGCGCGTGGCCGGCGCAGATTACGCCGTGGCGATCAGTGGCATCGCCGGTCCCGGCGGTGGATCACAGCAGAAGCCGGTCGGCACGGTCTGGTTTGCGATGAGCTATGACGGGGGAACCGCAGCGCAGCGGTTTCTTTTCTCCGGCGACCGCGAGATGATTCGCGACCGCAGCGTCAAAATGGCGCTGACCATGCTGCGCTATCACCTGCTCGGTAAGCGTTTTCCGTTCTAGGATTGCGCGCCATGAATTTCGCGGGCTTTGGCGCGTCGCGAGCGTCTTTACAAAAACTTAGTCGGCAATTGTTCATCGCCCAACGCGATCTTTTCATTCAAATCTATACTCCGGCTCGGTCAGGAAAAGCACGGCAAGTGCATCGCTGACGACATTTCAACCTGTGTTTCGAAGGGAGAGTTCTTTGTCGGCCTCGGGGCTGTATCCCGAGCCGAGAGTCGCCGGAAATCGGTCAGGAAGATTGGTCTGATTTGTCAGGTGCTCGACAGCGAGCCGCCATCACGACCGGTCGATTGATCCGATTCACGCCAGAGGCGATTCCAGTTCACGTTATTTATCGTGATTGTCCGCCGGCGACGCCAATCGCCGCGGCCATCTTCATAATTCGTTTTCTCCACGAAAGAGACAATCTCATGCGCCTGAATTCTAAACTGAATGTATCTACTAACTTTGCAGTATACTTCGCCATCGCGATGGCGGTCATACCGGTTGTTTCGGTCTCGGCCCAGGTGATCGGACCAAGCACGACTCAATCGCCGTACGTCATCCCAAGCGTCCCCGGCGTGCAGACAGTGTCGATCGCCAGCAACGGCCCGTCGACCCCGATCGGATCGGTCGGAAATGAGACCTATTTCAACCTCAACACCGGCGTTCAGGACTACCGTTTTGTCGGGATCCCCGACGGCCTGGGCGCGCGATCGGTCGCGTTCTCCAGCCTTCCGTCGGCGGCCCAAAACCGCATCAATTCCAATCCCGGCCAGTTCGGCTCGCAATTCATGGAAGTCTACGTAAACCATGAGCTCGGCGCAGGCGCCGGAATCGCCCGCGCTCATGGCCGCGCCGGGGCGTTTGTTTCCAAGTGGGTCATCGACAACAACTGGAACGTCGTCGGTGCCGCGGATGTCATCACGCAAGCCAAGCTGTGGAACACCGGCACAAGCAGTTACGACAGCTTCGACAACGACGCCGGCACGCCCGCCATCCCCGCACTGCCGAGCGATTTCGGCCGGTTCTGCTCCGCAGACCTCCCCGCGCCGACCGCGTTCTTTAATTCCGGTTCCGGGCTCGGTACGCAGGAACGAATCTTTATGAAAGGCGAGGAAGTCGGCAATGAAGGCCGCGCCTTCGGCACCGTCGTCACCGGCGCTAATGCGGGCACGACCTGGGAACTGCCGCGGCTTGGCAAGTTCTCGTGGGAAAACTCGGTCGCTCATCCCAACGCGGGAAATAGCACGCTGGTGCTTGGCACGGACGATTCGACCCCCGGCGAGACTTACCTCTATGTCGGTACCAAAACCTCGACCGGGTCGGAAGTGGAGCGCGCCGGGCTGACCAACGGCAGCCTCTACGGCATTCGCGTCACCGACCTCGCCGGTATCAACTCGACCGAAACCCGCGGCACTGGTCTGGGTACCGGGCCGGGACTGGATACCACGAGCCGTTTCGATCTGTTCAATCACGGCAACGTCGAGAACATGACGGGCACCGCGCTGGATGCGTCCGACGAACTCAACGGCGTGACCGATTTCCTGCGCCCGGAAGATTCGGTGTGGGACCCGAACAGCCCGAATGATCTGTATTTCGTCACCACCGACACCGTCACCGCCAGTGGCGGGCGCAGCCGGCTGTATCGTCTGCGCTTTGACGATATCGCCAACCCGACCGCAGGCGGCGCGATCGAGATGCTGCTGGAAGGCACCGAAGGCGGCGAGATGTTCGACAACATGACGCTCTCCACCGAGGGAGGAACCACCGTTGTCTTGCTGCAAGAGGACGTTGGCAACAATGTCCGGCTCGGCAAGACCTGGAAATACAACATCAGCACCGATGCGATGTTGGAACTGGCCGCGTTCGACCCCAAATTCTTCTCGGCCGCGGGCGCGAACTATCTGGGCACGCTGGATGAAGAGGCTTCGGGCATCATTCCGCTACCCGCCGGCTTCGCCGGACCGAACTGGTATCTCGCGGATGTTCAGGCTCACTACAACATCAGCGGTGAGCTCGTTCAAGGCGGGCAATTGTTCGCGATGCAGATTCCAGAACCCACATCCATCGCGGTGCTCGGACTTGCGGGTCTGATCGGTCTGCGTCGTCGGCGCTGATCAAATCTTTTCTTCCACGGGCCGGCCGTCCTGAAAAGGGCGGTCGGCTCATACTCAGATGAAGGCGAAAATGGACTTGAAATCGATCATCGGCATTGCTCATGTAGGTCTGCTTTGTCTTTCCGTGGACGCCGTTGGCGCCGTCCTGGCGATCAACCCCACCAAAGACAACACGATCTATCGTGAATCGCCCGAGAACAGCAACGGTCTGGGACCGGGCATCTTCGTTGGGAACAACGCCAATAGTGACCAAGCCACGCGTCGCGCGCTGATCGCATTCGACGTGTCTTCAATACCCGCCGGCTCGGTCATCAATTCGGTGTCGCTGCAACTTTATCTCGGACAGGAAAACACGGGAAAGCCGCCGTTGGCGGTTACGATGCATGCGTTGACCGTCGACTGGGGCCAAGGCACGAGCGCGACAGGTGGCCCGATCAGCGGCGGCGGAGGTGGCACTCCGGCAACGACCGGCGATGCGACGTGGGACCGCCGCTTCTATGATGTCACCCCTTGGACGACCGCCGGCGGTGATTTTACGGCAGCGGCTTCCGCGTCCGCGTTGGTGGGTGCCGAAGGCAGCTTCTATTCGTGGTCATCAGCGCTGCTGAGTAGTAATGTCCAGGCGTGGGTCGATCAGACCGCTCCCAACTACGGCTGGCTGCTCCGAGGTGATGAAACCGTCGCGCGCACGGCAAAGCGCTTTGATTCAGGTGAAAGTGCGACGCCCAACCAGCGGCCGCTGTTGACGATCAATTACACCGTCCCCGAGCCTGCTGGTCTGGCGATACTCGCATGCACCGCCGTGATCGGCCTGCGACGGCGGCGGTGGGATTGCGGTGCAATTGCCTGAGGAGTCACGGAGATTGACAGGAACGTGGTAATCCGGGCAGCGGCCAGGTCGGCTTTAAACGGTTGATCTGGCCTTTTTCGCGCCCCTGGGGTTTCGCCTCACAGTCTGTCACAATGACAGACTCACGCGGATCTGTGTCAGCTTTGACAGGATCGCCGCACGCATGTCACGGGGATGCCGTCTATAAGACAATGATATTTCAACACTTATATTGATTCTGAATCAGCCTTCATCGCTACTTTTCTGGCACGGCGGTTGTTATGACAAGATCGTCCGGTGCGGGAGGTCCGCGCCGAATGGCTTATCTTATGCAGAACAACAGGCTCACAGTTCTTCTCGCCAACGAGCAGGACGGCTGGCACCAGACGGTTCGAGGTCTCCTCGAGCCGCAGGGCGTGCGCACCGTTTCGGTCCGTTCCGGGCCGGAGGTGTTGGATGTGCTGGGAGACCAGGACATCCACGTGGCGGTTCTGGACGCGCAGATGCCGCAATTGGGCGGCATGCAGGTCGTGAAGATCATGCACCAGCGCGGCAAATCGCCGCCGGCGATTCTGCTCTCGGAGCACCCGACGAACCAGTTGATGCAGGAAGCGTTGTCACTGCAGATCTTTAGCGTGCTGAGCAAGCCGGTGGACTTCAATCTTCTGCTCGATTCGCTCGCGCGCGTCGTGCGGCGGCACTATGAAGGTCGCTGGCCGATGTGAATTTTTAAAATGTGACTGGTTACTCGTTAATTGTTACTTGAGAACGAGCGGCCGGCGAGGGTAAATGGAATCCAAGTAACAAGTCATCAGGAACAAGGAACCAAAACAATGGCCAAGCTGCGTCCTCTCGGGGGCAATATTCTCGTTAAGCGTGTCGAAGCGGAAACCAAGACCAAGTCAGGCATCGTCCTGCCCGATTCGGCAAAAGAAAAACCCAAGCGCGGCAAGATTCTCGCCATCGGCGACGGCAAGCGCCTCGATAACGGCGAACGCGCCGCTTTCACCGTGAAGAAAGGCGACGAAGTCCTCTTCACCAGCTACGCCGGCACCGAAATCAAAATCGACGGCGAAGAAATCCTCATCATGAGCGAAGACGATGTCCTCGCCGTAGTCGAATAAATTGAATTAACCACAGAGTCACAGAGGCCACAGAGAAATGCACGCAGACGCGACTAAGAAATCATCTCCCATGAATTTTCTTCTCCGTGTCTCTGTGTCTCTGTGGTGAATTCTTTTCCGGAGATCCAGAATCATGGCAGCAAAACAAATCAAATTCGAACAGGAAGCCCGCGAGGCGATTCGTCGTGGCGTGAGCAAGCTTGCCCGCGCCGTCAAGGTCACGCTCGGTCCGAGCGGCCGCAACGTTGTGCTTGAAAAATCCTTCGGCTCGCCCACCGTCACCAAGGACGGCGTGACCGTCGCCAAGGAGATCGAGCTGGAAGACCCGTATGAAAATATGGGCGCGCAGATGGTGAAAGAAGTCGCCGATAAGACCAGCAAAGTCGCTGGCGACGGAACCACCACCGCCACGGTCTACGCCGAGGCGATCTTCGCCGAGGGTCTCAAGTCCGTCGGCTCGGGCGCCAATGCGACCCAGGTCCAGCGCGGCATCAATCTCGCGGTCGAGGCGATCGTCGCGGAGCTGAAGAAGATGTCGAAAAAGGTCGAATCGTCGAAGGAAATCGCCCAGGTCGGCACATGCAGCGC
>JACMML010000371.1 GCA_014379105.1 Phycisphaerae bacterium
CGCGGCTGCACGACATCAGCGGCGCCATCATGTTGTACATCGCGACACGCAATGATCTGCCAGGGGCGCTTTCGGAGTTGCAAAAGGTATCCGATGAAGAATTGCTGCTGACATGCCCGCTTGCGAATAAGCCTTATGTGTATACGCCGTGGGGGCTGCTTTTACCCGAGCAACAGGCGCGAATTGTGCTCTATGATCCCGCGCCCTCACACAAGGGATACCGGCAGGCGATCGTGATTGCCGATCCGGTGCCGGGGAGGGCGCTGACGACCAAGGTAATCGCGCTTCCCGAATCGTTCTTTATACTTCATCCGCCAGAAGATTTTTCAAAGCGATGAGTCACGCGGTCGGCGCTGTATGAGTTCGGCCAGATTATCCTGCGGTATTCGCATTGCTGCGATGGGGGCTGCTGATTTCCCCCTTCGGACCGCCACCAGTTCCGCCGCGATGCTGACGGCGATCTCCGCCGGCGTCACCGCGCCGATATTAAGCCCGATTGGCGCGTGCACCCTGGATAGCAACTCCTGCGGCACGCCATCGTCTGCCAGTTGCCTGAGAATCGTGAGTATCTTCCTTTTTGATCCGATGAGCCCGATATAGCGCGCCGGTGATCGAATTACCGCCGCCAGCGCCGTCGCGTCGTGGCGGTGGCCGCGCGTGACAATGACGACGTAGGTGTGGCGATGGATCGCAATCCGCGCCAGTTCATTCTGAATCTCGCCGACGATGCAGTCGGTGCCGGGAAATCGCTCGGCCGATGCGTAATCCGGCCGGTCGTCGATAATCGTCAGATCAAATTCCAGCTTCTGCGCGATCTGCCCCAGCGCCATCCCGACATGCCCCGCGCCGGCGACGACCAAGTGCGGCGTGGGAAGCACATCGTGCGCGAAATGGTGCGCCTGCCCGGTGTCATCCGGGACGCTCATGCGAAGCGTCGCCGGCTCGCCGGCTCGCAGCGCCGCCCGGGCTTCGTGCCACGCGGCCGCGTCTTTGGCATTCGAGACGACCTGCACCGCCATCGTCATGGTGCCGCCGCAGACGAGCCCGTCGTCCCAGCCGTAATCGTGATCGAGTTGAAACCGCAGCAGCGCACCGCGACGTTCCTCAATCAACTGCAACGCGCGCTTCCGCACCTCTGCCTCAACGCAGCCGCCGCCGAGCGTGCCGAGCGATTGGCCGTCGCGCAGGACTAGCATCGTTGCGCCGACTTTCTGCGGCGTGCTCCCGTGCGCCGCGGCCACCATGCAGACCGCCAGCGATTCATTCGCATTGGTGCGGCGGACTATTTCTTCCAGCAGCTTCAGCATGATCGAGCGGTGCTATTAAGCAGCGCCTTCAAAGTGTCGATAGGGCAAGGCGAGAAGAAAAGTGTTGGTGTCGACGCCACAAGTCGATACTCTAGCACAACCTATCGCGATCGGAATGGACAAAGAATTCAGTCAGTTGCTCGCCGTCGCCGTCGCCGGCGGCCGCGCGCCGGCGGATCTGGTCCTCACCGGCGGGCGCGTCATCAATGTTTTCACCGGCGAGATCGAATCGCTCGACATCGCGATCTCCGGGCACCGCATCGCAGGCGTCGGTCGCGGCTACTCGGGTCGCGAGCGGATTGATCTCGGGGGTGCATACGTCGCGCCGGGGTTGATTGATGCCCACGTTCACATCGAGAGCAGTCTCTGTACGCCCGCGCAGTTTGCGTCTGCCATCCTCCCGCGCGGCGTGACGGCAGTCGTGACCGATCCGCACGAGATCGCCAACGTCGCCGGCGTGGCGGGCGTGAACTACATCGCCGAGGCGTCGCGCGGGCTGCCGCTGGATGTCACCGTGATGGCGCCCAGTTGCGTGCCGGCGACGCACATGGCGTCGTCGGGTGCGGCGATCAGCGCAGACGATATTCGCGCACTCCGCGCCGCGGGCGTCGTTCACGGGCTGGCTGAGGTGATGAATTTTCCCGGTGTCATCAGCGCCGACGCGTCGGTGCTCGATAAGCTCGCCGCCATGTCCGGCCGGCCGATCGACGGGCATTGTCCGGGGGTGACCGGCGCGGCGCTCTGCGCCTACGTCGCCGCGGGCGTGGGGAGCGATCATGAATCGATCACGCGGGACGAAGCGCGCGAAAAACTAGCGCGCGGGCTTTACCTTTTGATCCGCGAAGCGACCAATGCGCGGAATCTCGACACGCTGCTCGCGGTTGTGACGCCCCAGAATTCCCGCCGCATCTGCTTCTGCACCGACGACCGCACTCCCGGCGATCTGCTGCGACAAGGATCGATTGATTACATGCTCCGCCGTGCGATCGCGCACGGGATCGACCCGATCGAGGCGATCCGCATGGCGACGCTGAATACCGCCGAATGGTTTGGATTGCATCACGTGGGCGCGATCGCCCCCGGGCGGCTGGCGAATCTGATGGTATTTGACGATCTGGCCGTACCGACGGCGCGGCAGGTGTTCGCCCGTGGGCGCAGCATCGCTCAAAACGGTACACTGACCGAAACATCGCCGGCACCCGCACCGATCCCACTTGCGATTGCCAGCGGTTGCCGGATCGATTTTGACAGCGTGCGATTCGAAATCCCCGCCCGAACCAACCGGATCCGCGTCATCGGCGCGCGCCCGGACCAGCTTGTCACGGATCATCTGCTCCTGCCCGCGAAAATCGTCGGCGGATTCGCCGTAGCCGACCCGGAAGAGGACGTGCTGAAAATGGCGGTCATCGAACGGCACCACGCAACCGGGCGCATCGGGCTCGGATTCATCCGGGGTTTTGGGCTTCGCCGTGGCGCGATTGCCGGCACGGTCGCGCACGATCACCATAACCTGATCTGCATCGGCGCCGACGACGAATCGATGATGGCTGCGACCCGCGCGGTCGCCGCGATGGGCGGCGGGCTTGCGGTATGCGTGGGAGCGAACATGATCGCCAGTTTGCCGTTGCCGATCGCCGGCCTGATGAGTGACCGGGCAGTCGCAGACGTGGCGATGATGTACGATCGTGTGCTCGAAGCAGCACGTGAGATCGGAGCGTGCCTCGCCGATCCGTTTATGGCGATGAGCTTCATGGCGCTGGAGGTGATTCCATCGCTTAAGCTCACCGACCGAGGCCTGGTGGACGTAGAGCAGTTCAAATTCGTCGATCTATTTGTCTAAAAGGGTTGTCTAAGAAGGAAACCATGCGGCCGCTCAATCAACTGGTGCATAGTCGGACGCGTGTGGAGCAGCGGTTCGCGCTGCTGCCGCTGGAGGGTTTCCCGTTTTCGCGCCTGCCCACGTGGCCGGACGCTCAGGTGAGGGTGTTGGCCGCGCCGGCGCTGGGGGCGGGATTCGTCCAATACCTCATTGACCTCCCGGCTGGGAAACGCGGATCGTTTCCGGCCGAGGATCGGATCGAAACATTTTATTACATCACCCAAGGCAGCGGCACGATGCAGGACGGCCAGCACGCGAAAGTCGACGTTCGCGCGGGAAGTTTCGGGTTGATCCCACCCAGCCGCGGCGGGGCGTTTGTGGCTGACGAATCGATGCAGCTGCTGATTCTGCGCAAGGTCTACGAGCCCGCGCCGGCTATCGAACTCTATGAAAGCTTGAACGGGCACGAGTCGGACGTGAAGCAGGAGGTGTGGGCGGACAATCCTGATTCGCTGTTGCAGACGCTGATCCCCGACACGCTGTCATACGACATGGCGATGAACATCTTCACCTTCTCACCCGGGCACGGCCTGCCGATCGTCGAGACGCACGTGATGGAACACGGGCTGCTGTTCCTGCAAGGCAAGGGGCTGTACCTGCTCGGCGACGAGTGGATGGAAGTGGAGAAGGATGATTACCTGTGGATGGGCCCGTACTGTCCGCAATCCTTTTATGCCACCGGTGCTACCCCGGTGAAATACATTTATTACAAGAATATCAACCGCGAAATCCCACTCTAGAAAGCGACCTGCCGATGATGGAAAAAATCTACCGCGATGCCGACGTCGACGCATCGATTTTGAAGGACAAGACCATCGCCGTCATCGGCTACGGCATCCAAGGCAAGGCGCAGGCCGCCAACACGCGCGACAGCGGGTTCCGTGTGATCATCGGCACGCGCGACCCGTCGGAATCGCCAAGCCGCGGGCAGGCCAGCGCGGACAGGTTTGAATCGATGAACGTCGTCGACGCGACGAAAAAAGCGGATGTGCTTCTGATTGAGCTTGCCGACCCGGTGCAACCGGCGATTTTCAAGCGCGACATCCTCCCGAATCTCCGCGCGGGTCAGACGTTGTGCTTCTGTCACGGCTTCAGCGTGCTCTACGGACAGGTGCAGCCGCCGAAAAACGTCAACACGGTTCTATTCGTCCCCAACGCGCCCGGCCGGTTCGTCCGGGAGAAATTCCTGAAAGGCGAGGGCATCTACGGCTGTGTCAGTGTCGATCACGACGCCACCGGCGACGCGATGAAGATCGTCCTTGCAATCGCCAAAGCTGTGGGCAGCACGCGCGCGGGCGTGGTGGAGATGACCTTCCAGCACGAGACCGAAGGGGACAATTTTGAAGAGCAGATTCTTTACGGCGGAGCCATTGCACTGATGAAGGCGTGCTTCAATACGATGGTCGAGAATGGCTATCCGCCGAGCTTCGCTTATGCCAAAGCGATCCGCAGCCTGCGCAGCGTGATCGACGTGATGGACGAGATCGGCATTGAGGCGTACGTCAGCACCGGATGCAGCCGCACGTGTGAATTCGCGCTCCGCACGCGCGGGCCGCGTGTGATCAATGAGGACGAAATCCGGAAGATTTTCAAAGAGACCGAGGCCGGCGTGTTCGCGCGAGACTGGATGCAGGAATTCGCGCTGGGCATGCCGACGCTGCACCGAATGCGCCGCACCGGGACAAACAGCGTGATGGAAAAGACCGGCGCGCAGTGGCGCGCGGAATTCGGCAAGTAAAACCCATGGCGATCAGCGTCGAAAGAATCCAGGCCGATATCGAAGCGATCGCTCGCTTCACCGCCACGCCGGGCCGTGGTGCGAGTCGGCCGACGTTTTCGGCGGCATGGGCGGGGGCGCGCGATTACGTGATCGAGCAGGCGATCCTGGCGGGTTGTGTCATCCGCACCGATGCCGCGGGCAATGTGCACGCGCGGCCGGCAGACCTCGGCTGGCAAGAGCGTGCGTGGCTGTGCGGCTCGCACATCGACAGCGTCCCGCACGGCGGCGATTACGACGGCGTCGCCGGTGTGGTGACCGGGCTGGAACTGCTGCGATCCGCCGCGGAGGACAAAACCAAATCGGCGATAGAGATGATCATCTTCGCCGAGGAGGAAGGTCCGACATTCGGACTGGGTATGCTGGGGAGCCGCGGGTGGACCGGCGAGCTCAGCGCCGCGGAACTCGCCGCGTTGACAAATGCCGCCGGCGAAACGTATCTCGAAGCCGGCAAGCCATTCGGTGTGGACGGGCGGACGCTGCGCGATGATCGGCTTGATCCGGGCGGCTATCTCGGATTTATTGAGTTACACATCGAGCAAGGCCCGGGCATGTGGATGCGCGATCAGCGATTCGCGATCGTCAACGCCATCGCCGGCCGTCGGCAATATCAGGTGACGATTGAAGGGGAAGCGAATCACGCCGGCGCAACCAGCATGCTGGACCGCCGCGACGCGCTCGTCGGCGCGGCGGCGGCGATCATCGGGCTCGAACTGCTTGCCGGCGAGTTTGGCCATGGCACGGTCATCACCGTCGGACGGCTGGAGAATCATCCGAACGCGGTCAATGTCGTGCCGGATAATGTCACCTTCACGATCGACTTCCGCTGCGGCGACGATGCGGTGCTCAATCGCTGGGCCGAGCTGCGCGGGTTGATTGAAGAAGTCTGCACGCGGCGGGACCTGAAATGGCAGTTCACATTGTCGGAAGAAATCCCCGCGCGGCAGATGAACGGCCATCTGATCCAGCGCCTGAAGACCGCGGCCGCGCGATGCGGGATCGGTGAGGCGCCGATTACGGTCAGCGGCGCGCTGCACGACAGCGCGGTGATCGCTCCGTATCTCCCGTCCGCGATGGTCTTTGTCCCTAGCCGCGGGGGCATCAGTCACAATCCAGCGGAGTTCAGCCGGGTCGAAGATATTGCACTGGCGGCAGGCGTGATCGAGCAGGTGATGCGCACCCCGACGATTGGCCGGGTGAACGAGATGGATCGCGCCGAGTTCGTCACGCATTTCGGCGGCGTTTTTGAGCATTCGCCATGGATCGCGGAACGCGCGTGGGATCAGCGGCCGTTCGATTCGGTTGCCGATCTGCACGAGAAGATGGTCAACATCGTGCGCGCCGCGACGCCCGAGGAGAGACTTGCGCTGATCCGCGCTCACCCGGACCTGGTCGGCCGACTCGCGCGGCAAGGCGGGCTGACCGCCGATTCCACCGCCGAGCAACAGGCGGCGGGGCTCCGGACCCTCACCGCGGATGATGTCGTGGCGTTTGATCTCAACAACGCAAAATATCAAGCGAAATTTGGCTTCCCGTTCGTCATCTGCGCCCGCGAAAACAAGAAGGACGCCATCCTCGCGGCGTTCCCGGTCCGACTCGCGAACACGCGCGACAACGAAATAACCACGGCGATCGCTGAAATCGCTAAGATCGCCAGGCTTCGGTTGTCCGATTCTGTGATGGAACCGCTATGAGCTTTGAATTAACGGAAAATTTCTACGGTAAGTCGAGCGTGCGCGTGACGAAAGTCACCCGCCTCCCCGGCCGCCACGAACTGCACGAATATGAGGTGGATATCCGGCTCAGCGGCGGGTTCGAAGCGTGCTACGCGGCTGGCGACAACACAATGGTGCTGCCGACGGATACGATGAAGAACACCGTGTACGCACTGGCGGCACAGCACGAGATCGCCAGCCCGGAAGCGTTCGCGGTAGTACTGTGCGACCACTTCCTGAAGCACGAACTGGTGCCAAACTGTCAAACCATCTGGGCGTACGTCAAAGCAGGTCGATGGCAGCGCCTCGATACGCCGGCAGGCAATCATCCGCACGCGTTTGTCTCCGGCGGCGCCGAGAAAAGAACGTGCTGCGGAACTCAAACGCGCGGCGCGGCGATGACTTTGGAGGCGGGATTGAACGACTTGGTCGTGCTGAAGACCACCGATTCTGCATTTCGGGATTTCATCCGAGACCAATACACCACGCTCCCGGATTCCGACGACCGCATCTTCGCGACAACGATCAATGCCGATTGGCGCTACGCCGATTCAGCTGGTGATTTCAATGCGACTTATGAACGCGTGCGCGCCGCATTGATCGACACATTCGCCGGCCACAAATCTCTTTCCGTGCAACAGACCTTGCAGGCCATGGGCGAGGCGGTGCTGACGGCGTGTCCTTCAATCACGGAAATATCGATCCGTCTACCCAACCAGCACCGGATCCCGGTAAATCTTCAGCCGCTGGGGCTCCAGAACAAGAACGAAATCTTCGTGACCACCAGTGAGCCCTACGGAAACATTGGCGGCACGATTTCGCGGAAGCGGTGAAGTGTATGGGAAAATTGACAACCCACGTCCTGGACACCGCACGCGGCAAACCGGCGGCCAATGTGCGGATCGAGCTGTATCGCGTCGGGGATACGGGGGACGGGTCGCCGATCGTGGAGGTGGAGACCAACCACGACGGCCGAACGCCTGCGCCGCTTTTGGAAGGAGACCTGCTGCTTCCGGGCGTATATCGGTTGCTGTTTCACGTCGGGCACTATTTCTCCGCGGCCGGGCATGCCGATGCGCGGCGCTTTCTTGATGTCGTCCCCATTGTCTTCATCGTTGACGATCCGGCCGGTGCGTATCACGTGCCGCTGCTGGTGTCGCCGTGGAGCTACAGCACGTATCGCGGCAGTTAACCGATGCGCTACGACCTGATCATTCGCGGGGGATCCGTCGTTACGCCCGCCGGCGTCAGCGCGGCGGACATCGGGATTGAAGACCATCGCATCGTCGAGATCGGCCCCGCGTTGAGCGGCGCGGCACGTGTGGAACTTGACGCGCACGGATTGACGGTCTTCCCTGGCGTGATTGATCCGCACGTTCATTTTAATGAACCAGGACGTACGGATTGGGAAGGCTTTGAGACCGGCTCCACCGCACTGGCCGCCGGCGGGGGGACATGCTTCTTCGATATGCCGCTCAACTCGTCGCCGCCGACGCTGGATCGCGCCAGCTTCGACGCAAAGCGCGCCGCCGGCGAGCGATCGAGCATCACCGACTTTGCCCTCTGGGGCGGACTCACGCCTCAGAATCTCGATCACCTCGAAGAGCTTGCCGATTGCGGCGTGATCGGATTTAAGGCGTTCATGTCCGGCAGCGGGATCGATGATTTCGGCCGCGCCGACGACCTGACGCTGCTCCGCGGCATGGAAATCGCGGCCAGGTTGAATCTACCGGTAGCGGTGCACGCCGAGAGCGAGGAACTCACATCGCGCCTGACCGACGAAGCCCGACGCAATGGCCGGCGCGGGGTGCGCGACTACCTTGCCACTCGGCCGATCGTTGCGGAGGTGGATGCGATCCGCCGCGCGATATTGTTCGCACAGGAAACGGGCTGTTCGCTGCACATCGTCCACATCAGCTCGGCCGCGGGGAGTATCGAAGTGGTGGAAGGAAAACACCTTTATCGAAAGGACGGCTCGGGCGCGGTCGACGTCACCGGCGAGACATGCCCGCACTATCTTTTCCTGAGCGACGACGATGTCGCGCGTCTCGGATCATCCGCCAAATGTGCGCCGCCGCTTCGCAATAAAGAGGAGGTAGAGGCATTGTGGATGCAAGTGCTCAGCGGCGGCATCGACTTCATCGGTTCGGACCACTCCCCGGCACCGGCGTCACTGAAGGCCTCCGAAGATTTCTTCGACATATGGGGCGGCATCGCCGGCGTTCAATCGACACTTTCACTGCTACTAAGCCAAACCCGCGGCCTGAGCGCAGTCCGGATCGCCGAACTCACTTCCACAAATGCCGCGCGCCGCTTCGGTATTCCCGGCAAAGGCACAATCGCGGTCGGCCATGATGCGGATTTGGCGCTGGTGGATATGAACGCATCGTACACATTGCTCCGCGAGCACCTGCTCGATCGTCATAAACTCAGTCCATACGTCGGCCGGCAACTACGTGGGCAGGTTCGCCACACGCTGGTCCGCGGGCAGCAGGTGATTCGTGACGGCGCGCCTGTCGGCAATTTTAGAGGCAAGTTCATCGCGCGGCCGCGTGCGTGAAACGCTATAGTGAACCGGTTGCGCCGGCGCCGATAGATCGCTCACAAGCGGCGCGGCCGGGATCGACCAATACGGGAAATCGCTGGATGCGGGATCATTTACGGTTGTTCATCAACGGCAAGCCCGTGCGCGTCTGCGGCGAGGACGCGTTTCTGACGCTGTCGGATTACCTGAGATTGCGGGCGCGGCTCACCGGCACCAAAGTCGTCTGCGCCGAAGGCGATTGCGGCGCCTGCGCCGCCTTAATCGGGCGGGTGATCGAGGGGCGACTGCGGTACGCGCCGGTGACATCGTGCATCATGATGATGTTCCAGCTCGACGGTTGCCATGTCATCACAATTGAAGGTCTCAAGCACGATAACACGCTAAACCCGATCCAGGAGGCGATGGTCGCGTGTCACGGCGCTCAGTGCGGCTTCTGCACGCCGGGGTTCGTCGTCTCGCTGCATAGTCTTCTGGAAAATCGTTCGGCGTGTGATGCACAGGCCGTCCGCCGCGGGCTGGTCGGCAACCTCTGCCGTTGCACGGGATACGATTCGATCATCGATGCGGCGATGCACGTTGATCTGTCGCGCCTCCGCGCGGTTGACACGCTCTATCCCCCCGCGGAGATGCTCGGCGTGCTGGTGGCGGATCGAGCCGAAGATGTCCTGATTCGCTCACGTGACCGAAGCGCGTATAAGCCCGCAACACTAGCGCAGGCGCTGCATTTCCGCGCCGCCAATCCAGCGGCCGTCGTTGTCTCAGGCGCGACCGACCTGGGCGTGCTTCACGG
The DNA here is from genome assembly GCA_014379105.1 of Phycisphaerae bacterium. Lineage (GTDB taxonomy): Bacteria > Planctomycetota > Phycisphaerae > Tepidisphaerales > Tepidisphaeraceae > JACMML01. The sequence goes on from JACMML010000371.1 coordinate 10,014, forward strand.
TAAGCAGATTCGCCGGCTCGATTCGGTGCTATTCATCGGCGATCTCGACGAACTTCGCGGTCACGCTGTCTCGCCGGATATGATCACGATCGGTGCCGGCGCGACGATCAGCGACCTTGAGCGACTTTGCGAAACCGCAATCCCGGAGCTGGCGAAGTTTCTGGCGTGGTTCGGCTCGCCGCTGATAAAGAGCGGCGGATCGATCGCCGGCAACCTGGTGACGGGTTCGCCGATCGGCGACACCCTGCCGCCGCTGATGGTGCTGGGCACTGAAATCGAGCTGACAGCCACGTCGGACTCGGGTTCGGTGTCGCGTCGGGCGCCAATCGGCGACTTCTACACCGGCTACCGCAGAACGGTACTTGCGCCCAGCGAGTTGGTCACGGCCGTGCGCATTCCGATTCCATCGATAGAGACGATTTTTCGACTCTTCAAAGTCTCGCGGCGCAAGGACCTGGATATTTCCACGTTCAGCGCGGCGATCAAACTGGATATGCGCCGCGGGACGATCCCCGAAACTATCGGCGAAATCGCAATCGCGTACGGCGGCGTCGGGCCGACGGTGCTGCGGATGATTCGGACCGAGGCCGCGCTGCGCGGGCAGCGCCCGACGCTGGAGATATTCGAACACGCCGCCGACATCGCTGCCGCCGAAGTGACGCCGATCAGCGACGTGCGCGGCAGCGAACAGTATCGGCGTGCCGTTGCCGGCAACATCCTGCTGAGATTCTGGCACGAAAACTTTTCTAATATCCACGGTCTGACCGGCAGTCCACCCATGGACTGATCAACCAGCGCGATAATCAATATGGCTTCTGTCGGAAGAAACATTGCCCACGATTCGGCCCGGACACACGTCACGGGCGAATCCGTCTTTCTCGATGACGTGGGACCGCTCACCGGCGAACTTATCGCGGGGATCGTCCCAAGTCCGCTGGCGCGCGGAAGGGTGAAGAGGCTGGACGTGTCGGCGGCGCGTCAGATCGCCGGCGTCGCGGCGATACTGACGCATCACGACCTCGGCAGGCGCAATTTATTCGGCCCGGTCGTAAAGGACGAGCTCCTGCTTGTTGAAGACGAATCGGCGTTCCTCGGTCAGCCGC
>JACMML010000372.1 GCA_014379105.1 Phycisphaerae bacterium
CCACCGGCTGGCCGAATAGTCCGAGTTGCATAAAATGCAGTACAGCGCGATTCGCCGTCCGCGTCAAGATGTTTTCAACAGGGCAGCTGGAAGCCCATGCCACTAAATACAACCAATGCTCAGACAGAATCTAGCAATCGTTTAAGAATCCGGTCGCAAAAAGCATAGCGGATTTGATTTACTGCATTCGATGTACGCCGATCATCGTGATGCGATCGTTAGCCATTGTCGAGCTACGATCTGAATGTGATCAAGTCAAACTCACCAGGCTGGACGGGAAACCGCTCGTAGCCTTCGATGTGCTTTGTCTCCAGTTCGCGAATACGCTTTCGCGTCTGGAAGAGGTCGTGCAATGCCTTGGCGGCAAATGCGTCGGAAGTGAGATTCAGCTTCGCCGCGATTGCGTCCAATTCAGCGGCAGTACCTTCATCAAGCTGTACCTGAAACATTCTCATTAGATACTATTGTACCAGCCGCCACGCCGGCTACCACCCCACCCATACCGCCGTCGCGTCGTCCGCCAGGTGTTCTGTGCCGGCGTGCGCGATGACGCGGTCGAACAGCTTTTTGACCAGGTCGCCGGACGCCTCGCTCAGCGCGGCTTTTACGCCTTCAACTTCAAACTGCACGCGGGAGTCGGGCGACGAGTCGGCCGACGGTTGTTCGATGATGCCGTCGCTGGCGACGACGATGTGATCGCCGGGGTTGAACGGCACTTCGAATGCGGTGTATTCGCCGTCGTCCATGATGCCGATCGGCAGTCCGCCGCCTTCGCTGAGTTCGCGGATTGTGCCGTCGGCCTGGCGGAGCAGCGCGTAGCTGTGAGCGGCATCCACGTAGCTGAGCGTTCGCTTCTGGCAATCGATAACGCCGACCCACATGGTGACGAATCGCGACGCCGGCCGGCGCGGGGCGATGAATCGGTTCAGCGCCGTCACCGCCTGACCGGGCTCGCCGTATTGCTGCAGCGCCGCGTGAAGAAACCCCTGCGTGGCCGTCATCAGTACGCTCGCGGAGACGCCTTTTCCGCTGACGTCTCCCAGCGCAACCGCGAACCGGCAGTCACTCAGCGGGATGATGTCGAAAAAATCGCCGCCCACTGACTGGCCGGCGCGGGATTCGCCGATGGCTTTGAGCGGACCGCACACCGACTCGCGCCGCGGCATGATCCACTTCTGGGCCGCCGCCGCCGCGGACAATTCGGCGTCGATGTGCGATTGGCGTTTCTCGATCTCCACGCGTTTCAGGTTCGCCAGCGCCAGGCTCGCCATCTTGGACAGCGCCACGCAAAACGCCGACCCGTTCGGCCGCATCGCCTGCAGCACCGACCCGCGCGAATCGAGGTATAGAAATGCCGCGGGGTTGTCTCCGAGCATCAGCGGCACGCAGATCGCCGCCGACACGTTCATCTGCACGAGGCTCTGGCTGAATTCGCCGCCGGAGCCAGCGCTGATCTCCGCGACATTCCCGGTGGCCGCGCCATTGATGAGAGATCGCGAAAACTGGGCGGGGCTGTCCTCGGCCTCTTTGCTGACGTGTGACGAGATGATCGTGAACGCCCGCAACCCGTCCAGCGGCTTGAGCATCACGGCGTTGGTCAACCCGGTTCCCCGCAGCGCCGCGCCGATGACGTTTTCCGCCAGCTCCGACTCGCTGGTCGAGGCGTGAATCCGCGCCGCCGACTCCAGCAGAAGCTGCAGCAGATTCTCCGCCAATGGCTGAGAATTTTTGTCGTTTACCGCCCGGACAATCGTCTGCCCAGCGTCGTCGCGAAGTTGTAGTCCGCGCGCTCTGGGCGTGGACGAGAGCGTGAACGCCCACGGCGAGATGCCGACCATATCGCCGGGCTTGATCGGGATCTCCTGCTTCGCGCCGAGCCGCACGCCATTGATGAACGTGCCCCACCGGCTGCCAAGATCCTGTAGACGCCAGCCGTCAACATCGTCATGTATAAACCGCGCGTGCTGCCGCGAAACCTGCTCCGCATCCGCCGGCAGCCTTAGTTCGCACTTCTCGTGGCGGCCGATGGTCAAACCGTCCGTGGACGGGACCAGCGCAATCGGCTCGAGCGTCGGGCCGGACATCGGGATGAGCCATGCGGAGGACATGTCGGCGATTGTGCGGCTTATCGGGGTTTCTCGCAATTTCTTGCGCTCAAGGGGGGTGCATCGACTGAACACTATGGTTGCAAGACCATTGGGACAAAACGCTTCTCCCGATCGCCGCGCTTTCTACGCCGCTTTCGCGCCTTGAGTCCGGCCTTTCATGAGCGACTTAGGCACCTTTTTTACATTTTTGGATGCGCGATACAGATCGACTGCGTGTTGGGCGTTGAGCCAGAAATCCGGAGAGGTCTGAAACGCAGCGGCCAGCTTCAGGGCAACTTCCGCCGTTACGCCAGCGCGTTCGTTAACGATTCGATTGATGACTTTCACATCGCAGCCGATGTGGGCGGCCAGCGCGCTCTGAGTAAGCCCCAATGGCTTGAGAAACTCTTCGCGTAAAATTTCTCCCGGACTGGTTGGCCTTCTGTTCATCATCGTTCGTCCTTGTGCGGCAAGCCTAATGATAATCACATACGCGTACATCAGCGGGTCCAACATCTGTCCAGCGAAAGGTGATTGGAAGACTGGGTCGCCATTCATTGCCCGATTAGTTCACGGGAGCAAATCAAATACGTCCTAACCCACGTTAACGAGCGATTTTGGAACCAGGTCTACCAGTGCTGTAAGCAGTTCGGGGAGTAGTGGCCGGATGTCTTCCAGCTTGTTTGTCTTCGCTCTTAATACGATGACGGCAAGCGGGAGGTTTGTTAAGTATTGTTCGTATTCCACGCCGGTATCTTTGGTAATCATCACCGCAAACCCAGCGCCTGCGGCCTTGGCGAGCAGTGCCCCGTTGGCGAGACTGGACCAGCCCATGTAGGCAACCGTAAAGACGTCGTTCCGGTCAGAAAATGCCGCAGATCGTGGGGAATGTTTTCATCGAGCAGGATCTTCATCGCGTCGCCGGGGCCAGACTTTCGTGCTCGGCCCATTCCTTCATTTCCTGTAGCAGCGTCACAACCTGTTCGCGCTTAACGCTGGGAAACTGCGAAACGAAGTAATCGATGGTGTAACCGCCTTCGAGATGATCGAATAACGACACGACCGGCACGCGTGTCCCGGCGAAGCACGGCGTGCCGCCTTGGATGTCCTTATTGACGCTGACGACAGAAAACTGCATCCGCGAACTTTATCACGCCGGATGGTCCCCGGATATGAGAATCCGATGGAGCTGGCACCTGATCAGGGCAATTGCCGCCTCCACCATCGCCGGTGACGATCCATTTACAGAACAGTTCACAGATGTGATAACTGTGCGTGGGTGATCACGTTTTTGAGTGCAGGGAGTCGGCTTGGCAATCAAATGCCCATATTGCGCGTTTGTGATCGAGCTTAAAGGCATTCGGGCTGGACATTTCAACCCCAAATGCCCGCGCTGCGGTGAGAAGTTTGGCCTGGTCATTCATCCTGATGCGCAGATGCAGCCCACGGTGACCGCGACGACGGATCAGGTCGCCCCGTCGGTGGCCGACGCGCTGGGGATTAAAGAAAAGCCGCCTGTCCGCGCGCAGCCGGTCCACCCGCAACCTCCACGCCCACAGCCCGCACGCCCGCAATCGGTCGGCACTCACGCCACGC
>JACMML010000373.1 GCA_014379105.1 Phycisphaerae bacterium
AGGCGGCGTTCGACAAGCTCTGCAAGCTTGTGAACATGGAACTCGATACGACACAGCCGTATTGACCGGACGCCGGGCTCGTAATTTACGTCGCGATCTCCTCCGGCGATTTACTTGCGCACGGGAGCGTCTAAAGTTTGCGGACATGAAGCGACGTCCTTTCGCGTGGTTATTTGTCGCCATTATCTCGGCCGCGGGGTCGGTGTATCTGTTGGGCAATGCCAACGTCCAGTTGTGGGACCGTGACGAGCCGCGGTTCGCGCAGACGTCGCGGCAGATGTTGAACTCCGGCGACTGGGTGGTTCCACGTTTCCTCGATACCGTCCGCACCGCAAAGCCCGTGCTGATCTATTGGTGCCAGGCGACGTCAATGTCGTTCCTTAACGATAATGCGTTCGCCGCGCGATTGCCGTCGGTATTGGCGGTGGTGCTGACGCTGGCGCTACTCGGCATCGTGATAACGCGCGAGGCGGGCTCCAATCGCGGGCTGTGGACGATCTTCATTTTCTCATCCTGCACGCTCGCGATCGGTGCCGCGAAGATGTGTCTTACCGATTCGGTGCTGCTCCTGTTCATCACGATCAGCCAGTTATGCATCTACCGCATCTGGAAATACGGCGGCGGGATTGTGACGGTTCTCTTGCTCGGCGTCTCGATCGGACTAGCCGGTTTGACAAAAGGGCCGGTCGCGATCGGCGTAAATCTGACAACGATCGCGGCGCTATGCCTGTTCGGGTGGCGATGGCCGGGCGTCGATCGGGGGCCACTGAGCGGTAGACAGTTCGCGATCATTACCGGTGCCACGCTGTTGATCGTGGCGATCGTGGTCGGTCCGTGGATGTATCTGATCGAGCAGCGCGTTCCCGGATTCATCAGCGGATCGTTTCAGAACGATGTGGTTAATCGCATCGCAAGCGGACAGGAAGGCCACTGGGGCCCGCCGGGGTATTACACGCTTGCGGTGTGGGTGACATTCTTCCCGTGGAGCCTGCTGATTCCCGCAGCCATCGTCACCGGCTGGCGCAATCGCCATCAGCCGGCTACTCGCTTCGCGCTTGCGGCGCTGATCGGGCCGTGGGTGATGTTCGAGCTATTCGCCACCAAGCTGCCGCATTACGTGCTGCCGACATATCCCGCTTTGGCGTATCTCACCGCCGACATGCTGCTGCGTGCCTCGCGAGCGAGCATCCGCGACTTGCGATCCCGGGCGTTTCTGGGCTTGGTCTGGATCGGCGCGCTGGTGGTGATCCTCGTCGGCAGTGTGCCTTGGGCGATGTTGATCTACGCAAAGCAGTTTGATCTGCTCTCGATCGTGGCCGCGAGCTTAGCGATGGTCACTGGCATCATGATGGGAGTCGGCGCGGCGATCCGCTTTACCTGCGCGCAGCCTCTGGGCGCCGCCCGCGCGCTGGGGCTCGGGATGTTTTCGCTGGTCGCGCTGGTGTACGCGATGTTCCTGCCGCGCTACGAGCCGCTGCGCATCAGCGCCCGCGTCGCCGAAATCATTTCCGAGCAAGGCGGGCACGGCCAGTTCGGGTACATGATCGACTACAAGGAGCCGAGCCTGGCATTTCACCAAGGCGGCGGCCTGCGTGAACAGAAGGTTGACGACTATCTGAACCAGAGCGCACCCGCGCAATGGCCACGCTGGATCGTCACGACGCGCCGGGTGTGGGAAGCGACGCGCGACGATGTGCGCGTTCAATGGAACATCATCGGCAGCGTCAAAGGCGTTGCATATAACGAAGGTGGCGAGGACGAAATACTCGTTTTGCGGCACCACTGATTTTCATACGCAAGTGGTAACTTAGGCGCTTGGGGAAGCGCTGGTATGTGCGGAAATGCCACAGGAAAAAATTGTCGTTACAACGACGATCCTCATATCGCCGATCGTGTTAGTTTTTTTAACTTTTTCCGACTTTTAGGGTTGCACCCGCTTGTCTCATTGACGATAAGGTTAACACATCGGTCGGGTGGGGATCGGTGCAATTCGAGTTGTGAGTTTGGTCAGCGAGTTGGTCAGTCTGTGTAATTCGTCTGGCACTCACGGAAACACTCGGTTATCCATTTCGAGCGTCGACTAGTCGTAACGGTCGGCGTAGGGATACGGGGCAATCTTCTGCCCCTGTCCCGCAAAGCGGACTTCCTGTCCGCGTCGTGCGAACGGAATAAGTGATCTTTTTCGAGCCGGCAACGCTCACCCCATTGGACGGTGCGCGCTTGATGGCTTCCAGCGTCAGCACCACCTGTTGGTGTGCATCATTGCCAGTGGATCGATCGACCTTGCCACCGCACGAGCGGTTGCATCGTGCATCGGCGAATCGACTTTTGTGAATTGGAGAAAGTTTGATGTTTAAACTGTGGACCCGGCTCAAAGAGGCGAAGAAGTTTTTCACGCGGCGTCAGACCAGTGGCGCCGTCACGCACTCAACGCAGATCGATGTGCTCGAGGATCGCCGACTGATGGCATCTTCGCTGACACTCGGCGTGAACATCAACAAGCTCACCAGCACCAACTACTCCACCACAGTCAACATGCTTCGCGACACCGGCACCAAAACGGTCCGCCTGTGGGCGAGCTTCTCCAGCTACGACAGCCGCACGCCCAATGGTGTTCTGAAGTTCGCACCGCGCTTCAAGGCCGATGGTTTTGATGTGATGCTTTCGGTGGTTCCCAATTCCGGGCAAGGCGGATCGTATAGCCAGGTGCAAGGCCTGTTCGAGTATCTCGTGAACATCCCCGGCCTGCGCGAATCCGTTGACCGGTGGCAGATCGGCAATGAGCCGGATCATCACGCCTACTGGAATCGCGGGCTCGGCGTCTACGTGTCGGACTTCCTCAAGCCCGCTGCCGAGGTGCTGCACCGTTATGGTGAGAAAGTGGTGTCGGCGGGTCCGAGCTGGAACCCTGAGGATGTGCGCACGCTCGTCAATCACGGCATGCTCAACTACGCCGATTACGTCGGCTATCACCCGTATCGCAGCACGCTGTCCGACCTGCAGAACATGGTCGCACAGGTAAAGGAGATTGTTCAAGGCAAACCGCTGATCGCCAGCGAATGGAATGTGCGCGGACACGAAGCCGACGCCACCAAGACCTACTGGGCGCAGGATGTCGCCAAGTTCTTCCCGACGATTCGGGATAATTTCTTCGCGGCGTATTACTTCGTAGGCATCGTCACCACCACCAAGGCCGGCGCCGCGGGTCTGCTCAAGACCGATCTGAGCCGCAATGAACCGTTCTATTCGGCGGTCAAGAGCTTTAAGAATAGCTTCGGCAGCACCCCGGTAGATCCGACACCGCCGCCGACACCCAATCCAAATCCGAACCCGAACCCGAACCCGAACCCGAACCCGAACCCGAACCCTAATCCAAACCCCAATCCGAATCCCGGTGCTCCCGCTGTCGGTGCGATCAGTCTTATTGATGCGAACAGCAACCAGACCGTGTCCGGTTTCGGTGCGATCACCGACGGCATGACCGTCGATCTTGCAAAACTACCGTCGCGGCATCTGGCGTTTTCGGCGACCCTGGTGAACGGCGGCGAGAGCGCGATGTTCATCCGCGACGGGGGATCGACGATCGAATCCACCGCGCCCTTCGCAATTTATGGCGACAACGGCGGCGATTTCTTCGGCCGGGATTTTGCGGTCGGTAAGTACACCTTCACGATCCAGCCATTCGCCGACAAGAACGGCACGGGCACCGCCGGGGCGAGCAAGACCCTGACGATTAACTTCACGGATTCGGGCAATATCCCCAGCGGAACAGTCATCACCCCCAAGGTGGCCGGCTTCACGATCGTGGATCGCGCCACGGGGCTGGCGATTCCGGGCTACAGCAACCTTTCGGCATCAACGACGGTCCGGCTTTCGGCGTTGCCCACCCGGAATATACAGATCCTCACAATTGCCAACGGTTCGACCAGCAGTGTGCAGCTCGGTTTCACCGGCCGGGCAAATCGCACCGAGAACACGGCCCCGTTTGAGTTCTTCGGCACCATCAACGGCGCACCGGCGATTTGGAACGCGACGGCAGGCAAATACACGCTGACCGCAACCGCGTATTCCGGCGATAACCTCGGTGGCGTGAAAGGCAACACGCTGTCGATTTCGCTGACCTTTGTGTAGGATCCCAATATCTGCGTTCAAGCACCTCCTGATACAGCACCCAAAGGCCTGATCGATTTTTCGATCAGGCCTTTTTATTGGCCCGCCAATGCGTGCAAATCGCGATTTGTATTACCCGCCCCGGCAGTTTCGGACTCAAGCCCCTATCGGACCCTTGGCCGATAGTGATCAGGAGCGCATAGCGCGACCAGATTCTCATAATTTCGGTGCTAAGCTTTGACGACACAGGTCTGGGAACACTCAGGACGCCTATGCGAATCACCAGCCGCGGATTATTTGCCACTGACGTCGAAGTCGAAGCCGCCAGATGGGTGCAGCGCAAGCTCGGCAGTTGCGAGCACGAGCGCCGCGTGCTGGCGATTGCCGCCAAGCTGTTTGAAATGACGCGTCCTCTGCTCGGACTTGGGCTCTGCGAATCCCGATTGCTGCGTCTGGGTGCTCTAAGTCACGACATCGGTCGATCCGTATCGGAAAAAAATCATCCCGACGAGGGGGCAAAGTTGATCCTCGCGACCACGGCGCTGGACCTTTCTCCGTTCGATCGTCGCGCCTTGGCGTTTCTCGCTCGCTATCACCGCGGAAGCGTCCCGCCGGCGCTGCGGGAAGAATATCTGCGTCCGCTTGATGCGCGCCGTCCGCTCCGCGCCGTGCTCGGCCTGCTCCGGGTCGCCGACGCACTCGATAGCCGCCGAATCGAGTCGCCGCGCCTGCTATTCTCAATGGCGGGGCGGAAGCTGAGCATTCGGTGCTTTGTTGACCCGGTGAATCTCCGCGCGGCGCGCGACGTCTACCGCCGCCGCAAAAAATTCCACCTCCTGGAATCCTTTCTCGGCCACGATATTGATATCGAAGTCGATCGCTCCGACGCGCTGGCAGTGATCGCTTCGTGAGCTAATACGCCTTGGCCGGCTGTGGTCGGTTCCTGAGCAAGGTATCAGACCCGCTTGATCACGTGAACCTCTTCCACTTCCACCGGATCGTCCGCGGCATTATCCACGACCGCCGCACGCTGATGCAGAATCTCGTCCAGCTTGCGCCACGTGAAGGCAAGAAAGACGATGTTGCTCCAGCGCTTAACGACCTTGCCCTGTGCATCCATCGCTTCGAGATCGGCGGCCCCGAAGCCGAGGAGGCTCTCGAATAAATCGCGGTAGCGGACGCGGAACTTCAGGCCGGCGCGGTCGGAAATCTCACAGCCGTGCCCGACGTAACGCTCTTCGATCGAATTTGGTGTGAACGTCTTCTTGCCTTCGAAGAAGCTATGGACCAGTGACCCGATCCAGGCCGGCGCGAGCAGTGTGCTCAGCGCAAGCGCGTGGCCGGCGTCGAAGCGGGGGTGTAGGTCGTGAAAGAATCGCAGCACATCGGTGACGACCGGCACCTGCTTGAGATCTTCCAGGTAGCGCGAGCTCACCCAGATCAATGCATACACTCCCGTCCAGAACGCCAGGCGCGCCAGGCTAAGATCAAACAGCAGGGTGACGAGCGTGAAAATCACGACCCAGAGGTACGCCCAGCCCCAACTGTCCACCGAGCCGATTCCACGCCTGACACAAAACGCGCCAAGCAGTCCGGCAATGATCAACGGCCAGAGGTAGAACGCCGGATGGACGGTGTACAGCACCGCGGCTTCGCTCTTCTTGAACGGTCTCCAGAAGAGCCGCTTCCATAACCCGCAGCCGCCAAGTGCCCATCCGATGCACGCCACCGGACGCCAAAGCACGGCGATTGCGCGTCTCCGCCGCGCCGGCGGCCGTGGAACTATACGGCGAGCATTTGCCCCTAATGTCGAAAATGGGGATGTGGTATCCATCTCTACCACGCTAAATCAACGCCACCGGCCGTCCAGACGCCCGTGGTGATCTAGTTTTATAAGCATCTGACATTAAACGGCTTAGCGCGCGGTCATTATAAACTCTGGCAAGATGGGCAAGCTGATTGTCGCGGGTAGGCAGCGGGGAATGGGGATCAGGTCCACTCTACGAAGATCTTGTAGCTCAGCAGCACGCCCGCGCCCACGCCCACCATCGCGGCCAGGATGAAGAGCGTGAGGATCAGCGCTTCTTTGGGCACCTGCGATACGTAGCGGCACTTGATTGTTTTGTAGACGATCGCAATCCCGGCACAGAGCGGGATCAGCAGCAACACCCAATAGTCCCAGACCGGCAGCGGCGTGAGGAAGGGGCGGTAATTGTACTCGGCGAGCAGGTCGATCAAGACGCACTCCCGACGGGCTTGGCGACCGAAGGCTTGGCCTGATCCGCCCGGCGATCGGCAAGGGCATCGGTTGATATTGATCCGGTGGCCTTGGGCTGGGCGGCGCGGTGAGCCGAATCGATGATTACCAGTAGGTTCAGCATCCCAGCGACCGCGGTATAAAGCGTGCCGATATCAAAAATGCGCGCGGTGGATGGCTGCACATCCTTACTTACCTTCAATGACTCGTACGTCGCCAGGACGTTGATCGGGCCGATGAGTGTCTGGGCGATGTACCATGGCTTGTTAAGCACCTCCGCGATGAACTCGCTGCGCAGGCGCCACACGGGATCGGCGCCTTTGGCTTCCATCTTCCGTTCGCCGCGCAGGTCATATCCCGGCACGTCAATGACGCGGATGCCGCCGATGAGTACGCCGACAACAAATAGCAGCGTGATGCTGATCCCAGTGACCAGAGCCCGCCCGCGCTCGCCGATCAACGCGTACCCGAGCCCCGGCACAAGCCATCCGGCAAGTGCGATCAGCGGGGCCGGTAGATGGCGGTCGGTGGCGTCACTCACGGGACGGGATACTGTAACGGGTGGGGATTAACGCACAAGCGGCGGGGACTGCGGCAGATGCATCTCCCGGTCAGGATTCGCCGCAGCGGGTAATCTGCCGTATCATCCGCAATCGACATGGCTACCGATATCCGCAAGTTACTTCTCCCCGGCGCGAAGGTGCGCATCACTCAGCAGATCGCAGCGCGTCATTACTCGCTGGGCACGGTGATCGAGGGAACGATCGTCTCCTACGGCCAGCAGACGACCGGCAGCTGGTTCGCACACAGCCGCGACGACAAGCTCTGGCTGGACCGCATCGAAATCCGCAAGGCCGACGGGGAAATCAGCGTGCTTAATCTTGACGATTACACCGAGGTCGAAATCATTCAGCCCGCACCGGACGTAGCCGTCTCGCACTGAGTAGTTGTATGCGAGGTGCCGTATGCGTCCGCCGATGATCGGATCCTGGCAGGCGACAATCGATGCGGCCAAACCGTATCAAATTCACGGCGACCATTATTACGAACTGCTACTGACGCTGATCGACGAACCCAACGGAAATCCATCCGGGATTTCGGTGCGCGTGCCCAGTCACGCGTTCGAGGCCGATCCGGCGACTGGCCAGCGGGTGGAGATTACGTTTCTGATGGGGCAGGCGACTGGCGTGCGCGTGATGAGCTAAACCCGTACGAGTTCCGCGTAGAGCAATTCCATCGCCTGCGGCTGGACGCGGATGTTGCCCACGACCGACATGAAGTTCACATCGCCGCCCCAACGGGGGACAATGTGCTGGTGCAGATGTCCCGGCAAACCAGCACCGGCGCAGCGGCCTTGATTGATGCCGATGTTGAAACCCTGGGGCGCCATCACTTTTTTGAGCAGCTTGACGACGGCCACGGTTTGCGATTGTAGATCGGTGAGCTGGTCGACTGCGAGGTCTTCGATCGCGCCGACGTGCGATCGCGGCGCGACCAGGACGTGGCCGTTGGTGTAAGGGAACTTGTTCATCACGACGACCGAGTGCGGCGTATCCCACAGCACGAGCCGGGCGCGGCGCTGCTCCGGCACTGCCAGCGACGCGATCGCCTGACAGAGAAAACATCCGCCTTGCGACTGGTCGGCGTTCTCGAGGGAGCGGATGTAATCCATCCGCCAGGGGGCATGAAGGGTGGTGGACATGAGCCGAGTTATACCAAAATCAGCCCGCGCAGCCGGACCGGCGCTGTACGCACTTAGCGCTCATCACCCAGAATCGGGAGCTGGACTCGGACGGAGGAATCGGCACGCTCATCCCGCCCGTTGTGCAGACTGGCGAGAATCGGCTCCATGCCGGGCGCCCGGCCGATGAAGGTCTTGTCGAGCTTGAGCACGTTTCGCGTTGGCGGGTGCGGGTTCGGCCGCAAGTCCGGGCTGCCCGGGCCGTCGTGGCGATGCAGGACGTTGTAATATTGATCCCGCTGCGAAGGCGCCCAACCCGCGTCGCGGATCAGCCGGCAGATTTCACGTTCTTCGAGCTTGTAGGTCGTGCCCGCGGCGCTGACGACGTTTTCTTCCATCATCACGCTACCCATGTCATTTGCGCCGAAAAAGAGCGCGAGCTGGCCAATCTTCGGGCCCATCGTTACCCAGCTGCTCTGCAGGTTGGCGATGTTGTCGAGGTAGAGGCGCGCGATCGCGAGCGTCCGCAGATACTCTTCCGCGCCAGCGGTCCGTACGACGCGGCCGCGGAGGATGTCGTCGTTGGTGCTGTCGTCGAACTGGCCGTAGATATCCGGATCCCATTCCTTTGCATTCCCCAGCGGCGTGTTCTCCCGCTGGAACGGCCAGTGGATGAAGGCGGTGTAGGAGCCAAACTTGGAATAATTAGTGCTGAATCGCGGCCCATTAGATTTTGCAAACACACCCGGCCAGCGCGCACAGATTTTTTCAATCGTCATTCGGGTTTCGTCATTCGGAATTCCCGCCAGCAGGCGGGCATAGTCTTGCATGTCCCGCAACGCCGCCAGGTGATCAATCCGATCGCGGACGAACTCGATATGCCCGATCAGCATCGTGCAGCTCGTGTTCATGCCTTCTTCATGGGCGACGCGCATAACACGCAGCCAATCGTCGCCGGAGCATTTGCCGATGCCGATCCGTCGGCGCACGCGCGGGTTGAATATCTCACCGCCGCCGCCGGGGATTGTCGCGAGCCCGGCGGCTTTGAACCGTCGGATGATGTCGCGCACGTCCATCTTGAAGAACCGCTCAAACTCCACAAACTCCGGCGGGCTGAACGCGTGAATGTGAATCGATGGAAAACTGGATTTGATGAATCGCAGCAGGTCTTCGTACCACTCGATGGGCAGCCGATCGTTCATGCCGCCTTGCATAAGGATCTGCGTCCCGCCGATGCCCAGGAGCTCCCTGATCTTGTCGCCGATCTGCTCGAACGAGAGCGTATAGCTGTCGGCGTCGTCATGGTCGCGCCGAAATGCACAGAAGGTACACTTGGCCGTGCAGACATTGGTGTAATTGATGTTGCGGTCGATGACGTACGTGCGGTAGTCCTGCGGGTGCAATCGCTGCGTCACCGCGTGCGCCCATTGGCCGAGGTCGTGGAGGGACGCGCTGGCATGAAGCTCCAGCGCCTGCGAATCAGTCAGCCGGGCCCGGCCTTGGACTATCGCATCGATATCAAAAGAGAGCGTGCTCATCTCGTCTGGATTCTAAGCCAATGCAGGCGCATCGCGAGCCGTTTCAGTCAAAATGAAAGGCCGGTTAGGTGGCGGTGCGGTCTCGTGCTAAGCTGGCGATCCATGGAGCGAGCATGAACGTAGCTTCCTGGATCATCACCATCGCCGGGGAAGATCGGCCGGGCATTCTGGACGATGTCTGTGGGGTGATCCAGCGAAACAGCGGGCACGTGGACGATCTGCGGTCCGTAGATGTGGGCGGACATTTCGCGATGCTCGTGCGCGTGCGAATCGATTCCGGTTCCGAGCAGGCGATGGAGCACCAGCTGGCCGAGCTCGCGAGCTATAGCGGACTGCGCGTAACGGTGGTCCCAGCCATCAATTCTGACGACCCCCGCTCACACATTTATCGCCTTACCGCCAGCGGCAAGGAACACGTCGGGGCACTCAAGAAACTGTCTCACCTGTTGCGCGTGCTGAGCGTCAACATCGACAGTGTCGAGACCCACTCCGAAGCCGACGGCAGCACGACGATGGCGCTGGTGCTGGGGATCCCGCGCGAGATGCCGGTGTCGAAGCTGAAGGAGTTTCTCGCACAACTGCTGGGCAACTCGGACATGACCTGGGACTTGGCGGTGATGTGATGCGGATGCGGATGCAATGCGATGTGATCCGACTGTGCGATGTATTCCGACC
>JACMML010000374.1 GCA_014379105.1 Phycisphaerae bacterium
GCTCTTGGTCACCCGTTGGTGACAACATCGCTTCACGACGACGACGAAATTTTAGAATACTCCACCAACCCTGATTTAATTTTTGAAAAGTGGGGAAATACCATCGATGCTGTCATTGATGGAGCTGGCGGGATCAACAAGATCAACGGCGGAACACTTTTCCTGACAGGCACGGGCAGCAACTACGCCGGCGACACAATTGTAAGTGCCGGCGTAGTTGAGTTCGCCGCCAACAGCAGCCTGGGTGCTGGAAATGTGTCGCTCAATGGTGGCACGCTTCGCTACGGCACGGGCAACATTGATGACATCTCCGGCCGCAACGTCACGTTTGACGCTTTGGGCGGGACGATCGATACCAATGGTAATGACGTAACGTTCGCCAACGGCATTGGAAACACCGGCCCCGGCGCGTTCACCAAAGCCGGCGGCGGAACGCTCACAATGAGCGCAGCCAACAGCTATAGCGGCCCGACGACGATCAGCGGCGGTGCACTGAAGATCAGCGCCAACGATCAGCTTGGCGATCCCGTCACCGGCAGTTCGCTGACCCTCAATGGCGGTAAATTGCTGACCACTCAGTCCCTTGCACTCGATAGTGCCGGCACCAGCATCCGTCCGGTCAATATCGGAACATCCGGCGGCACGCTGGACGTTGCCGACGCGACAACCCTGACCATAAATGGCAGCGTCAGCGGCACAGGCGCGTTGACGAAGACCAATACCGGGACTCTGGCTGTGAACGGGAACAACAGTCTGTCCTTCAGCGGGCCGGTGAACATCAATGGCGGCTCGATTCGTCTTGGCGGCACAGGACAGACCGCGCTTGGCACGGGCACCATCACATTTGATGGAGGCACGCTTCGTCAGAACGGCTTCGAGGCCTCGACGACCCCAGGCTACGGCGTGTTGACCAACAACCTGGTCGTGCCAGCGGGCAAGGTAGGAACGCTGGAACTGGCGCCGCGCGGCAACGGCGGCGGCGGTACAACGGGCACGTCGGTGGTTTCCGGTACGCTGACCGGTTCAGGAACGCTCAATCTCGTCAACAACTATGTGCGTGATGACCTCAACTGGAATGCGTCTGCGTTCACAGGAACGATCAACGCCACTTCACGCCTCCCCGGGGGCGCTGATATGCGGCTGCAGAATGCGAATGGTTTCGCAAATGCCAAGCTAAACCTTGGTGCAGGCGTGGCGTTGAAGCAGACATTCTCTCCCGGCGGTGCGGGTGCTGAGACTGTGCAGAATATCGGCGAGCTTTCGGGTGTGGCAGGGTCCTTTATCGGCGGCAGCCCGAACGCGGGCACGTTCACAAACTGGACAACCGGCGCGCTCAATACCAGCTCAACTTTCTCCGGTAATTTCTTCGCCGACACCGGGGGCTCGCGCCTCACCAAGGTCGGCACAGGCACGCTGACGCTCGCAGGTACGCCGGGATATACCGATTCCACCGCAGTCAATGGCGGAAAGTTGGTCACCAACATCGCCATCAAGAACCGCGCCGCGCTGTCGGTTTCAAACGACGCGACACTTGAGGTTCCGATCAATGGCGGCGCAACGGGTGTAACCGCAGTGGGGTCTATCACGATGCCCACTACGGCTACGGGCTTCGGTGGAAAGGTTCAGTTGCATGACAACGATCTGGTCGTCGACTACGGGACAGGCGCATCGTCGTACGAAAATGTGCTGGCCATGGTCAAGAGCGGCCTGCCGCTTCTGGGCTTCAGCGGCGACGGCACGGGCATCACCTCCGATGAGGTTATCGCGCAGGGTGCCGGCGGCGTGGGGCTGAACGGCACGATGCTCGGCGTCATCGATGGCGCGACGACCGGCGGGCAGGTCACAAACCTCTCCGGCCATGATATTGTGAATCCGTTTACCTCCGTCCTGGTGAAATACACCTGGCGTGGTGATGCCAACCTCGATGGTGTCGTCAACGGTAGCGACTATGCACTTGCCGACACCGGCTTCTCCGGCGGCGGCACGGGCTGGTTCTATGGCGACGTGAACTACGATGGCGTCATCAACGGCAGCGACTACGCTCTGATCGATACAGGCTTCTCTTCGCAGACCGGACCTCTTCCGGAACCCGCGATGTTGAGCCTGCTCGGACTCGGCGCAATGGGCATGCTGCGTCGCCGTCGCCGGGCATAATGTCGGCGACTCCGGAACCCGCCGAGAAATGGCAAGAAAGATTTACCTTCGAGGCAACCCGCGATCCGGGTTGCCTCGATTTTTTTGTGGCGTGCGCCCTCATTGCTATCCACTAACCATCCCCGCAACTTCCACATATATTGCAGTTGTTATCAACGATTCATTCACTTGGCGTGTATGAGGATTGTCGCCCGATGGGGACGTTTCTGGCTAGGAAAGAGGATCGAATATGGTCAGTGTTAAGCGTTTAGGCATTGCCGGTATTGCTGCGATTTTGTTTGCGTCGACGTGGACGTCGGCTCAGGTGGGGCGTCGGTTTCCATCCGAAAAAGCGATCATTCCCGATCCGGTGACGGGCGTAGCGATGAACGTACTGACCAATGGCAAGCAGAGTGACGCCAAGATCTATCAGACGCATCCGCAGTGGACCTCCGACGGTAAATGGATCATCTTCCGCACGGCGGGGCGGGTGCCGGGGTCGCAGGCATTTGCCGTCAACGAAGAGAGCGGGGATATCGTCCAACTGACCGAAGGCTCGGGCAACGCGTCCAATGGCCTGAATGTTGCGCGGAAGTCGATGAGGCTCTTTTTCATCCGCAACGACGCGGTCGCTAAAACCGAGACGCCTCCGCCGCCGACCACCACGCCATCCGCAGGCACGCCCACCGGCGCGGCGACGGCGCCCTCAGGTCCGCCGAAGCCTAAGATCGACCCGGTATATCAAATCATCGAGCTTGATCTCGCCAGGCTGCTCGCCGACGCATTGGCCGATGCCGCCAAGCCGGCGCGTGAGTACGAGCGCATCTGCGCGACACTGCCGGCGGACGTTCGCGACGCGGGGAGCCTCGCGATCGACGCCAACGAAAAGGTCGCCTACATTAGCATCGCCGGCTCGGATGTCGGCAAACATCTGCCCACGGGCGTTGAGGTATGGAAAAAGCAGTACGACATGCGCATGGGCACCGGCCCCGGCGGACTGCGCGCAGTCGACCTTCAGACCGGGGAGATGCGGGTCGTGATCGACACGGCGTTTAAGATTGGGCACGTGCAGACCAATCCGTTTGTCCCTGGCGAGATCGTCTACTGTCATGAGACCGGCGGCGACGCACCGCAGCGGATGTATACCGTCAAAGGAGATGGCTCGGGCAATCGGCCGCTGTTTGTGGAAGGCCCGGACGATTGGGTGACGCACGAAGCGGTGGTCACCCCCGATGAAGTGATGTTCAACCTGATCGGCCACCAGGCGCGCCTGCGCAAGCGCCCGACGGGGATCGCGGTTGTGAATCTACGCACCGACGCGGTCAACATCCTCGGGCAGATTGAGGAACGGAGCCCCGAAGACACCAACGCCGCGAACCTCCCATCCCAGAACGCCGCCGGCCGGGACAACTACGGCGGATACTGGCATTGCAACGGCTCGCCTGACGGCCGCTGGGCGGTCGGCGACACGTTCCAGGGCAATGTCTGGCTGATCGACCGAAAGAACGGCGGGATGTCGCTGCTGAGCACCGATCACAAGATGAAGCCGGATCATTGCCATCCCACGTTCAGCGCCGATTCCAAACGCATCCTCATTCAGTCCGGCCACTTCACGGACGGAAAGCGATTGAGCCTGATCGTGCTTCCGGTGCCCGATGCCGCTTTGGCCAAGAAGTAGCGATTCGTCGACGCCGCCGGGATCGGCAGCAACTTATTAAAAGCACCAGCACTGGCGCATAATCGCGCCGGCGTGTCGCGCTACCGGAAATATTATTAACATCATGTAAACCTGTTCCAGATAACGCTTTGCGCGATGATCTTCGCGCCGCGGCAGGCACGGGATTGTTCATTCTGCCCTTGACATTCCCCCGGTGTCTGCTCCAAACTCCCGCCCCCCAGATGTCAGGCATAAGATTCTTCGGGCCGCAAATGTTTGAAGAATCTGTGTTCCACTGACGATAGGTTCGCAAGCGGCGGTTGATGCGCCGGCTTATTAGCGGGCTTATTTAATAGTGTGCGCCCGGGATGAAAGTCAGTCGATTATGGCCAAACAACGGACAGGCAAGCACCTCGTGATCGTCGAATCGCCCGCCAAGGCGAAGACGATCAATAAGTACCTCGGCGACGGCTACATCGTGAAGGCGTCGATGGGGCACGTGCGCGACCTGCCCAAGGGCAATAAAGCGATCAATCTGGAGACCTTCGAGCCAACCTACGAGATCATCAAGGAACGCGGCAAGGAAAAGCTGGTCAGCGAGCTCAAGAAGCTCGCCAAGGACGCGCCCGAGGTCTATCTGGCGACCGACTTGGACCGCGAAGGGGAAGCCATCGCGTGGCA
>JACMML010000375.1 GCA_014379105.1 Phycisphaerae bacterium
CGTCTCGGCGGCGGTGTAGGTGCTGGACGATGCGCCGTGCGTGATCGTGCCCGCGGTATTGATCGAGAACCCGTCGGCGGACCCCGCGCCGCGAACATCGAGCACGTCACCGGCGGCGGCGGTGTTGGCACCGCCGTTGAAGGCAATTCCGCCGGCTGGCGTTGGATCGCCCATCGAATGATCGATCATCAGCGTGTCGTTTCCTGCCAATCCATTGAAGGTCAGGCTCGGAAATAGAGATTTGGTGAGAGTCGCGGTCGAGAGGCCATTTAGCAGAATTTCAACCAGCGCCCCGGTCATGCGGACGTGATACGTGTCGTCGCCGGCCGTGCCGTTGTAAACGCTGGCCACCATGGAGTAGGTCTGCCCGACGAAGCTACCGTTAACCGCGTCCGACCCGCCCAGCCGTTGGCCGGCGGAGTCTTTGATCGAATCGTCATCCACCAGGTTCAGGCCGATGGTTCCCACACCGGTCCCATCGCCGGTATTGATTGTGACGACGTATGACGCGCCGCTGCCGCTGATTCCCGCGATGCTCGCACCGGTGATTCCGCTGGTCGCCAGCGCGAAGTCGCCAATATCAACACCGGTGACCGGTTCTGAGAAATTCACGGCGAATTGAACGGTATTCAGCGCTGTCGGGCTCGCGCCCGTCCGATTGATCGACGTTACCGCCGGCGGGGCGGTATCGAGTGAAGAGACGGAAACGTTATCGAATCTCGACGCATTGATTTGCTGCGTATAACGCGAGCAGACAAACAGGCCGACGTAAGCAGTTGATGCCATCGTGATTGTGGTCGATCCCGCCGGGGTCCACGCAATCCCGTCAGGCGATACATCGGCTGAGAAGGTGTTGCCGGATCGGGTGATCCTTAACCAGTAGGGCGCGCCGATTAGCGAGGCTGTGCCGGCATTGGATGTGGCACCGCCATCGCTGGCGCGGTAATTGAAGTTCGCGGAACGGTCGTCATCGTACATCTGCAACGACGCGGCCTTTGAATTGCCGGCGAGAGTCTCGCGAATCGCCAGTCCCACCTTATCGTCGCCCCTGGTATACATCGCGTTGGCCACGCGCGCGACGATCGATCCGTTGCCGTTCAGAGTCGTGTAGGCAAAATGGAATGAATCCGAAGTTCCACCCACGTCGCCGCCCGTGCCGCGGACGGTGAATGTGGTGCCCGAGATACTCGAACTGCCCGGCAGCGCCACTGTGCCGATATCCTGACTCGACCATGCGTTCGCCAGGCCGGCGCTGGAGTTGGCGACGCCGGAGTCGTAGCTCTCGCCGTTTCCGTTGACCGCAGACACCACGTAGTAGTAACCGGCGGCGCGGGTGACGCCGGTGTCGGTGAAGGTGGTGCCGATGATCCCCGTGCCAATGGTCGTGTACGGCCCGTCGGGCGTCTGCGAGCGCTTGACGTTATAGCTGATCGCGCCAGAGGCGGCGGACCAGTTGAGGACAACTTGCGTCGCCGATCCCGCCGCTTTGACCAGCAGCGGCGCCGTCGGGACAGGCGCCGCATCGGCGCTGGCTGCCAGATTCAAGATCACCGTTGATCCAGGGCCAACGCTCACCGAGCCCGACTTGATGGTGTTGGAGATCAAATCGGTCGCAGATGTGAAGCCGGCCGGGGTTTTCACATTAAATGTCTTCGTCTCACTCACATTCATGCCGAAGACGTAATTGCCGAAGCGGAACCCATAGAAATCGACCTTGCCGCGATAGGGCGTATCGTCACCCGAGTCATTGGGCGCGACCGCTATCGGAAGTGCTTCGTCCTTGTAGGCCTGGGTGGGCGCGTCCGGCGGGACGTATCCCGAGCCGCCGGGGTTATCGACAAAATCTCGGCGCAGGAAGTATGAACCGTCCGACGTGAAGTTCGGATTGGTCTCAAATGTGCCGAACTGTTCATACGTGGGCGTGCTGTAATAAAACCGCCCGACGCCGTTGATGCCGGTGCCCGATTTTGCCTGCCAATAGGGTTCGATCCAGAGACGATTTTCGCCTTGCTTGATGGCGGCGAGTCCGTTTTCTTCGTCCGCCCACGCATAATCCGGCTGGCCGGACGTCATCGGCAGGCGGATGCCTGTATCGGCTGCGGCTTGGACGGCGTAATAGTCAGCGTAAGGCTCCATCGCGTTGAGCGAGTCGAACGAAAGGCTGCTGTAGTAACGCCCGTCGGAGATCAGCGCGTTGAGATATTGATTGTCCGCCAGCATCTGCTTTGCATAGCCGATGGCGTATGGGTCGAGCGTCACGCCGGCGACGATCATCCCCGCCGACCAACTCGCCGCGCCGCCGTACGCGACGCCATCGGCAAAATCCCCGTCCGATTCGCGTGCACCGCGCCAGGCCAGGATGCCGATGCGTTCTGACGTGCGATAGTAATTTCCACCGCTGACTTCCATCGACGGACGGCGCATGTTCGCGATCGCCTTGAGCATCTTGACGGCTTGGGTTTTGAACTCGACGTTGCCGGTCCATCGGTAAAAATTGGCCGCATTGACCGCCATCTCGCTGTAGACGCCTGCGTAACCCCACTCTCGGGTGAGGCCTTTCTTGGTCACCTGCAGGTAGTTGCTGCCGTACTTTAAAGCGCTGCCGCCGCCGGGGAGGTCGCTGCCGAGCCACGGCGAGATTCCGATGGATTCTTTCAGATATCGCTGCGCCGCGGTATCTGTAAAGGCGTCGGCGTCGCCCAGATCGATCATGGCGCGATTGGCTTTATAGATGCTGATGTTCGCGTAGATGGTCTGGTTTGTGATGTAGCGCGCGTTGCGGATGAATCGCCCGGAATCGCGACTCGCTTGCAGCATGTCGCCCCATGCGGCGCGGCGTGTCTTGTTGCCGCCGACGGTGCCGTAGTTCACGACAGTATCAAGCTGGCTCGTGAATGCGGGCACGCCGCTTAACAAATGAATCGCCCACCCCAGAGGCCCGAAGCGTCCGCCCCAGACCTCGTTCCCACCATTGGCGCCGTACGCGGAACTGCTGTCAACGTTAGCGGGGTTGGTGTACCAGTCGGCGGTGAATCCGTCGATGACCGCGATCACCTTGGTGAGGACCGCCGCCACCTGATAGCCGGTGGTGATCTGCGAGACTGTGTAGGATTTAGCGAGAAGCTCGACATCGCTGGTGTCGAACGACGTAATCGCTGCATTCAGACGGCCAGTCACCCAGTTCTTCAGACCCGTAGTGTACGTGCCACTACTGCCCAGGACCGACGACTCGGTCAGCGCCGGGCGCGTGGTGACGGTGGGCGACGCGCCTTGTGTCTCTCCAGATACATCGAGCATGGGTTGGGTGTGCGTGTAAGCGCGATAGACGCCGCGACTCGGGGTATCCATGTAGTGCTGGTAATTGCCGTCGGGCGGTCCGCCGCCGCCGCCGAGTGCATAGAGTTCGCCCGTTGAGATGATCTTGACGGTCAGCGTGGTTTTGCCCTTCGTCATCGAAAGCGGCAAAAGGGTGGACGAGTAGAAAAATCGCCCCGGCAGAGGCTGCGAACTAGCCGTCACGCTCAAGGGCGCGTAATCGCCTTCGTGACGATAACCCACTTGATAATTTACACCGCCGATCGGCACGTACAGATAAAGTCGGCCTTTGCCGACGTCGGTGTCGTCCGAGCCCCAGAGCTTGATGGAGAAGTAGTTGCGATTGACAGGATCGACCGCGACGTTGAACGTCATGTCGCCGCCGTTGACATTCAACGGGGTCAGCGGAAGAAGCTGCCGCGCGGCCTGGCCCACGCCGCCGGCGATCACCTGGCTGGAATTTGTAGCGAACCCGTGATTGGTTTCTGACGTTGTGTTTCCGAAAATGACCGTGTCCAGCGGCGCGATGCCGGCCAAAAGAGATCGGCGCTCAAGCGGCTCGATCAAGGCGCGCAGCACCAGCATGGCGGCGCGGGTGGTGCGTGGGTTCGGCAAAGTGGTGCGCATAATATTCATCTCATCGCGGTGGCTGATTGATCAGGATGGTCTGCGTCACCGGCGCGGCCGACTGCAGCTTGGGCTCGGCGGCGCGGCCGAATTGCCATGCGGTCACAGTTATGCGAACAGGGAATTTTGCCCGCGGTGGAATAGGCAGAATTTTTAATGTGCTCCCCTCGATTTCCGCCGGGCCGGACACCACGAAGTAGCGAACGGATTCTCCGGAGTCGGACGTCGCGCGCAATGCTATTTCACGTGTGCCCGCAGTAATGTCTGGCGGTGCGGGGAACGTGATTGTCTGTGGTTTGCCCTCAGAAAGTCGGCCGGGGATTTTCAATAATGATTGCTGGACTGCACGTTTGTACTGGTCGTTGCCTTCCCAGATCGCGACAAGCCACGCGTCATTTCCGCGGCGGTCATTGAGGAATGAGCCACGATAAAAATCGAGCACCCACGTGTCGGCGGCAATCTTGCGGACCGGGCCGGTGATGCGGCGAATCTCGATTGGCGGGCCATCGGTCGGCTTTTCAATGGATGATCCCGCCGGCATGGCGGCCCAGCGCGCCGGGCGACCTTCGGGAACGGTGTCGAGAAAATCGCCGCTAAGCTTGAAGGTGATTCCGTCTTCCTGCGGTGCAAACTGCAATGTTACCTGCTGGTGTGTTCCATTTTTCTGCGGCGCGGTCTGTCCATCCTGCACGAAACCTAGCAGCGCCGGTTTGCCGCGATGAAGCCTTTGAAACGCCTGGATCTTGCGGGCCATCTCCTCATCAAAACACCAGAACGCCTCGGCTCGATTGCCTTTGTACTCCGACGCCGGGGCGGCCGGGAACGCGGGGTCGCGATTTGTGCGAAAACGATCAAACAACCAGCCGCTTGTTGTCGGATCAATCGGCGTCAGTTGCGGCGCTCGATCCGTCGGCGCATCCGCCGGCAGTCGATATAAGACGGCCTTTTTGAGATAGAAGCTGAGCAGCTCCACCTTCTCGTCCATCGCCGCGAAGTGTCCGTCCGCCGGGCAACCGATTGCGGTGAGCGGCATGGTCGGGTGTTCGGCGCGGACCTTTAAGCCTTTGGGAAGATTTTCGTCGGCCCACTCGTATTCGCCCATTGTGACCAGTGCCGGGATAGAATCGATACTCCGGCCGCCGACATGGGGAGCATTCTTTTCATCAACCACGTATGGCCATTGCCCGCTGATTGACAGGCCGGCCAATACACGCTCTGGCTTCCAGGCGGCGATGTACCAGGGCATCGACGCGGCGGCGGAATGCCCGATCGGCACCAGCGGTGCATACGCGATTTCGTCGTAACCGGATTGGGTGGCGAGCGATGACATCATCGCCTCGAACTTCTCGCCGGCACCTTGATCGAATCTGAAATACGCATCGAACCCCGGGGCGACCCACACTTCGGCAAAGCCGATCTCCGCGAGCGTCTTGCGAAACGCAGGATGCTCGAGAATCGCTTCCTCTTCCATATTGTGCTGGCCGACGACGACACCGCGCACGCGCTCGCAGTCAGGCGGGATCCACAGAAACGCCCGCGGCCGTTCTTTGCTCCCTTCGACCACCGGCACATCCACCGACCATTGCCACTCGGCGGCCCGTGCCACACCTTGGGGGCTTAAAATGAATGCCAATGCGCTCATCGCAATTGAAAGCGCCGTCAGGCTGCGGAATATCTTGCCCATGAGTTGCTCCGCCATGCCATCAAAGACCGTCCGCCCGACAGTTCGCTGGAACCTGTTCCGCGCGATTCAATCCGCCGCGCCCGCGACTGCGCCTGTAGCGGGCGCTCTTAGAAAAGTATTGATCGGTCGATGGGAGTTTCGCGCGGTTGCATCGTCGGTAACCTGCCATTTCAGCGGTTCGCCGGCCTGATACCGCTGCAGCTCTTCGACCATGTATCTTCCCATCCGCCGGCATTCGGATCCCACCGAGCCGGCGATGTGCGGCGTCAGAAATACGTTGGGCAGCGTGTACAGCGGCGACTCCGGCACAGGCGGCTCGATCGGATCGGTGACATCCAGCACCGCCTGCAGGTCCGGACGTCGCGAAAGTACGGAAATCATCTCGGCTTCCCGCACGATGCAGCCGCGAGCCGTATTGATGAGCGTCGCTCCATGTTTCATCGTTTGGAGCAGCTTGCCGGTGATCATTCCCAACGTCTCGGGAAAGACCGGGGTATGGACACTGACGACGTCGGCGCGCGTGAACAAGTCCGCGAGAGAAACCCGCTCCACACCCAGCGCTGCGGCCGAATCGTCAGAAACGAACGGATCGTAAGCGATTAATTTAAGGTCGAACGGCTTGAGAAGTGCAATGAGCTGTCGGGCGATCTCTCCAAGAGAGATGATTCCGACGACAGAACCGTAGCAACCAGGAGCGCCGTTACGCCCGACGAAGCGCCGCTGCTCGCGAGTCTGGCGTGCCAGAGGCCACGCGTGTTTGAGCGACATCAATACTGTTGCCAGGGTGTACTCCGCCACGGCGGTGCTGTTTGCCGATATGGCGCTGGTTACGGTGATGCCGCGCCGCCAAACCTCGTCGGTGATCCATCCACCGGTCGCACCGGCTGCGTAAAAGATCGCTTCGAGGCGCGGCGCCTGGGCTAAAAACGAGCGGTCGGTGGTAGGCATTCCCCAGCCGGAAAAGATGTAGTCAACTGGACCGAGCAATTCAGGCGTGCGCGCGATTGACTCGCGCGTCTGCGGCTCGGCGATGATCTCGACCTGGCTGGTGATTGTTTTGTAATGCTCGTCGCCGTAGCTGAGTTCAAACGCGTCGGCGTCGAGGATGAACAACCCCTTCGGCTTGGCCGCCTTGCTGCGGTGCCGGCCATTGGTCCCATTTATTGGCTTAATTAACATCAGAGATCGCTCCCTGAAGAACATAAACGGAATCGATTCGCCTGCTAACTCTTTTTGCGTTATATTTATCTCGCTTTGCGACAGCGACCATCTACCTTATCAAATGATCAGAACCGGCCAACGGTCGGCGTGTTGGTTGATGGCGTCACTGGCTTCGGCCGCGCACTGATGCGTGGGGTCATGCGATTTGCGAACCTCCAGCGTCGATGGCTGCTTCAAAAGGAGCTTAGGCGCGGCATCGACCTCAGCGAGATGAATCTGCCGCATCTTGATGGTGCCATTGTCGGCGGCATGGGTGAGAAGGTGTTCAGGCAGGTCCAGAAGCGATGCAAGCAGGTCGTTAACTGTTCGGGGAACGCCGATCCAAAAGAATCATTTGTTGTTTGCCTCGACGACTACGCTGCAGGCGTTATGGCCGCGGAGCATCTGCTCGATTGCCGGCTCCAGAATTTTGCGTTCTATGGGCTCAGTCACGGTCAGGCGATGACCGAGCACAGGTATCAGGGATTTAAAACAACGATCGAAGCTAAAGGCTATTCGTGCATCGAGGTGGGTCTGGGATGGCCAACGAATGCGGACCATTCCGGCGGAGCGCATTGGCCGCAGCTGGTGAAACTTTTGAAGGACGCGCAAAAGCCTCTTGGCGTCATGGCGCTGGACGATACCGCCGCCGAAGATCTCGCGGCGGCATGCCTCGCTGCCGGAATCAGCGTTCCGGACCAGGTGGCAATCGTCGGCGTCAATAACGACGACCTGCTCTGCGATAGCTCGTGGCCACCGCTATCAAGCATTGAAGCTGATTACAGCCGCGCCGGTTACGTCGCCGCCAGCATGATTGAGCGTGCGCTGGCGGGAGAAAAGATTAAAGCCGAGGACCGCGCCATTAGATTGCCGCCCCTGGGCGTTGTGCGGCGGCAAAGCACGGATATTCTCGCAGTCGATGACCCGAGTCTGGCAGAAGCGGTGCGCTTCATCCGCGAGCACGCCTGCGATCCGTGTAACGTCGGGGATGTGCTCCGAAAGGTGCCCGTCGGAAGGCGCTGGCTGGAGCGACAGTTCGTCTCCAAACTCGGACGATCGCCGCACGACGAAATACTGCGCGTGCGGATCGAAGTGGCAAAACGCTTGTTAAAACAGCCGGAATTGACCATTCCCGACATTGCCGCTCGCGTCGGCGCCTCGGCCGTTCAGAATTTCTGCCGGACGTTTGAGCAGGCTGAGGGCGTGACGCCAGCCGCCTATCGTCGGACCGTCGTGCGAACGATCTGATCACATCACCTCCTGTCGTAAACTGATGATTTAGTAACGCAATATGAGTTAGTAATGGCATTGCGCCACGGCATAATGGCGAGTGTTGGCGGATCGTCCTATCGCAATTGAACCAGACGTTTTTTTGCAGAAGCGCTCGACGAGCGCCCGAATGGATCCGCCGTATACGTCGCCGCAATGTGCGACAGGAGCAAAACAATGCCGAGCAGAATCTCACCTCGCCGGTCAGGATTTACCCTCGTCGAGCTTCTTGTGGTTATTGGGATCATTGCATTACTGATCTCGATTCTGCTCCCCGCGCTCAACAAGGCCCGCGAAGCCGCGACGGCGATCAAGTGCGGCGCCAACATTCGGTCGCTCACCCAAGCGGTGGTGATGTACTGCACCGACAACAAGGGTCTCTATCCTTATTCTTACGCCGGAACGAGCCAGGATTTCACAAGCAATACTGCTACACCAGCAGGCGGGTTTCTGAGCGCCGGGGACTATATGTTCGTCAGCGGCAAAGAATCGCTCTACGACACAAGCATGCTCGTGCGTTACGGCGTTAAAACGAACGCTTCGCGATTCTGCCCAAAAGTCTATTCCAAAGCGGCAGGCGATCCGGGGTTCATCGATAAAAACATCTACTGGAACTACAAATACAACGCGGTCGTTGGCGGGGTCAATTACACCGTGCCCACGGATCCGACATGGGGCAGATTTTTCTCGTTCCAGCGAGACGGTAACAACAAGTACTGGGCCAAACCCTTGAAATGGGGGTTTAAGAACTCCTCGGACACTATCCTGTTCGCAGAGTCGACGACTTATCAGAGCCATGCGGACCGTAAATACAACATGATTAACCTGCGATACGACCCGTACCACGGCCAACTCGCGGGCTCCACCCAGCAGCGTTTTCCGGCAAACGATCTGAACATTGTTCACAACGTCCGGTACCTCGGCGGTGGAACGTTTCAAAATAACTGGAACACGGCGGATCCCCGGCGTGAGGGCACGATCAACATGGGATTCGCTGACGGTTCGGTTCGGTCCGTTCGAAGAAGGGTTGACGGCGCTACGAACCAATTCGGCGATAACAACTATCTGGCCTGGGGCGATAACGGGCAGTTGAA
>JACMML010000376.1 GCA_014379105.1 Phycisphaerae bacterium
AGCATCGACTTGGCGATGGAATAGGTAGGCGTCGTGGGCGGTACCGCGCCGACCCAGATCTGGGCGTTGCCGCCGCTGGCGCGGACATAATACGAATCGTTGCCTGCGGTGCCAGTGAAAACGTAGGGGAAGTTGCCGAAGTTCGCGCTGAGCGTCGCAGCCGCCACGACCAGCACGTGAATGCCGCTCACGGGCTCCGTGAGAATATAGCCCGCCGGCACCACCTCGCGGACGTTGTACGAACCCGGCGCCAGGCCGGTGAAGGAGTAGCCGGTTCCGGTGCTGGTGGTGCTGCTCTCGCCGCCGTCGAGGCTGCCATTATTGTTGGCATCGAGGTAGACCGTCACCCCGAGCATGACAGTGTCGGAACCGCCGTAGGTGGATGAGCCGTCGCGGTCTTCGTAGACGATGCCGTTGATTCCGCCGGACAGCGCCGCCAACGAGAACTTGCCCCAGCGCGTGCCCCAACGGCCGTCTTCGGTTGGGTAGGCCCCGAAGATATTCCCGCGCGCGAGTGCATACTGGTTGTAGACCCAGAAGGTTGATCCGTCCGCCGGGTCCAGCGCGAGTCCCGAATAATCGCCCCAGCGGTTTCGTGATCCGCCAAATCTTCGGTTGTAAAAGTCCAAACCCGCCGCCAGCGTCCCGGTGGTTTGCACCGTTCCGGCCGCATCCCCTGCGAGCCGACCGGTGTAATATGCACCCGGATAGATGCTCGGTCCGGATGCGGCAAAACCGATCGCGAGGTTGTTCGCAGAATCAACCGCAACCGCGGGGTAATACGTACGTGTGCCCGCCGCGATATCTTCGGCGCCGATATTTCCTTGGTCGGCCAATGACGTCGTGACATTGGTCGCGTTGAATTTATACCAGTGCGCAGTGGCCGTGCCGGTGTCAGCGCCCGCGACGGGGGACACGATATTGCCAAAATAGAGGAAGTTATTCCGCCACACCGCGTTCATGACTCGGGCATCACCCGAATCTACTGTTTGGGCGGTTCCCAATTGCGATGAAGTAGGGGGGTTGTACGTGGAAGAGATATTGCCGACGTCGATGAAGGTTCCTGTGAAAGTCGGAGAGCTGAGTGGATTATCGATGCGGATTACTGAAATCGCTTCGTTGGAGCCAAAAGCAAATCCGGAGGAAACGAGAAATGTACCAACAGTGCCCGGCGCGGATCCGAACATGTGCGCTGGTTGCGGAGTGAAGACCTGGCCGCCGGGGATTCCGCCAGCCAGCGTCGATGGGTCGTACATGTTGAACGCGGACGTTCCGCCGGCATATAGGCCTGCTTTGTCCAAAAGCCATAGGCGCGAACCTCGGAAGGTGCTGGCGCCGAAATTGAACATGTTCCCGGTGATGTACATCGCGCCGGAATCGACCGCGAGCCCGGGGTAGTCCAGCCAGGTGTCGGTGCCAGCGATATTGAGCTTTGTGTCGATCGCCTGAAAGTACCACGTGCCATTTGGGTCTGAATCGTCCGACGCCGCGATCAGGAGTCGCGAAGAATTGATCGGATCGCCAACGGCCGTGTCCTGCATCTCCAACGCTACTACGACGAAGCGATTGCTGTATTGGTCGTAAAGGACCTTGGGATCAAACAGGCCATCCACCGGGGCAAGGCTGGCGAAGAAGCTCCCAACGGCTGTCGATCCATTCTTGCCCAGGCGTTGTGTCAGTTGATTTGTCCCCGCCTTGGTGAACCACTGAATGGTCGTGTTGACCGCGTTTAATACGTGGTTCGGTCCGGCGGTGCCGATGATATCAGGTGGAATGTGGTAGAATCCGCTGGCTGTGGCATCACCGTTAAAGTTGACTCCTTCAATGGTGCCTAAGACGGGCGGCGCATTCGTGCCGGGATCCGATGAGGCGTCCACCGAAATGCCGGCCCCGGGGTTGCGCTGACGCGGTGAATTGAGGGACGCGACGAGGTCCGGGTCCATCGTGTACCCGGCATCGAAGAAGACGCGGCTTTCAAGCCGTTCCATATCGTTTCGGAAATTCAGCACTTGCGAGAATGTGCGCACGCGCGGCGCAGTCGACCGGTATAGCATTTTCGTTCCCTTCCTCTGACGGACGCCCCCTCGCCGATGTGGCTGACGAACACAACATCCAATTGATCGTCCGCGACCCGAGATATCACGTATCGGAAACCACTAAACCGCCGAGATTAACGTCCGTCGGGAAGCCGGGCAACAGATAAATCTTCGCGGGGGTGTGCGCGGTTCGGAGCTTGATATGGGGGAGGGGTTTGGAGGCTTTGTAAAAAGCGGCTAAGCCGCTTAGCGGCAGCGCCCGGTACGGCGGCGCAGCGCTAACAAACCGACGCCCAGCAAGCCGAGTACGGAGGGTTCGGGCAGTGGCCCGGACTGACTGGAGAAACCGGTGTCCATCAGGGCGTAGTCGCTGCCGTTGACCAACCCGTCGTAATTGACGTCCCCGTAGAACCATCCCGTGCCGCCGCCGGAGAAGCCGGTGTCCGCCAGTGCATAGTCGCTGCCATTGACCACGCCATCGAGGTTGGCGTCGCCGCGCCAAGTGTATTTCACTAATACCGACTTAGTCGTTACGCCCGAATAGCCCGAGAGACTCACGATCTGTCCGCCGACCGCGCCATTATCCACAACTGCGAGCATTGTTCCGGAAAGCGTCTGTGCGTCGACCTTAGAACTCGCGATTCCCATGCCGTTGCCGCCGAGCAGGAGCAGGCCTTTTTTGACCATGTTAAGCGTCGTTGCGTACGGGGATACCGTTGGAGTCAATGTGTAGTCGATGACCAGATCGTTGTCGTGCAACTCCAGCTTACCGGCATATCCCCCGAGCCCGTCGGACGGGATCGTCAGCGCGCTGATGTGACTCACGCCCGCATAAAGCCCGTTAGCAGCGATCTCTACGGTTGCGTTATTGGAGATGGCAACTGGCGCGTTGTTTTTAAATGCCTGGCTCATCACCAGCTTGCCGTCTGTGACCGTGGTGGTGCCGGTGTAGGTATTGACGTTGGCGAACGTCCACTGCCCGGGGCCCTGCTTGAGAATATTGAGCGTTGCCAAACCGTTTTGAATGATGCCTGTGACCAGCCCGTTGCCCGCGCCCTGGAGCGTGAAGGTACGCTGGCCGGTCGCTAACGAAGTCAGCGCGATGCCACCCGCCCCGGCGGCGGTGCCGGAGAGCGTGAGCGTGCCGGCGTCGGATTGCACGACGTAGTTTCCACCGCCCACTCCGAGCGTTATTTTTCCTGAAACGAGGTTGTTTCCGCTGATGTTCTGGATCGCCGCGCTCGCATTGGTCCGGCCGCTCAGCATGATTGGGTTGGGGATCTCGCGGCTGTCCATCATCTCGATTCGCCCGGTCGTGCCGTTGCCGGCCTCATTGAAGCGAACCGTTCCTGTGGTGCCAAACGGACGCGCTTTATTGATCCGCACAACCGCCGGGCCCTGTCCACCGGAATCGATGAACGTGTCGCCGGTATACGAGTTGCTATTGGCGATCAGAACCGTGCCCGTGCCGTCGAATATCAACCCGCCGGTTCCGGTGACGACTCCGCTGAGCGTCAATGCCTGCGCGGAGTTGTTGGTAATGAGTGTGTTGTTATACAGCTCCAGCCGCGCCGCGATGGTGTGCGCCGCAGTGTTGGTAGCAGGGACGTCAATAGTGGCGGTGCCGGATGTTTTGGTCAGTTGCAGCCCGGCGTTGCTGTCGCCGA
Source organism: Phycisphaerae bacterium (assembly GCA_014379105.1). GTDB lineage: Bacteria > Planctomycetota > Phycisphaerae > Tepidisphaerales > Tepidisphaeraceae > JACMML01. The sequence continues at coordinate 3,704 of JACMML010000376.1, forward strand.
CGGTGAAGCTTTTGTCGCTGTCAAATACCAGTCCGCCGGCCGTGCGCGAATTGTCCCATGTAACGTTGACCGAAGCATTATTGTTCGCCCCGAAACGCGCGACCACGTCTTGATGGCTGGGCACCATCGTGTCCCATTTGGAACCGGTGTCCCACGAGCCTGAGGCGCTGGTGTTCAGCCAGTTAACCGTCGTCGCGGTGCTTGGGGGAAGCTGCCAGACGCGGACATATTCGGTGAGATAGTCTACGGGAAATAGATTGTTCGCCGCGGGTGTTCCCGCCCAGCCGCCGATGGCGTGGTTGAGGATCATGTACATGCCGGCGGAGTCCGCGATGGCAGCAGCGTCATTGATCGTATGGCGGACACTTCCGTTGAAATAGAACTTCATCTGCGTCGCGGTCCACTCGACTCCGAAGGTGTTAAAGCCAGCGGTGAGGTCCGGCCCGCCGTCCTGCCAGCCGTAGCTCGCGTGAGCGTTGGAAGCATTGGTGTAGTGATAGTTCTGCCAGGACTGGGTCTTTGAGTTGTTCGTGCCGCGCGGAAACTCCATGATATCGATTTCCGGCGGCCAGCCGTTCTGGAGCATCCAGAACGCCGGCCAACTCCCCAGCGTATCCTGCATTTTGACGCTGGCCTCGATATAGCCGCGCGTCATGTTGAACTTGCCTTGGGAGTTGATCGCGCCGGCGGTGTAATCTAGGCTCTGCCAGCCGAAGTCGCCGGTCTGCACGCCCGACGGCGCGCTGGGATGCCGTTGTGCGATCGCTTTAAGGTTCAACTGTCCGCCGCTGACAATCACCTGCGCCGGGTCCATGTAGGCGCGATGGTTATGCGTATTGCCCCAGGAATAGTTGTAGTTCCACTTATAAGTATCCAGCGTGGAACCATTGAACTCATCGGCAAAAGCGAGCTTATATGAGGTGCTGGGCGGGGCGGCATGCAGATTTGCGCCGCTCATCACCCCCGCGATTGCGGCGACAACAAGGCTGCTCTTGGAAATCGACAAACGCTGCAACATCACGCTCCTGGTCCGCCCGCGCTTCAATAGCTTCAATAAACAATAATACGCTCAATTTACCGTGGACGATGCTGGTAAAATTGGAAAAAATATTGATAGCTTTCTTATTCCCGGAATAAGATAAGCGTGAGAGGTTTCTAAGCTTGAAAAGCCTTATCGCGGAGATCGATTGCGTCGCCGGCGAGCCAAAATACAAGCAGCCATTCCAAGGATTCCGACCGCGCCCGGTTCAGGCAGGGTGCCCGACTGAGAAGTGAAACCTGTGTCCAGCAGCGCGTAGTCGCTGCCGTTGGTTATGCCGTCGTAATTGACGTCGCCATAAAACCAACCCGTCCCGCCGCCGGTGAAGCCGGTGTCCGCTAGAGCGTAATCCGATCCGTTGACGACGCCGTCGAGGTTGGCGTCGCCGCGCCAGGTGTATTTCACGAGCACCGCCTGGCCCGGGATATTTGCATAGCCCGACAACGCCGTGATCACGCCGGCGACCGCGCCGTTGTCCACCACCGCAAGCATCGTGCCGCCGAGGGTCTGGGCGTCCACCTCCGCGCTACCGATGCCTTTACCATTGCCGCCGAGGAGGACGAGTCCTTTTCGGACCATATCCAGCGTCGTGGTGTATGGACTAGCGGCGCCGGTGTAGTCGATGACCAGATCGTTATCGTGAAGCTCGAATCTTCCCGCATATCCGCCGAGTCCGTCGGTGGTGATGGCAATGCTTTTGACTTTGCTGACGCCCGGCGCGAGCCCGTTGGGCGCGACTTCCAATATTGCATTATTAGAGATCACAACCGGCGCGGCGTTCTTCATCGCCTGCGTGAACAGGAGCTTGCCGCCGCTGATGGTGGTGGTGCCGGTGTAGGTGTTGACGCCCGTAAGCGTCTGGGTGCCGGCGCCGGTTTTGGTCAGAGATACCGGGCCTTGAATTACTCCGGCGAATGATCCGGTGGCGTCGCCGTTACCGAGAGTGAGCGTACGCGCTCCGGCGGCGTCGATGGTGCCGCCGGTGCCGTTCAGGGCGTTGATATTCTGTCCGCCG
>JACMML010000377.1 GCA_014379105.1 Phycisphaerae bacterium
ATTCTTCGGGAGGCGGAGGAACCAACAATACCAGCTGATCGATCAATGCCGTGATATGGACCGTGGCAACAGTCCAGATCAGGTTGTCATTAATCTCTCCGTATTCGTGGGCCAGCCGATGTCGCTGCGCAGTGATCGAGCGCCATGGAATCTCCGGATGCGCCAATTTGTATTCTACCGATAAGCCACGAGCCGCTTCTCCGATAATTTCCACCTGCCGCTCGACGGCCGACCGGAGCATCAGATCAGTGAGATATTGCTCCAGTGTCCGCCCGCTCACAAACGACCGCACGGCCTTGGCAGCTGTCAGCATGTCCAGCAGCCATGCGGCATCTTTGTTCGAATCGGAACGGTCACGCGGCATACACCACTCGATAACTATTCATGATTGCATGACGTCGAAATGCGTTGCGGATCTTCCCCTTCTCGATCACGTCAACCGGTCTGGCGAACATGGCACGCAACTCGTCCTGAATGTCCGGGGTGTTTTCGAAAGTAAACCCGTGCCCCGGGAGAAACGCAAGCATTACATCAATGTCGCTATCAGGACCAAAGTCATCCCGCAGCACCGACCCAAAAACAGAAAACTCCGCGACACCATACCTTTGGCAAAATGCCGCGATTTGCTGGAGCGGCAATGTGATTCTTGTACCGGAAGCCATGGACATAACGATTCGCCTTTGCAATTAATGATACATTGTTAAGGATCAGTCGTCCCTCTGTGCGCGTGATAGGCAGTACACTTCCACTTCACATTAGCAAATATACCGCGCCGTATTCAGCCGCCGCTGAATAATCTGCTGAATTTGATTGGCCAGGAACGCATTTAGGGGATCAGTCTGAGCGCGGGTCAATCTCGGCAAGCGCTGCGGTACGGCTCGGACGCGCGGGAGCTTCAGGATCGAGCCGGCGATGCCGAGCAGGCGTGGGTTGATGGCGATGCGGTCTGTGTACGCCGGTTCGCAGTTCTGGCAGATCAGGCCCGGGCGCTGCGGCATGTATGCGGCACGGGCGTCGATTTTACCGCCGCAGTTGACGCATGATGTAAATGACGGCAGATAGCCGGTATCGTTGAGCACATCGAGCTGCATTGCCAGAAATTCCTCCTCAACGCGCGGGGTGGTTAATGCGGGAAGCGTCACGCGTAACCGATCGAACAGCGGGGTGTGCGGGTCGTTCTCGCCAAGCAGTAGCGACAGGATCTCGGCCAGATACTGCGCGAGCAGCATCGCACGGAGGTTGGTTCGCAGCGGGATGTGGCCGTCAATCAGCTTCCATTCTGTGAGCGTGCCGAGGTCGCGGGAACTGTGGTCTATAAAGACGCAATCGCCCACATCGAGCAGGTCGGCGCCGCCATCGAACTTGCTGGCGCCTTCCTTGGTCCGCCGGTGCGCGCCTTTGGCGATCACGCGGATGCTTCCGCTGCGCCGGCAGAAAAGCGTGAGAATTTGCGAAGTCTCGCTGAACTCGACTTTGCGCAGGCAGATGGCTCGATCTCGGTTCAGTGGCATCGTCGTCGACGAGTATAGAGCGGGGTCGCGAGCAACAGCACCGACATCGCCGCGGGCTCGGGGACCATCGACATCCCGATCCAGCTTTCGGCGTCATTGTAGACGATCCAATCAAAGGCGCCCGGCGAGGTGATGAACGGGTCAAAGATGCTCGTCGGCGGCACGGCGGAGGCGGCGAGGAAGTTCATGCCAAAAATGCCGTCGAGCGTGATGTGCTGAAGTTGGCCATTTAGAAGGCGCGAAGTGGTGATGTCGTGAACGAGCACCGGGGCGCGCAGAAAGCGGAAATGGTTCGGATCGTTGTCGTTCAGCGGATTGCCTTCGCTCGTGCGCGCGAGCAGAAAATCCAGGTAGAAACCCGACAGCGCGATGGTGCTCGAATCGCCCGAATCGGCCGGATCATCCGCGCCGAACGCGGCGATGGTGAGTGAAAACTGGTCCTCGATTGCGACGCCGTTGGCATCGACCAACAGTGGATCGGCGGGATTGGTTCCCATCGGATCGCCCGGCCCGCGTCCCGGCGCGTACATCACGCCGATCCCGCTGGCCATTGCGCGGGAGATGAATGACGCGCCCGCGCCGGTATCGAGGAGAAAGCTCCCGGTGCTCGTTTTATTGCCCCGGCCGACCGTGATCCCAGGCACGTCCGGCTGGGCGATTCCGTCCAGCGCTCGGACCGGGTCACGGCCGATGAACGGGTTCGCTTCTTGCGATGGCGATATAGCGCCCGGCGACGTAGTCGCAAAATTGCCGAAGTTGGCGTAGCTCAACTTGATGTGTCGATCGACGGCGGGAATGCCCGGGTTGATGCTCGCCTGCGGCTCGGCGGCATCGGCGGCATTAAATGGCGTGCCGGGATTGTAGATGAACGTGTTCATCACGGCGGCGTTGTCCAGATCGAACGGATCAGGGGCGTATTTATTCAGCCCGCGATTATCCATCACCACCACTTTGCCCTTGAGCGCCGGCATGCCGATCACATCGATCCCGCGGAGCGGATCAAATTCTGATGGCCGGGGAAGGGCACCGATTTGGGTGCGCGTTGTAGACGCGGGCACGGGAGAAAAATCGCCGGGCAGCGGGTGAAACTCCGGATCGCCGGGAATCGAAAAAGCCCCCAGCGTCGTGTGGGCCGCCAACTGCATGTAGAGCGGCTCGGAAATATGGAACTGCACCACGCCGCCG
>JACMML010000378.1 GCA_014379105.1 Phycisphaerae bacterium
AGTAACCAGTAACCAGTAACTAAGCCCCAAGCCCCCGTCCCCATTCACCATTTGTCGCTCGCGACGCTAGGATAGCCGCCACCGATGGACCCGATTCAGTTTACGCTCGCCGTTTTTATTTTCCTGATCGGGGCGTGCGTCGGCAGTTTTCTCAATGTCGTCGTTTATCGCGTGCCGCTCGGCAAGTCTCTTGTCAAGCCGCCATCGGCGTGTCCGAAGTGTGGGCATCGACTGGCGGCTTATGACAATATCCCGGTGCTGGGGTGGCTGTTGCTGCGGGGCAAATGCCGGTATTGCCATGCTGGGATTTCTGTGCGGTATCCGATCGTCGAGCTCGCGACTGCGCTGTTGTTTCTTGGATATTATTTGATGCTCTTTCACTGGGGTTGGGGACCGTACGAGGTGCATCTTTCGGGCGACGCCGCGGGTTTTTCGCAGCATCGGATTCGCACGCTGGAGATAAATCGCGATTGGCCGGTGTTGGTGTTGCACTTGTGGTTGATCGGCGCGTTGCTGGCGGCGAGCCTGATTGATCTGGAGCATTACATCATCCCGCTGGAGATCTGCTGGCTTACGGCGATCGTAGGCCTGCTCTTTCACGCGTTTCTGATTAAGCCCGGGCAGTTGGGGGCATTAACGGTGAACCCGACAATCGGCGCCGCGGCGGTGGGCGCGGGGCTGGGTGTTTTACTGAGCCTGCTGCTGCTGAGGCTGGGGATTTTTCGGCGCAGCTTCGAGGATGACGCGCCGCTGCTGGAAGTCGAAACGCGGGCGCTCGCCGAGGCGGATCGACCGCAGCCGTGGCCGCCGGCGCGGATTCGCGCTGAGATCCGCCGGGAAGTGCTGTTTCTGCTGCCGGCGGTTTCGCTGGGGTGTCTCTTCGCGGCGATGGTGTCGCGCTTCGCGTCGATCGGATCAACATGGACCGGCATCGCCACCGAGCCGCACGTAAGCGGCGCGCTGGGCGCACTCTTTGGCACCTTGGTCGGCGGGGCGGTGGTCTGGCTGTTCCGCATCGGCGGCAGCTATGGGTTTGGACGCGAGGCGATGGGGCTCGGCGACGTGCATCTCATGCTTGGGATCGGCGCATGTATTGGAGCCACCGGCGCGGCGGTGGCATTCTTTATCGCCCCGGTCTTTGGCCTGGCGATCGCGATCATCCAGTTAGTGCTCAATGGCCGGCGCGAGTTGCCTTATGGCCCGTACTTGAGTCTGGCGACGCTCGTGGTCATGCTATTCTGCACGCCGATCCAGCAATATCTCGGACCCGGCATGGAAGGGCTGATGTGGGCGGTTCAAACGCTATTCCAGACGGGCATTTAAAGACGGGTGATCAATGAACTTCTGGCTGAAACTCAAGGTGTGGACCAAGCTGATCTTCCTGGTTTTGCTGGTCATCTACATCGCGATGTTCACGATTTTCAACAGCGGCAAGCCGACCGAAATCTGGCTGCACCCGTTCACAGACGGCAAGCTGCAATCGAGCGTATTGATGCTGGCGCTGGGCGCGTTCGCGTTCGGCGTGATCGCCGCGCTGCTCACTCGAACCATCGTGCGCACCGTCAGCCAGATGCGGCACATCCAGCGCAAGCGGCTGGAAAAAGAAGCCGCCGCGATCATCTCCCGCGCCGCCAAGTTGCAGGTGCGCCAGCAGCCGGTTCCTGCGGGGGATGCGCAGGGGTTTCCGGTTGTTCCGGTGGGTGAGAAAAACGCGCCGCCGAAAGTGTAAACGGGGTACCGATGTGGGATCAGGGCTAAGACTGAGTCGCTCGTCATTCGCAGCGGCGACCTGGCAGTCGCACCGTGAAGGTTGTCCCTGCGTCTACGGACGAGGTTAAGCTGATGGTCCCGCCATGGGCAGTGATGACTTCGCGCGCGATGTACAGGCCGAGCCCGATACTGCCGGGGTTGCGGGCCGATCGTTGTTCGGAGGATGCTTCACGAACCAGGGGCTCGAAGATTGTGGCGATCGCGTCTGGCGGGATCGGCGGTCCGCCGTTTTTCACCGACAACACGACGTCTGCACCTTCGGCGACTGCAGCTAAATCGATCGGCCCCGCACCGTGCTGAAGTGCATTGCCGAGCAGATTTGAAATCACCTGGCGCAGCCGCGCTGCGTCCCAGTCGCCTGTTAGATCCTGCGTTATCGTCAGCCGCAGCGTGCTGTCGGGATGGGCGGCGCGCATTTCGTCGACGACCTGTCTGCACAGCGCACCAAGATCGGTCCGGCCGCGGGTCAGTGGCATCCGGCCACTCAAAGCGGTTCCGGTGAAATCCAGCAGATCGTTGATCATGCGTCCCATCGCGGCTGCGCCATTAGCGATCCGACCGGCAATCCTGGCGGACGCGGGATCGATCGTCTTGGTCTCCCCGAGTGCTCCGGCGGACATAAGAATTGCGTTCAAGGGGTTGCGAAGATCATGGCCGAGGATTGCCAGAAACATCCGCCGGGATCGATCGACGCGTTCGGTATAGCTGCGGACCGCCTCGGTCAGCGACTGGTCGATCGACTCATTAAAACGGGTGAGGTCCGCCAGATCGGTGGGGTGCGAATCGGGTCGGCTCTCGCGCCAAAGTCGCACTACGCTTGCTCGCAGCGCCCGGTACTCGGCAACGACCGCCATCATATCGAACCCGGAGCGGACTCGACCAACGGCGTGCACGTCGGACGCGCCGTCGATACGGTCGCTTTCCTGCCCGGCGTCGCCGTCCCCTTTGGATTTATCCGACTGCTGGGCGGCGGTCTGAGCGGATTTCATATCCATCGCCGCGGCGCGAAGAATATCCATCGCATGATCGCGGAGTTCACGCGGATCTGACTCCGGGCCCGGCCACACGCTGCGGGCGAAGGCCTCCCACTCTGCGAGGATCACTTCCATGTTCGTGAGGATAAAATCAGCCAGACGCATTCAGACTCCTTCAACTTGCCTCTACCCGGACCAATTTTATCTCACTGGCCGCGGGGTTATGATGCTTTGGTAGTTTATCCAGTTCAGCGCGCGTGTGCGATGAATCGGCCGATATCTCCACATTCTGTTGGCTAATCCACTGGCAATGCACATCCGGTGGTAGTAGGATTAAATCAACTTTTTCGAAGGAATCGAAATGACTCGCACATGGATGTGCCTTGTTCCTCTCTTATTTATCGGTGCCGTCGGTTGTCAGAATGCGCTGCATGATGAAAACCGCGCCCTGCGCCAGCAGAACGTAGAGCTTCAGGAATCGCTGCGCAAGCGCGAAGGCGAACTCGCTTCGCGCCCCGAGGCCGGCGATCTCACGGCGCTTCAGGGCGCGATCGCGGATCGCGATAAGCAGATCGCCGATATGCAGGCGCTGCTGAACAGGCCGCAGCCGGGTGAAGCGGCGGCGCCTTCGAACGGCGGGTTTGAAGGCATCACCGTCACGCGCGACGACAAGGCCGGCACGGTCACCGTCAATGTGCCCGGCGATGTGCTCTTTGCCAGCGGCGACGCTGCGGTCAAAGAATCCGCCAAAGCGACGCTTGGAAAAATCTCCTCGAGCATCAAGAAGGAATTCGCCGGCAAAAAGCTGATGGTGGACGGCCACACCGACAGCGACCCGATCGTCCGCACCGCCGACAAGTGGAAGGACAATCTCGATCTCTCCGCAGCCCGCGCGCGCTCGGTGGCCGATTATCTGATCAGCGACGGCATCGCAAAAAACCTCGTCCAGATACGCGCCTTCGCCGCCACGGATCCCAAGAGCAGCAAGGGAAAGAGCCGGCGCGTGGAGATCGTGGTGGTGACACGCTGATCGGCGGCGCAGAGCGTGAAGTGATGAGTGGCGAGCGGTGAGTGAAGAGTGAAAAGCCTCTGCGCGCCGCTCTTTGCTTTCCACTCTCCACTCTTCACTTTACACTCATCCCATGATCGGCATCCTCGACTACGGCATGGCCAACCTGCGGTCGGTGCAAAAGGCTTTTGCGCACGTGGGGGAGGATGCGCAGGTTCTTTCGTCGATCGAGGACATCCGGCGCTGTGACCGTCTCGTGTTGCCCGGCGTGGGGGCGTTCAAGGACGCGGTGCAGACGCTGCGGGATCGCGGTTTTGATCAGGCGATCATCAATCACATCAATTCCGGCCGGCCATTTCTCGGTATATGCCTCGGCCTGCAGATGCTTTTTGACGTCGGCTATGAAGATGGCGAATGGGCCGGGCTTGGCGTTCTGCGCGGAGAGTGCGTGCGCTTTGAAGTGGATCGCACGCTGGGGCTGAAGGTGCCTCACATGGGCTGGAATCAGCTTGAGATACGCCGCGCGTCGCCGATTCTGAAAGAACTGCCCGCGGGGTCAAACGTCTACTTTGTCCACGGCTACCAGGTGGTGCCGGTGGACAAGTCCGTCATCGCGTCGGAGACGGATTACGGCGGCGCGTTCGTCAGTTCGATCTGGCGCGACAACATCGTCGCGACCCAATTCCACCCCGAGAAAAGCCAAAAGATCGGCCTGCAGATTTTGCGGAATTTCGCTGAGATGTAGATTGATCACGGAGCAGCGATTCGTGGTTCGCATCACTTCTTTAGAAATGCGTCTATCGTGGCGATGCGGGCGTAACAGCGTTCCACGTAGCTGTTGATCTCCTTAAAATCGTCACTGTTCTGCAACTGCCAGTTCGATGCCAGGTGCTTAGCGCGGAGCTTGGCCAGCGAGAAGGGGAGTTCCCAGTCCTGCATTTTGTTCGATCCCGGGCCGACGTCTCCTCGGTTTAGGTTCCGCAAATCCCGCGGAAGCACATCGGGTACGTCTTCGTCGCCCATGTAGAAGCGCAGAATGTGACGGGCGAACAGGTTGGCCGCCTGCTGGTAATACTTGGCCGACTCGCGGGCGAGGCGCAGCTTCTCATCCCCGGTCGCAGTGATCGCCTCCAAATACACCGCGTCGGCCAGCACCAGCTTGGCTTGCGCCTCGGAACCTTCCAAGTGAGATCGGTACGTGAATTCATCACTCGGGAAATCGCCGCCTTCGGGTCCGGGCTTCAGGTGATAGAGATATTCCGCAACGGCCGCGTCGGCGATTTTTGACGAGTTGCGGTAGCGCCAGATGATCTCGTCCAGCAATGGAGATTTCACCAGCGGCGCGTCGAGCTTCAGCGACTGAGTCACCGGCTCCAGTTCCGCGTCGTCCCTGGGCACCGGCAGCTTTAACAGTTCGATCTCCGCCCGGCGTGCGGCGTACCAGTCTTCCTCGGACCATTTTTTCAGCGCTAGCGCCGGGCGCACAGAGATCACGCGGTCGGACATCTGTGCGTGTCGGGCCTGACGATATTTCTGCAGCCACTGGCAGCGCTTGTAATAGTTGTATGCCAGTGCGTAGGGAGAAACGCCGATGGGATAGGGCTCAAATCGCTTGAGATACGGCAACTCGCTGCCGTCGGCGGCGTCACCGGTGGCTGCGACGCCTTCGCGCGGCGCGAGGAATTTCGGCAGGACGCGATAATTGCCGTCAAGGATTGGATCATGCTCGGTACGGCGGCCTTGCTCGGCGCCGGCATTAGCGGGCTTCGCCGGCCGCTGGGTGTACTCCACTGCGCTGTCATTGGCACCGGCATTCACCCGAGCCTTGAGCAGATCGGCGGCCGGTTTGCGGAGCGAGATATAGAGCTTGCCAGCGTCCTTGGTCACCTCGCGCGGCGTGAGGAGATACGACGGAGCCGCGGTCAGGCGGGCGGCGTTTAATATCTCGTCGCGTCGGGCGAGCGGGAACGTGATCCGCACGCGATCCTGCGCCGGCAGCGTCTCATCCATCAGGCGCGGGCTGAAGTAAGCCTTCTCGGCGGCGCCGCCGAACTTGTCAAAATACAGGCCGCCGATGGCGGCGAGAATATTGATGTTGTCGGTGCGCTCGGCGCTGACGCTGAACGCGTAATCCATTCCGTCGAGAATCGTGCTGTACTTGGTCGGCACGTTCGCCATCTGCACCGAGATGTTGTACGCCTTGTTCCAGATCTGAAAGAGATGCACGCCGTCGAACTCGGCCTGGAGCAGACGGATCAGTTCGACCTTGGTATCAAAATCCTCGAGCTCACGATCATTTTTCTGGTTCTCGCTGGTGGTCCACAGCGCCATCAGCATCGGCCCGCGAAGTCCGCCCAGCAGCAGCCCCAGCGCATAGCTATTAAGCTGGCTCAGGTTGCCTTTCTTGGATTCGCTTTCGCCGCGCGACTTATCCAGCACAAAACGCTGCTCTGTCGTAGCTCGGCGGGCGAAGTGCGCCCCGATCAGCGACAGAATCAGCGCGATGATAATCGGAAGGCGGGCGCGGATGTTCATGGCGCGACCTCCTTGTTTCGCAGCAGCACGTAAGCCAGCGCGGTGACCGGAAGTCCGAATACCAGCAGTATTTTGAGCGGCTCACGCACCTGCTGGATGGAAATCGTCCCGCCACGTTCGATCTGCTCGGTGACGCCAAATGGTCCGATGTCAGGCAATACCGCCGTGACGAGGGTTAGTCCGCGCGTCAGTGCTTCGACGGATTGGTTGACCACAGTGGCGGCCGCGGTGTTGGTCGGGAAATATTCCTGGGCAAACTGCGCGCCGATTCCCGTGCCAATATCAAGATTAAGAACCGTCCACTTACCGAGCACGATCAGGATCGACAGCACAACCGCGATCGGCCAGGAGAGGAACGTGCTGCAGAAGAATGCGACAATCGCAACCAGCAGGGAGAACAGCCAGAGGATGAACAGCCCCTTAAAAAGATTCCACGCAAAAGGCTGACGATCGGCGATCAGTAACAACGCCGATTCATTGAGGCTGATGGTCTGCCCGCTGTTGCGATTCCGAACCAGGATCTCAAACTCCCCACTCTGCAAATACTCGGCCGGGAGCGAAAAGAAAGTGGTCCGGCGATTCTCCGGGTACACCAGCGTCTGCGGACTGATCTTCTGGCTTTTTAAATCCTTAACCTGCATCGCAAGCAGCGTCGGGTCGTCGGACTCCGAGTCGTCCGTCCGATCAATTACAATTTTCAACTCAAACGGAACCTGCCCGTTGATTGACTGCGGAATGGGCGTGTTCTTGAAGCTGTAGATCGCCACCGGCTCCACGCCGCGCTCCGGCCCGCGCAATTGCTGGCCGGTGTTGCTCAGGCCTCCGCGGATGATCGGTTCGTTCGCCGGCGGCACACCGCCGATGATTTGCGCCTTTGCCGGGTCGGGGTCATCGAGATTTCCCACGGCGATCTGCACGGCATCTTTTTCAACGCGATACAGGTAGTTCGGCTGTCCCATCAACTGCACGTAAAAGCTTCCGGCCTGCTCCAACTGCTGTCCGACGGCCCGCGGTATCTCGATGCGGGCGAATCCGTTGAGCGCCGCGGATGCAGGCCGGATGTTCTGCAGCTCATCGGGCTTTTGCGTTCCCTTCATCGCCAGTTGCTCGCCGGAGACCAGAACGCGGTCGCTGCGTGAATCGATGATCTGAATTTGCACTTCGGGCGCCGTGGCAGCGGCATCCCCAGGCCGCTCGCCGCCGGGCAATGCTTCGTAAGGGATATTGAATATGAAATACGCCTTTTCCGCGCCCGCCGCCGCCGCGGGATTGGCGGCCTGTGCGAGATTGCCAGGCTCGACTCGGAACGGGATCATCGAGTCCTGCGAGCCGCCTTGCATCCACCGGCCGGTATTGCCCTCGGGCAATTTTGCGTACTGCATCAGCCGGCCGGCGCGGGTGATCGTTCGCGCCTGGAGCAGGCCTTGCTCATGGAAATGCTCCAGCCATCCCCGGTCGCTGGCGTTGAGGCTCGGCGATTCGAGCTCTAGAGCGATTGAGCGCTCCCAGGACCAGCTTCGCAGATGCAAATATCCGACAGTGAACAGCCCCATGATGATCAGCATGGCCGCCGATACGCGCGAGAAACCGATGATCTTGCCCAGCGTAATTTCCAGGCGCGTCACCGGCTTGGTGACAATCGTAAAGATCACGCGGTTCTCAATCTCACGCGGGAGGTTTGTGGCGGCCGTAATCAACGCGATCACGGTGACGACGATCGCGGTTGCGAAGAAGCAGAACTTGATGGTTTGCCGAATCGCGTCCGGGCCGTCGATCGGCTTTTGCAGTTGTGAGACGATGACCACGCCCACCATCGCCAATGGCGTGATCCACAGCACCTTGCGGCGAATGGCGTCGCGGAAGCACACGCCGCCGATCGCCCAGACCCGCCCGAAGCTGAAACGCAGCACGTCACGAAATCCATAAACGAACACGCCAAGCAGCACGATCGCGGCTGGAATGATCCACGGGTATTGGACCGCCGGTTCCGACGCTTCGGCTTGGGATAACAGATTGATCATCGCTGGTGACATCAGGTTTGCGGTTCCGCTTTACAAGTCCGCTGTAGAAATTCGCCAAACAAAACAGAGTCCACCTAAATGTGAAATCGGATCGGAGCCGATTCGTTTCTTACGTATCGCTGCTGGTGTAACTCCCCGTGCCGCTCTGATCTCGAACGATCTGGATAAACAGGTCTTCCAGCGTCGTGGTCGGATGCGTGATCTGTGCGCCCTTTCCGAACCGCTGCACATATTCGCGCAGCTCCTCGATCTGCTGCGGCGTGAGCCCTTTGGCTTGGACCTGCGTGATATCCTGGTCCTGCAGCAGATCCTTCACGTGTCCGAGCGTCTGACGCCGGCCGCGGAAGAGGATGGTGATTCGGTCGCACACGTCCTGCACGTCCGCGAGCAAGTGGCTACACAGAATGACGGTCTTACCCTGATTTTTTAACGAGACGATCAGATCCTTCATCTCGCGCGTCCCGATCGGGTCCAGGCCGGTCGTCGGCTCATCGAGCAGGATCAGATCGGGATCATTGATCAACGCCTGCGCCAGTCCGATTCGCCTGGCCATGCCTTTGGAATACTCGCGCAGCTTGCGCTTTCGCGCCTTGGCGTCGAGCCCGACGGTATCGAGCAAGAGCGGCACGCGCTTCTTCAAATCGCGGTGGGGAATTTTGAACAACCGGCCGTAGAAATAAAGCGTCTCTTCGCCGTTGAGAAATCGATATAGGTACGATTCTTCAGGAAGGAAACCGATCTTGCTGTTGATCTCCGGGCTACCGCAGGGCTTGCCCATGATGAATGCTTTGCCGCGCGTGGGAAAGATCAGGCCAAGCAGGAGTTTGATGGTAGTGGATTTGCCCGACCCGTTTGGCCCGAGCAGGCCGAAGACCTCGCCGCGACGAATGGTCAGGTCCAGGTCATCGAGGGCGCGAACTTTGGGACGACCCCAGAAATCGGTGTAGACCTTGGTCAGCTTTTCCGTATGAACGGCCGCGTCCGCGGGGCTGATTGTTTCCAGAGAGGACGCCGGCGGTGCGGTCTGGACGCTCACGGTTTACCTCGTCTATGTGAATCTGCGTCTATGTGGATCTGCCGCAAGGCTCTAAGTCCGCGTGGCGATCACCGACGAACGGCGCGATAGCAATCGCGCCGGCGATCGCCAGAAAGCCCTGCGATCAGGCTCGACCGGCTGGGCGCGGAATCAGCGGCAGCGGCTTGCGCTTGCTCCGGCGGCGCTTTTCACTCGGCTTCTCGTAGTAGGCGACCCGCTTCATGTCTTTGGTCAGGCCTTCCTTCTCACAAGCCTTCTTAAAGCGCTTGAGCATCTGCTCCGCTGTTTCATTGCCACGCAGTTTGACCTTAATCATGCGACATCCTTCAAATCGAACCCAAAAACTCATCCGTCATTCGACAACACCGCCACGGTCAAGAACACAGGAGCCCTCCAAGGACCGTGGCGAGCCCGATAGTCTACCTTTCGAGAGGGGATGTTCAAGCGGCCACATGTGGGCGGGTAGATCGCCGCAGAAGGGGTCGGGGGATTTCCCGTCTGGCAGGGTCTAAACCGGTGTTTCGCGATGCCAACGCTGATCAAAATCCGGTCGATTGGCTGGAGAATCCGGTGTCAATCAGCGCGTAATCGCTGCCGTTGATGACACCATCGTAGTTCACGTCGCCGTAGAACCATCCTGTGCCGCCGCCTGTAAACCCGGTGTCTGCCAGCGCATAGTCACTTCCGTCGATGCTCTGTGTCAGGTTCGTGTCGCCGCGCCAGGTGTATTTGACGAGTACGGAGGTCTGCGGGTTTGGAAGGATGTACCCGGATACCACCGACACCAAGCCCCCGGTGGTTGCGCCATCAATGACTCCGACCATGGTTCCGGAGATGGTCTGGTTCTGCACCTCTGTCGAGGCGATGCCGACGCCTGTGCCGCCGAAGCCGAGGAGGGGGATTCCGGTCTTGACGTAGTTGAGGATGGAGGTGAATGGGGTGCCTGAGCCGGTGTAGTCCACGACCAGATCATTGTTGCGCAGGTCCATCGCACCGGTGCCGGTGATGGTGAGCGATTTGAACCGGCTGACGCCCGACAGATTGCCGCTGGGTGAGACCATCAGCGTGCCGCTGTTGACCGCGACGGCTGTGACGATCAGCGCCGGCGCAGCGCCGTTGCTGCTGGTGGAGGTGACATTAGCGCCGCTGCCGATGGTGAGGGAGGCGAGGTTCTGGGACCAGGTGAGGTTGACCTTGGAAGTGCCTCCGGTGGTTTCGAGGTTCAGTGCGGCCAGGTCGAAACTGACGTTGTACGTTCCTGCGATAAGCTTTAGCGTCTCGGCGGCGGAATAGCTAGTTGAGTTCCCGACGTGGGTGATGATCCCGGCGGCGACCAGGGAGAAGACATCTGCGAGTCCGGCGCCGCGGACGTCCAGGACGTCTCCGGCGGTGGTTGTCTGTGCGCCGCCGGCAAATGCGATTCCGCCGGCGGGGGTGGGGTCGCCGAGTGAGTGATCGAGGACCAGCGTGTCATCCCCGGCCTGTGCATTGAAGCTGAGGCTGGGGAGCATCGACTTGGCGATGGAATAGGTAGGCGTCGTGGGCGGTACCGCGCCGACCCAGATCTGGGCGTTGCCGCCGCTGGCGCGGACATAATACGAATCGTTGCCTGCGGTGCCAGTGAAGATATAGGGGAAGTTGCCGAAGTGCTTACCGCTGACGGCCGTCGTCACGGGGACTGTGACCGAGTGAATATTTCCTACCGGCGACGTCAGCACGTAGGTCTCTGGAATGATCTCCCGAACCGTGTAGGTTTTGGGAAGTAGATTGCCAAACGTGTAAGTGCCCGCCCCCGCGGTGACGGCGGTGATCTCGCCGCCGTCATAGAGGCCGGAGTTGTTGCTGTCGATGTAGACAGTCACGCCAATCAGCCCGGGTTCGCCGGCATCGAACGTGCCGTTGCCGTTCCGATCTTCGAACACCTCACCCGAGATCGAGCCCGCCAGCGATGCGATTGCGTTATCCGCCCGGACCAGGCCGTAACCGGTCAGGAAATCAAACCCCGAATCGAACCCAACGGTCCCGGGATCGTCCATGTCCAGCGCCGTATTGGACATCGCTGTGAAGAGTTGCGACGGCGTCAGCGATGGGGCCGCCTGAAACATCAGCGCCGCTACCGCCGCGACCACCGGCGCAGACGCCGAGGTTCCGAAGAAGTTGGGCGCTGGCGTCGCGTCGTAAGCCTGCCCGAAGAACGTGGTATCACTACCGTCGACACCCGTTAGCCGCGGCTGTTGTCGCGTGATTGCCGACACCAGCCGAGTGCCGGCGGTATCAAAGAGAATGGGGACGTTGCCGTAAGATGAGAAAAATTCGGCTTGCGGCGGGTTCACACCGAACGCGGGCGTGAAATCGTACCGCGCCGCCGCCACCCCAGCGCCCGTCGCAGAATTCGCGTGTCCGGACACGGTGCCGGCGTTCATGTCGTATTGCCAGCCGGTGGCCGCGCCGTCGTAGTCCACGAACTTCAGCCGGCCCGGCAGCGGTCCGCCGCCGGGTGTGTAATGGACTGCCATTAAATTGAAAACCGCCGAGCTGCCGGTTGTGTTGGTAAATTGGATGATCTCGACCGCATCGCCGCCAGTATTCTTGGTTACCGATGCCTCCAGAACCTGCGTGCCAAATGCGTCCAGGACGTAAACATCCACATCATTTGCCGATCCCGCGCCGCCGGCGCTGAGAAACGGCTGATCCCATTGCAGCGAGACCGTGATCGAATCGCCGGCCGCGAGAAGGAACGAATCCATGTCATCGACACCGGCGCTGGGATCAAAATCGAATGTCGTCCCGCCGAGGAATGAGAGTCCAGGCGCCGCCGGTATGGAGCTTTGGGCGCGTGACAGGCCGTTGCGCCAGGTGGAGTCATATGACTGCCGCGCCTGATTGCCCGCTGAGGAAAAATAAGCCACGCCCGACGCCGCGACATCGGTCACCGCCTGAGCGATCGGGCCGTCCTGGAAGAACGGCTCGTCGAGGTAGATGACGTCGTCAACGATCACGCGGCAACCTGCGTCGCGCAGCAGGCGGATATTGTTCGCAAAATCGGTGGCCGAGACGAACGCAGTCGCAAACGCCAGCGTTGCACCCGGCGCTGAGTCGTAGATCAGCTGCGCCATCGCGCGGCCTTCATCGCTGCCGCCGGCGAAATCGGAGAGGATCTGTACGCTACCTGGCAGATCCCCGGTGCCGATGTCCGTGCCGAAAGAGCCGGGTCCGGTATCGAATGAATCAGACAACACGCCGACCTTCACCCCGGCGCCCGTGACGCTGTACGTGGAGCGCGCGTTGATGGAGCGGATGGCGTTATCACTTTGCGCGTCGACCGAGCCGGCATTAAGCCGCGCGTAGGACGGGCGTGCGAATGCGAGGGAGGGAAGCGCCGCCAATTCCGGCAAGGCCCGCACCGGAACCACAGCCGACACATTGCGGCCGGCGCGAGTGACCTGCGTTGCGCCGATCGAGAGCAAGCCCGATTCCAGCGCGCTCCCGTTCGTACGCGCGGTCGCGTCAATGGTGATCGAATCGCCGCGTGTATTGAGCAGGCGGTTGGCGCGCTTGAGAAGTGTGGAGAGGTTCGCTACCGGTCCGTCAGCGGAGCCGGAATCTTCATAAACCCCGTAGGCCTCGACCAGATCCTGACCAAGCCGAGCAAGGGCACCGGATTTCACGTCCGCCACCGCGGCGCTCAAAAGTCTCCGCGCTTCCAGCGGTTCAATCGCCGGCGAAGGAGCCATT
Source organism: Phycisphaerae bacterium (assembly GCA_014379105.1). GTDB lineage: Bacteria > Planctomycetota > Phycisphaerae > Tepidisphaerales > Tepidisphaeraceae > JACMML01. Next base: position 13,081 of record JACMML010000378.1, read on the forward strand.
AATAGTGATCGGGTGTGATGACCTCTACGCATTCATCCTCGGACGGATCCGGGATGGCGCAGTACAAGACAGAATCCGCTGATTCGTGAATCAGGGGTGACGTCTATCGATACCGCAATTTCTCCGAACCTCGCACCGAATCTTAGATGGCCGAACGCACCGCGGCAACATCTAAATCTCTTAGCCCGGCAGGGGGATTATGCGGTTTAAGCCGAATAAGGCAGTCTTTCGGGACAGTTAGGAACCCATGTCAAAGAATGGTGTTCTGGCTGGAGAATCCAGTGTCAATCAGCGCATAGTCGCTTCCGTTGATGGTACCATCGTAGTTCACGTCGCCATAATACCATCCCGCGCCGCCGCCGGAGAAGCCGGTATCCGCCAGCGCATAGTCGCTTCCGTTGACGTTGCCGCTCAGGTTCGTGTCGCCCCGCCAGGTATATTTGACCAGGACTGAAGTCAGCGGATTGGGAATGGTGTAACCCGATAGGGAGGTGACTTGACCGCCGGTCGTCGCGCCGTCTATGACGCCCAGCATCGTGCCGGCCGGGGTCTGGTTCTGCACCTCTGTCGAGGCGATGCCGACGCCTGTGCCGCCGAAGCCGAGGAGGGGGATTCCGGTCTTGACGTAGTTGAGGATGGAGGTGAA
>JACMML010000379.1 GCA_014379105.1 Phycisphaerae bacterium
GCGCACTTCGTCGAGCAGCATCTGTACGCCGCTGCGAACGGTGTCGCGCTCGAAGATACCGCGGCTCTCGATGCAGTCGTGATTCCCCTGGCACCCGTACACGCCGTAGCGGCCGTGCATCTTCTGCAGCATTTCGATCCCGTCGGGCAGGTCCTTCAGCGAGTGATTGATCAGATCGCCGCCGTGCAGCACGAGGTCGGCGTCCAGCTCGTTGGTCAATCGGATGATGTCGGCGAATTTCCGGTCGGACATAAACGACCCGACGTGAGGGTCAGAAACAAACGCGATGGTCGTGCCGTCCAGCTCACGGGGGAGTTGCTGCAGCGCCAGATCGGTGCGGCGGACGCCGATGCTGTCGGCGTCGATGACCGTCTTGCCCAGCATGCCCATCGCCAGCACCGGTGGCCCGGCGACAATCACCTGTGCAAGAAATGCCCGCCGCCCGGGGTCTGGTTGCTCGGGTAAGACTCGCGCCCGTTTCGTGATGTTCGTCACCGCCCGCACCGCCGCGGCGAACAGCGAAGGGAGCGTGATCAGCGGCAAAACCAGCAGGTGCCAGATGTAAACCCACACCACGCCGAGTTCCGGCATGATCATGCCTTTCATCCGGATAACGCGCGCGAACACCAGTAGAAACAGTCCCAATACGGTGATCGCCATGAACACATTCGCGGCGATGCGCCACCGCACGCCGGCACGCCTTGCCAGGCGGTCCGAGACCCACCACCACCAGAGGTCGGCGGCGAGCATTGCGAGCATGATCAGGAGGATAAACAAGGCGTTGTATTTTCTGTCCCGCCGACGATGATACGACACAAGTATGAATCGTTCGATCCCACTCGTTTTATTCACCGCCGGCGCGCTGCTCACCGGCTGCGTCGAGCGCAAGATGACGATCACAAGCGACCCGCCGGAATCGCTGGTCTTCATGAATGGCCGCGAGGTCGGGCGCACCCCGATCGAGCGCGATTTCGTCTGGTACGGCGATTACGACGTGCAGGTCCGCAAAGAAGGATACGACACCCTCAAGACCACCACGCCGGTCAACAGCCCGTGGTGGCAGATCCCCCCCATCGACCTGATCGCCGAGTTCATGCCCTGGCACCCCACCGATCATCAGCAGATCCATTACACGCTCCAGCCAAGCCAATCGGTCGATACGCCGCCGGAAGTGCTGATTGATCGCGCCGGGGAACTTAAGGGGAAGCTGGAGAGCTCGCGGGTGAAGTAGAGGGTGGAAATCAGAATTACGAAATCAGAAATCCGAATCAAATCCGAATGACGAATAAGTGCACGAAGGTTCGAGCGTGAGCAATACTTCTGAGCTACGTAACTTCATGCCCATTGACCTGTCCCCGCAATGGACCATCCTCTACCCGAAAATACTTTCACAACCGCGCTAGCGTGGCTCGTAAATCATCGCCTCCAGGAGGTGGTGCATCGCGAGTACGACTGGTTGTTTGTGTTCGATGGTGAAGCCACCCTTGTCGTAGCTTGTCTATGGCGATTCCTTGAAGGTGGGCATATACGACGTACCAGTGAAGATAATGAGCAGAAATTTGGCTTGCGTGTTCCAGTCGACGCCGCGTCAGAATTAACCCGCCATATCGCGAATGCAAAGATTGAATCTGTTCAATTACGAAAACACACACTGGATCTCGAATTGTATTTTGAAACGGGCCATCTGCTTCAAATCATTCCCGATTCATCCGGATATGAGGCGTGGAACGCATTTGATCGTGAGAAGCAGTATATCGCCATTGGCGGTGGCGATTTGGCAATAGTTTCGGCATGAGTGGCCGGGCGCGGCGGAAGGCAGAACGATCTGGGGGGTTACCAACCGAGTAAATGGGCGAACCATTTCGTCATTCGTGCTTCGGTTTTGATTCAGCTTTCCGATTTCGTGATTCGGATTTAACCAATTCACGCCATCGCCAACGCGCTCTTCGTATTCGTCGTCACGACGGTTTCCCAGATATCGATGCTCCGCAGCTTGTAGCGGTAGTCGATTTCAATCTGCGTCTTGGCGACCAGGTCCGCCAGCGCCAAGTCGCTGCGCCAGCCGATCTTCTGGCAGATTGGGTTGGCCCATTTTTCCAGCATGGCCATGAAGCGGTTGGTGGAGAGGAAGTGGTTGAGGATCACGATGCGGGCGCCGTGCCGGGCGACGCGCTGGGCTTCGCGGACGAGCATTTCGGGTTGTGAGACGACGCTGATTACGTGGCTGATGAAAATATGATCAAAGCTGCTGTCTTCAAACGGCATTTCTAGAGCGTTGCCTTGGAAGAGCGTGACGTGGTCGTAACGGCAGTCCTCGGCCTTTTTGCGGGCTTCGCGGAGCATGCCGGAGGAAAGATCGACGCCGATGACTTTGGCGTGAGGGGGATAAAACGGCATGGAATTGCCCGTGCCGACGCCGATGTCGAGAACTGTCTCGCCCGGCTGAATCTTCATGTGACTGATCGCGCGTCCGATGCGCTTGGTCACGAGTCTTCCAAACGTGTAGTCGTAAATCAGTGACTGCACGTCGTAAATCTTCTTCGTACTTGCTTCCTGCATAAGCGGCAATGTATTCAGATTATCATGCCCCGTCGAGGGCCAATGGGGCCGGGTTTGGTAGATTCAGGGAAACTATGATGCCAAAACCGCGCCTATCCCTCATATTTGCGCTGATCTGCGTTTTATCAGCCAGTAGTTGCGCCCAAGTGGTTCGACGGACCGGACAGACACTATCTGCACAGGCGAAGCGCGTGGCGGCGGTGAAGATTGAGCCGGTGGACTGGAAGATTAAGCCCGGCCACCCGCGCCTGATGCTCCCGGGCGACGAGTGGGCCTCGGCCATCAAACGCGGTCCCGATGATCCGCGGCTGGCGCGCATGATCGCCCGGGCCGCGTATCTGAAAAAACAGCCGCTGGTCGAATACGACAGCAAGAAGCTGCTGGTCCGAAGTCGCGAAGCGCTGCGCCGCATCCCCACCTACGCCGGCTTATGGCGGCTGACGGGAAACGATGCTTACGCGCAGGACGCGAAGCGCGAGCTGCTGAATGTCTGCTCCTTCCCGGACTGGCAGCCGGATAATTTTCTCTCCACCGCCGAGATGATGAACGCGGTGGCGATTGGATACGATTGGCTTTACGACACGCTGTCGCCCAAGGAGCGGCGCACGGTTGCGCGGGCGATCATCGATTATGGCCTTGAGCCGGCAATGGAGGCGTATACGTCGTCCGGCGGATGGACGCGGGCGCCGCACAATTGGAACCTCGTGTGCAACGGGGCGGTCATCGTCGCAGCGCTGGCGGTGATTGACGACGATCCGGAGATGGCGCGCAAGGTACTGGCGCTGGCGATGCGCTCGATGAAGAGCGGATTGGCGACGTTCGACCTCTGCCGCGGCGGCTGGCCGGAAGGCCCGATGTATCACAATTACGCGACGCGCTACGCCATCTTCGCGGCGGCGGCGCTGGAGTCGGCGCCGGTGAAAGCGGTGGAGCTCCCGTCCAAATCGCTGCGCAACGCGGGCTTTTACCGAATCTATCTCACCGGGCCCACGGGCAAGAGCTTCAACTTCGGCGACAGCGACGAAACGATCGGCAACAGCGCGTGGCTCAACTGGCTCGGGCGGCGATATGACGCGCGGTACACGGCGTTTCAATCGACGATCACGCAGGACGAGCCTTCGATATTTGATCTGCTTTGGTCGGATGATGTGAAGGAAGATTTTAAACAACTGCCGCTGGTGCGGTCGTTCCCCGTCTGCGAAGTCGTCGCGCTCCGTAGCGGCTGGGGACAGGACGACACATTCCTGGCACTCAAAGGCGGCGACAGCGCGTTCAATCACACGCACCTCGATCATGGCACATTCGTGCTCGACATGCTTGGCCAACGCTTCGCCGGTGAACTCGGGGCAGACAATTACGACCTGCCCGGCTACCTCGGCCCGCGCCGCGCCGATTATCTGCGATCGTCCACCGCCGGCCAGAACACGCTTGTGATCGGCGACGCGAGCCAGCCGCTGGACGCGCGCTCGCGGATAACTCGCGTTGACGAGGAAGAGCGCACCGTGCGTCTGGACCTGACCGGCGCCTACCCCGGCACACGCTCGGTAACGCGATCCGCGGCGATCAAGCATGATACGGTCACGTTGACGGATGAGATCGAACTCGACGAATCCGCATCGATCATCTGGCACATGCACACCTCGGCCGAAGTGAAGATCGACGGCCAACGTGTGCTGCTTACCAGCAGCGGCAAGACGGTGGAACTTCTGGTTCTGAGCCCGAAGCGCGCCCAGATCGAAGCGGTCCGCGATCGCACGCGCCCGCCGGCGTTGCCGATCGAAGGAATGACGGACCTGCGGATCATTATCCCGCGTGCGAAGAGCGCCCTGATCGATCTGCGATTCCTGCCGGTTAAGGAATAGAAAATGCGACGTTTACATCGCTGAAAGCCGCTATTTCAAAGCGCCGCTAAACCTCTTCTCCACCTGTGTCACTCACACTCGAAGATCACGACATCCGGCGGATTGCCGATTCGTGGCACGGGCTGCCAGCCCGTGTTGTTTAATAAACACTGGGAACTGAGGAGATCGTTTATGCCCGTCAATGCTCAATCAAAATCGTTCAGTAGAACAATTATCGCGGCCGCGGTCGCGGTACTGGGACTTTCGGTCGCAGCGATCGCGGCACCGCAGGAGAAGCAAGGCCCGCCGCCGCGCGGTCCGGACGGCGGTCGTCCGGTGGAGAAAATCGCCGAGGAGCTCGGCGTGACGCCCGAGGCGTTTCGCGAGGCATTCAAGAAAGTCCGTCCCGCCCGGCCGGGTGAGGAGCCGACGCAGGAACAGCGGCAAGCGAATCGGGCAGCGCTGTCCGAAGCGCTGGGTGTATCGCCGGAGCGGCTTGATGAAGTGATGGACAAGTATCGTCCCGGTGGCCGCGGGACCAATGGCCCGAAGGACCAGCAGACAGAAAACGGGAATACACCTGAGGACGGTCAGGCCGGCCCACCGGCGCGCGATCAGCGTCGCGGGCCGCCGGTCCAACAGATGGCCAAGGCGCTGGACCTGCCGGAGGAGAAGGTCCGCGAAGCGTTTGCCAAAGTCCCCAAGCCGACCCCGGGCGAGCCACCTTCGGAAGAACAGCGCGCCGAGTGCCGCCGTATCCTCGCCGAGGAATTGAGCGTCTCCGAGGAGCAGATCGACGAGGCAATGCGGAAAGCCGCCCGGCGCCAGGCGGCCAAGGTCCGGGGGGCCAGGGACAAGGTGGCCAGGGACAGAATGATCAGCGTCGCCCGCCGCGTGATGACCAGCAAGGCCCGCCGCAGGACGGCCAGCGCCGGCCTGCGCGCCAGGGCCCGCAGCGCTAGCGCGACCGAGGATCGGGAAATCGCGTTGGCATTTTATCAGCGTCGGAGTCGCCAGCGGGCACGCGTGACCATGTCATTCGTGCCCGTTCGGCGTTGCGCCCACTTGCCTACCCACGCCGACTGCATATATTCCGGCTAGTTTCCCGATAAGACTTATGCCCGCAGCCAAGGATGGCGTGTCGCCAGCCGGCAACTGCGCCCGAACGAACAGAACGGACTCAATTTGCCCACTCCCAACGGCCACGCCAAGTCATCCATCGCAAAGGCGCATCGCACGACGGCTAATCGCTGCAGGTTGTTCACGAGATTCAATTATTTGCAGACTGCAATGCCGGTCCGCAACCCGGTCAGTTGTTGAGGAGGCTACGGATGGCCGGCAAGATTTCCGCAAAACAGAAGAAAGACAGCCGCGCCGGGCTGTTTGATGACGTCGCCGAGCCGCTCGGTTCGGCTGGCGGATCGGTCGCCAATGGGCATGGCACGACCGGAAAAGGCGCTGGCGGCAAAGGCAATAGCGGCGGCTCGGGAAGTGGTGGCGCGGGCGGTGGCGCGGGCGGCGGATCGGGCACAACCGCCCCACCCGGCGGCGAAGAAAGCGCCAACCTTCACGAGATCGCACAGTCGCGTTATCTCAATTACGCGCTATCGGTCATCACCAGCCGCGCCCTGCCGGACGTCCGCGACGGACTGAAGCCGGTGCAGCGCCGGATCATCTATACGATGTGGCTCAGCGGATTACGCGCCGATGTGAAGCATCGCAAGAGCGCCACAGTCGTCGGCGACGTGATGGGCCACTATCACCCGCACGGCGGCGATGCGATTTATGAGGCGCTCGTGCGCATGGCTCAGCCGTTTGTACTGCGCGCGACGCTGGTGGACGGCAGCGGCAACTTCGGCTCGCTCGACGGCGACCCCGCCGCCGCGATGCGATACACCGAGTGCCGACTCACGCCGATCGCCGCGGAAACGATTCAGGAGATCGGCCAGGCCACCGTGCCGATGCGCGCGAACTACGATGGCTCGAAGCGCGAGCCCGTCGTATTGCCCAGCAAGGTTCCCACCCTGCTGCTCAACGGTTCGGCCGGCATCGCTGTCGGCATGGCGACGAATATTCCGCCGCACAATCTCAGCGAAGTCTGCGCGGCGCTGCTGAAACTGATCGAAGATCCTGAGATCAAGGAATATCAACTCGTCGCCAATGACGCGGTGCGCGGGCCGGATTTCCCGACCGGCGCGCAGGTGCTGAACACGCGCGACGAATTGCGCGAGATCTACAAGACCGGACAAGGCGCGATCCGAATGCGTGCCACCTGGGAGAAAGGCCCGGCGTCGCGGGCGGCGCAGGTGCTCTATATCACGAGCATTCCGTATGGCGTGAATAAAGCCGAACTGGTCGAAGCGATCGCGCAGATCGTCATTGGCCGGCGCATGCCGCTGCTTGTGGACGTGAAGGACATCAGCACCGACGACGTGCGCATCGAACTGGAATTGAAGAAGGACGCCGAGATCGAAAAGGTCATGGCGTACCTCTTCAAGCACACGCTGTTGCAGACGAACTTTAACGTGAACCTCACGTGCCTGATCCCCACCGACAATCCCGAAGTCGGCCGCCCCGAGCGGCTGGGGCTTAAAGCAATTCTCTGGCACTTTCTGCACTTCCGTCTTGAGGTAGTCACCAAGCGGCTCGGCCACGAGCTTGAGCAACTGCGAAAACGCATTCATACGCTGGAAGGGTTCGCGTTTGCGTTCGATATTCTCGACGATCTCATCAAATTGATCCGCGCCAGCGAAGGCAAAGCCGACGCGGCGGCACGGATTTTGAAGAAATACGGCGTCGATCCGCACGGGCCGCGTAAATCCCGTGACGGCGGGCTCGATCCGGAGCAGGTGGATGACATTCTCGAGCTCAAGCTCTATCGCCTCGCGCGGCTGGAGATCAATCTGATCGCCGAGGAACTCGCCGAGCGAAACAAACGCGCCAAAGAGATCAAGCGCCTGCTGGCCGAGGAAGAGGCGGTTGGTCGCTGGGGAATCGTTAAGCACGAGATCGAAGAGCTCGCACGAACATACGGAAAAGAACCAAAGAACAAGCGCCGCACGCTGATCGAAGCGGCCGAGAACGAAGTGGAATACTCGGCCGAGGATTTCATCGTCGCCGAGGACAATCACGTGCTGGTTACGTCCGACGGCTGGGTCAAACGACAGAAGGAAATCAATCCGGAAACGACGCGACTGCGTGAAGGGGACCGAATTCTCGCGCTGGTCTCCGGCAGCACGCGCGCCACCATTGGGTTTTTCAGCAACTACGGCACTGCGTACACCGCGCGCATCATCGATATCCCGGCCACCACGGGGTACGGCGAGCCGATCCAGAAACTTTTCAAACTTAAGGACGGCGAGAAAATCGTTTCCGCCATCTCAATGGACGATCGCGTGCTGCCGCCAAAGGCGACCGCGATTGACGAGAAGAAGCCGGATGCAGCGCCCCGCCTGCATGGCCTGGCAGTGACGAGCGACGGATATTCGCTGCGGTTTGGGTTTGACGCGTACCGCGAAGTCTCCACCAAATCCGGCCGGCGATTTGCGCGACCGGTCGAAGGCTCCGAAGTGGTTTTGGCGGCGGTGGTCAGCGGTAAGGAAACGGTCATCGCAGCCAGCCGAGAGCGGCGCGTGATGGTTTGCAAAATAGACGAGATCAATTTCCTGTTCGGTGCCGGCAAAGGCGTGTTGCTGATCAAGCTGGATAAATCCGACCGGCTGCTCGGCGTCATCACCGCGGAGTCCGAACGCGACACGCTCACCGTCAAAACCAGCATGGGTGGCGAGCAGCGCCTCAACACCGGCCGCTACAAAATCACCGGCCGAGGTGGGCGCGGACACGAGTTTGTCTCGCGCGGCCAGATTATCGAAGTTATTCACCAGACCGTTGCGGCCCCGCAGCCGCTGGAAGGTCGGGCCGAATGAAGCATTCAAGCAGCTGTTTTACGTTTGTAATCGGCCGAGACGTAAGCCCAGATGGCGTCGGCGAACTCGGGTCTACTTCGAATCAGTTCGATATCGGAAGCGACTGGCACCTCACGTCCATCTTCGACGAGTGTGTCGAGGTACAATTCGATCGCTTCGCGAGCCATCAGCATCGCTTCATCGACTGTCGAACCGGCAGAGAAACATCCGGGGAGATCAGGAACCGTCACGCCGTAGTCCGAACCGGAGTCTTTATGGATAGCGATAGGATAGTACATGGTTATCTCCAGCCTGCGGAGCGCATGATACTCGCGAGAGTGCCTTTTGGCATGTCTTTTTTGGGATGCGGCACGACAACCAGTGCATCTGGTTTTTGCGGATGTTTAAAAATGTGATGGCTTCCACTGGTTCGATGTAAGAACCAGCCTTCGCGATTGAGTCGGGAAATAATCTCGCGGCTACTCAGAGGTCGAATCGTACAACGTTACGTTGGGAAGTTAAAGAATACGCATGAGCGCCAACAACAGTTACAACGCCAGCAGCATCACCGTTTTGGAAGGCCTCGATCCGGTTCGCAAACGCCCCGGAATGTATATCGGCGGCACCGGATCGGCGGGCTTGCATCACCTGGTCTGGGAAATCTTTGACAACTCCGTCGATGAGGCGATGAACGGTCACGCCGATCAGATCGAAGTGACGCTGCACAAGGACGGCGCGACAATCACCGTCAGCGATAATGGCCGTGGGATTCCGGTTGATAATCACCCGACCCATAAGAAGCCCGCGTTGGAAATCATCCTCTGCACGCTCCACGCCGGGGGAAAGTTCGATAACAGTTCGGCCGGCAACTACAAAACCAGCGGCGGCCTGCACGGCGTCGGGGCGTCGGTCGTCAATGCGCTTTCGAAACGCCTCGTCGCGACCATCAAGCGCGACGGCGCCGAGTGGGAAATGGAGTTCCGCCAGGGCAAGGCAACCGGCAAGCTGAAAAAACTCGGGGCCGCGCGCGGCAGCGGAACGACCATTTTCTTCCACCCCGATCCACAGATCTTTCCGCGCACTGAATTCAATCCCGACACCATTCGCGAGCGGCTGGAGGTCGCGAGTTACATCCACAAAGGGCTGAAGGTCATCTGGAATGATGAGGTCAACGGTAAGAAAGAAACGTTTCATCATGAAGAAGGCATCCTCGCGTTCCTGAAGAAAATTCTCGTGGAGAAGGATGCCAGGCCCGTTCACGAGCAACCGTTTGTGCTCGATAAGGAGAACGGGCTTCGGATCGAGATGTGTTTCAGTTGGACCGAAAGCACCGAGGAACTGCTTAAGAGCTATGTCAACGGTATCCCCACCGCCAATGGCGGCACGCACGAAAACGGGCTCCGCGGCGGCGTGTTGAAGGCGATCCGCAACTACATCGAGACGCACAATCTCACGCCCCGCGGCGTCACGCTGGCGGCGGAAGATATTCGCGAAGGCGTGATCGGGGTGCTCAGCATCTTCATCGAAGAGCCGCAATTTCAAGGCCAAACCAAGGATCGGCTGAATAATCCTGAAGTGCATTCGATGCTCGACTCGGCGGTCCGTCCGGCGCTTGAGCAATGGCTGAACAACAATCGCACGGTGGCCGAGACGATCGTGAACCGCATCATCATCGCCGCCCGCGCCCGTGAGGCGAGCCGCGCCGCCAGTGCGAGCATCAGCCGCAAGACCGCCACGAGCGGCCGGCTGAACCTGCCGGGGAAACTCGCCGATTGCTCCAGCAACAATCGCAATGAGAGCGAGATTTTCATCGTCGAAGGCGATTCCGCCGGCGGCAGCGCCAAGCAAGGCCGCGATCGTAATCGCCAGGCAATCCTTCCTCTACGCGGCAAGGTGCTGAACACCGAAGGCACTTCACTCGCGAAGGTGATGGAAAACCGCGAAATCGCCGACTTGGTCACGGCGCTTGGCTGTGGCGCAGGCGCCGACTGCGATCCAACCAAGATGCGCTACCACCGCCTCGTGCTCTTGGCGGATGCCGACAGCGACGGGCATCACATCACCACGCTGTTGCTGACGTTCATCTTTCGGCACATGCGACAGCTGATCGACGCCGGCCGTGTCTTTCTCGCGCTGCCGCCGCTGTATCGCGTAGACATCGGCAAAGAAACCTTCTGGGCGGCCGACGACGCCGATCGTGATCGCATCCTCAAGCAGCATGTGAAAGGGAATGCCAAATCAGAAATCACCCGGTTTAAGGGCTTAGGCGAAATGATGCCCAAGGTGCTGTGGGAGACGACGCTGAATCCGAAGACGCGCCGTCTGCTACGCGTCGAAATCTCGGACGCGCTGGCGACGGATCGGATCATTAACGAACTGATGGGGAAAGACGCTTCGGCGCGATTTCGGTTCATCATGGAGCGTGCGGAAGAGGCGGATGAGTTGGATGTATGAACCGGCCATGCGAGCCCAATCCAATTTCAGCTTCTTAGACCGTCTACTTTGAGGAATGGAATCACTTTTCAAAGCTCTCGCCGATTCGGCGTATGACGACTCTCTTATTGTCGCCCCCCACCGCATCCAGCAGTCTCTTGATGGGCTCGTAACGCGGCTCTCGGCTTAGGGTGAACGTGGAGTGGTGAATGGGCAATATTGAGTCCGCCCCGACATGATCCGCCATCGCGAGTGCTTGCTCTGGTGTCGCGTGCGCTGCGACGTACGGGTCGTAGGCGCCGATGCCGAGGATCGCGAGATCCACCTTCGCCGTGCCGCGCCATTGCTCGTGATAAGCGGTGTCGGCGCCGTAGAGCACGCGATGCTGCTGCGACTCGATCAAGAACGCGCAGTAACCACGATGCGTGTCGCGAAAAGTGCGGGCTCCCCAATGGACGACGGGCTTGGCGGTTATCCGCAGGTCCGCGATTCGCGTGGTTTCTCCCCACCGCAGTTCGATGACCTCGCGGAAACCGAGATTCCCCACTAGATCGCTGACCCCGGCGGCGGCGATCACGGTGATACGCTTCGACAGCCTTGCTAAAGTCGGCAGATCGAGATGGTCAAAGTGGGCGTGGCTGAGCAGGACTAAATCGATGGGCGGCAGTTCGTGGATCGTCAATGCCGGACGCATGTGCCGGCGCGGGCCGAGGGTGAAGAGGCCCATGCCCAGGCCGATGCGGTTGGAGAGGACCGGGTCGGTGAGGATTGTCTTACCGCCCACGCGCAACAGCACGGTCGCGTGGCCGATCCAGACTGCCGCCAGCGACTCATTTTCCCAGCCGGTCAAGTCCGGCTTAAGCGGTGCCGGCGGCGGTTCCGTCAGCGTGTCCAGCAGGCGCATGCGCCCGTGACCGCGGCCGAGCCGATCGGCAAGCCGCAATGGCCATTCCTGGCGCTTGGCGATGTCGGTGATTGTGCGCCAGTTGAAGAGTCGTTTCACTTGGAGGAAAAACTGTTTCACTCGGAAGAGAAATCGTTTCACTTGGTGGAAGAACCGTTTCACTCAGAGCATTTTACGCGCTTTCGGTCCGATGCGTCGGATGTGATTCTTACGATGGACGATCACCGAAGGATCGTGTAGCGTTTCGCGACGCAATTTTGCGATGAGGTTCACCATGCAGATCGCCGACAAGAC